>CAZHIQ010000001.1:0-158758 GCA_964532595.1 uncultured Roseivirgaceae bacterium
TCGGAGACGGCCGCGGGCTGGCATTTGCAGCTATTGAAGAAGCACGGCGGCACGCGTAATTCCCGCCACAGCGGGCACGCGTAATTCGTCTCCCGATAGCTATCGGGACGTAATTCGTAATTTCCCATCCCCTTGGGTTCATACTTCCAATCAGGAGTATCCCCCTCGTACTTCGTCCCTCGTCCCTCGTCCCTAGTACTTCGTACCTCGTTCCTCAGATTCTCCAGGGTTTCCTCATCTTCCGTCCTAACAGCTTGTTCGCCTCGCCGTCGCCTTTGAACCGCTCTTTTTCCGGGTTCCATTCTAGCGGACGCTGGAGGGCATAGGCGATGTTGCCGATGTTGCAGACGGTGGCGGTGCGGTGTCCGATTTCCACGTCGCAAATTGGTTTGTTCCGGCTCCTTATCGCCTGGATGAAATCGTGGTAGTGATCGTCGGAGAAGTACACGCCGTTGGCCCCGGGCTCAAATACTTTGTCGGCCAGCGTTTCCGGGTTTGTGCGGATAGACCCGCGTTGTACGTACACATCGCCCTCCGTTCCGAAAAAGTGACAATAGTTCTTCCCTGCTTCCGGCTGGTGAATCATCTGAACACCGTTGGCATATTCAAAGATCAGCCCTTCCTGTTTACCCTGCCCCGGGGGAATGATCTTAACGGGACCGCTGTGGTCCATGTCGAGACCCCACTGTCCGATGTCAAACATATGGGCACCCCAGTCGGTCATAAATCCACCGCCAAACTCTTTGTAGTCACGCCATTTGCCCCAGAAGCTGGCATCAGGTGCCGGCGCGAGAAAATTGTGAAAGGGACGTTCAATCGTATTAGGACCAAGCCAGAGATCCCAGTTCAGTCCGGCCGGGACAGCCTCTCCCTGCAAATCCCAATCCTTCGGCGGACCTCCTACGCTTACCACGATTCGGGTAAGCCGGCCGATGGCCCCGCTGCGAACCAGGTGCACCGCCTGCCGGAATTCGTTCGACGACCGCTGCATGCTACCGGTCTGAAACACGCGATCGTATTTACGCGCTGCATCAACCATCGCCCGTCCTTCTTTTACAGTCAGGGAAAGGGGCTTCTCGCAATAGATATCCTTCCGCGCACGTGCGGCGTGCACAGCCTGAGCGGCGTGCCAGTGGTCGGGTGTAACAATAACCACGGCATCGACATCATCGCGTTCAAGCATTGCGCGGTAGTCTTCGAAGGCATGCGTTCCTTTCCAGGAAGTGACACCGTTGCGTTCAGCGTAGAACTGGTTATTGACGTTTATAAAGTTGTCCAGCTTCGCAGCATAAACATCGCATCCTGCAACGATTTGGGTATCGGTTAGGTTGGCAAATCTGCGTTGTAATCCGCGCGTCTGGCGTCCGCATCCGATGAAGCCCAATCCGATCTTATCGCTTGGCGCCACATAGCCGCGCCCTCCCAATACATGACGGGGAACAATTGCCAGCGAGGAAAGGACGGCCGCGGTCTTTAGAAACTTTCTACGGGAGTGGTTCTGTGCATTCATAGGCGTCGGTTCAAGTTTTTGAATTTACAGGTACGGGACGGCGAATCAAAATTCACTTTTCACGAAAAGTGCTCCTCATGCACCTTTTCGCCTTCGACATTTCGATGGACAAACGACAAGCGCGGCGTTGCGGAGTCGTATTCAAGGCGTATGTTCAGGAATCCACCCTTGACCCGGAGAAAGCGATGCTCCGGACGTTTGTCATCGGGATCCCACCCCTGCGCATGAAAATCACTAACGGCGCCGGACCCAAACTCTGTGAGTCCCGTTTCGGCATCACGCGAAACATACTGCCAGTGTCGGTCACCGTTGACCACAAACATGTTCGGGTGCCCCGCCAGGTACGCGCGCAGCCATGCCCCTTCCGTCGCATAGACCGAATTTGCGTGATTATCGCGCTTGCGGTCGCGATCAGGGCCGACCACCGGTGTAGGTGAAAACAGAATTTTAAACCGCGCATCCGAAGCCTCGACAGTGCGCATGAACCATTCCTTTTGTTCGTCACCCCAGACAGATTTTCCTGGCTGGTCGGGAAGGTGATTGGGGGTCCGGAACTCGCGGCCTTCTACCAACCAGACTTGCAGATCACGCCCCCAACGAAAGGTTCGGTACGGCTTTTCCGGAAGGGGCACATTCTGGTACCACAACATCAGTCCCTCTTTGTAGGTCAGTTCGCCGTAGGGTTCGATGTCCGGATAAACATCATTTACGAGGAGATCATGATCATCCTTGATCATGTACACCGGAACCTGCTCATAGAATTCGCGCAGCGCGGGCCACCCATCCATGGCATGCCACTTGTGTCGGGCCTTTTCATAGGTTGTCGCGAGCGGGCCTGGCTTGTCGTAGTACACATAGTCGCCCGTGTGGATGTATAGATCGGGGTTGAGTCTCCGCATGCTGTCGTACGTCCGGAACCCCCTGATCGGGTCGTCAAAGCTCCAGAAGTACTGACAGGTTGAGGTAACAAGGTTCAACGGCTTCGCTGCGGTCTCAGGAGGGAGTGTTGAAAAGCGTCCCTGCACGGTAGCGATAGCACCTCCCGCGGATGCCCTGCCTTCCACTCTGACGCGATAGCGCGTATCGGGCGCGAGTTGGGTAAAGTGAAAGTGTGCCGTAAAATCATTCTTCGCCGTGACCGGAATCCAGGCGGATTCAAGACGTCGCCGGGAGTCGTCTTCGACGATAAACCGGACCTGTCCTTCGGCCCCTCTGACACCTCCATCCATACCCTCCACGGGGCCCGATTCATCGAAGTCGATCGGATGTCGGAAGATTTCCGCACGCCGCTCGTGTGTCACGGGGTTAGGTACGGGTTGACCGCACAGCCGGGTCCATACGATGGCCCCACCTGTACTGACCTCCATGACTTTGTATCCATTCGTGAAGTATACAGGGGACGGGTCTTTTGCCACCACCCCGACTGCGGGCAAGGCTATCAATCCGGCGCCAAGCTGACCGAGGAAACGGCGACGGCTTTCAGGACCTGACTTTCTCGTCATCTTGCGTCAGACGTAGTAGTTTGGGGAAAACGTTGTTCCAGCAACTTCTTCATCGATGCACGCACCTTTGCGTAGCGAGGATCGTCGGCAAGGTTGTTCCATTCATTGGGATCCTTCTTGTAATCGTATAGTTGCGCGCCCTCCTTGCCATGGTCCCACTCGGTGTAACGCCATCTCTCAGTGCGAACACTGCGTCCCCACACCTCCGCGCGACGGTTTCGAACCTGCGTATAGGCGGGACGTGACCATAATGCGCGCGGATTATCAAGTAACGGAGTGAGGTCGGCGCCATCGAGATAGCTGGGCGCCTGAATTCCGCACAGAGATGCCAGCGTCGGGTAAAGGTCCAGTAGTTCAACCGTACGATCAGAGGCTTTACCATTTCCCTTCCTTCCGGGCGCTGCCACGAACATCGGCACGCGCGCGGCCTGTTCAAACAAGCTTTGCTTCTTCCATTGTCCGTGCTCACTCAGCATATAACCGTGATCGCTCCAAAAGACGATGACGGTATTTTCCAACAAACCTTCCTGCTCGAGAGCGTCGAGAAGTTTGCCTACCTGGGCGTCCAGAAAGGAAACCGACGCATAGTAGGCCTGAATGACTTCCTTCCGTTGCTGGGGTGTCAGATCCCAATAAGCGGGATTGGTGAAGAAGGTGGCGTGACTAGGGACGTTATCGAGATGTCCCTCCTTGAATTCCGGAAGCCGAATGTTTTCGAGCGGGTACATATCGAAATATTTTTTCGGCGCGATGTAAGGGCAATGCGGGCGAAAGAACCCGGTGGCAATGAAGAACGGCTTATCGCGATGCTCTTTTATCAGGCGAATAGTCTGATCAGCCACCATGCCATCGGTCTGCTCCTCGTCGGTGCCTTCTGCTGCCAGGAACGAGAGCGAACTACCGAGCCCCCTTTGCGGGGTGTAGTTTGTCAGGAGGTGTTCTTCATCCTTGTCGCGTCCTTTGGGATTAATCACTTCCTGCCACGACTGGTGATCGTCAAGTCCATCGGTACCAATATCCCCTGGCACGCCGTAGTGATATATCTTCCCCACCCGCGCGGTATAGTAGCCGTTGTTGCCAAACAACTCCGGCAGTGTTGTCACCGTAGGGACGGTCTCACGAAAGTGTGTGCGCAAGTCAAACACACGTGTGGTGTCGGGGCGCAAACCCGTCAAGACGGAGCTGCGACTCGGACTGCACCAGGGGAACTGTGTATAGGCGCGGTTGAACTGTACCCCTATGCGCGCAAGACGATCGAAATTGGGGGTCTTCACCACGGGGTGACCATAGGTTCCCATGTGATTGTTCAGATCGTCAGCGGCAATGAAAAGGACATTGAGTTTTGCACGAGAGGTTTGCGCCTCCGCCGCGAACGTGACGGCCAGGAACAGAAAAGCAAACAGTTGGGTAAGGACGTTGGGCATATAGAAATTATTGTTGAAAAAAACATCCGGGCCCTATGCACGGAGTTGTTCTCTTGTCACAGATGCGTCAGGAACTACGGAGAGGGAACGCACTTTGTTAATGTAGTAAAGGGTTGCTACCGATAACGCCAGGGCAACCAAACCTCCGACCCAATACGACACGCCGGCAGGAAGTTGGAAACCCTCAGGAGCCAAGAGCAGATAAGAGGTGACAACGGTAGTCATAAACGCCGCAGGAATGAAGGTCACCCAATAGTTCTTGCGCTCGCGGATGAGGTAAACAGTCACCGTCCACAACACGATGGTAGCCAGCGTCTGATTCGTCCAGGCGAAGTAACGCCATATGATGCTGAAATCAATTCTTGTAAGCGCGAAGCCGGCAGCAAAAAGCGGAACAGTAATCATCAGTCGGTTCTTGATCGGCCCCTGATGATAGCGCAGGAAGTCCGCAATAATAATCCGCGCACTTCTGAAGGCTGTATCGCCGGAAGTAATCGGAGCAGCGACGACGCCAACCAATGCGAGAAATCCGCCTACTGTTCCGAGCAAGCCAATGGCTATCTCATTCACAACGAACGCCGCATTCCCACTGTTCTGCGTCATAACATTGTTAAGTTCCGCTGTGCCTCCGTAGAAACTCATTCCGATCGCTGCCCAGATCAGAGCCACAATACCTTCGGTGATCATGGCTCCAAAGAAAATCGGTCGGCCCTGTTTCTCGTTTTTCATACACCGGGCCATGAGAGGCGATTGCGTGGCGTGAAATCCCGAAATAGCTCCGCAGGCGATGGTGATGAACACCAGGGGAAAAATCGGATACGACCCGGGATTGACGTGTTGATTGGAAAGATTCGCCAACGTCAATTCAGGAACCGGAAAACCCCTGATAATCATAACTATGAAAATGCCGACAGCCATAAACAGGAGCGTGAACCCAAACACGGGGTAAAGCTTTCCAATGACCTTGTCGACCGGCAGCAGTGTTGCAAGCACGTAGTAGATGAAGATTATACCCACCCAGATGGTCATTCCCATGGCCTGGCCAGTCATGTCATCGAGAATTCTCGCCGGCCCCATGACAAAGACAGCTCCGACCATCAGCATAAGCAAGACAGTGAAAGCTCGCATAAACTGCTTGACACCGGTGCCGAGGTACATTCCTGAAATTTCAGATATACTTTTTCCGTTGTGACGCAGCGAGAGCATACCGGAAAAGTAGTCGTGAACAGCTCCGGCGAAAATGCAGCCCAGGACAATCCACAGGAACGCAACGGGTCCCCACATGGCTCCGGCGACGGCACCGAAAATAGGTCCGAGCCCGGCAATATTGAGAAACTGGATCAGGAATATCCGCCACGCCGGCATCACGACATAATCAACACCATCGGCCATCGTCGTTGCGGGAGTTGCCCTCGACGGATCGATGACGAATATCTTTTCCATAATTGTGGAATAGACAAAGTATCCGAGGAGAAGCGCAACGATAGCGATGAAGAAGGTGATCATGAGCTGGCGAAAAAAATCTGGTTGTAACGACCAAGATAGAGAATTTATCGCAATCAGCGTTTGATCTTTACAGCAGCTTCGGCGCACCGCTCACCGTCCATAGCGGCCGATACGATACCTCCCGCATAACCCGCTCCCTCGCCACAGGGAAAGAGCCCTTTGATTTGCGGATGTTCAAGTGTCTCGCGGTCGCGCGGAATACGTACCGGCGACGATGTACGGCTCTCCACCCCCACCACCTGCGCGTCGTTGGTAAGGTATCCCCGCATCTTCTTTCCGAAGGCGCGAAAGGCGACCCGCAAACCATGATGTATGAACGGAGGCAGCACTTCCTTCAGATCGACCGACGTCAGGCCGGGCTGATAGGATGTCGG
The DNA here is from genome assembly GCA_964532595.1 of uncultured Roseivirgaceae bacterium. Lineage (GTDB taxonomy): Bacteria > Bacteroidota > Bacteroidia > Cytophagales > Cyclobacteriaceae > Chryseosolibacter. Next base: position 6,317 of record CAZHIQ010000001.1, read on the forward strand.
TAACAACGTAGTGGATACACGCCCTTCGACAAAATCGACCAGACGCTGGGCAGGGGCTGTCTGCGTTCCTCCGGCTATCGTACAGGCGAGTTGCTCAATATCGCGCTGGAAGTACATCCCGGCCAGCGCGCCATGCTTGCTGTATGCGGCGAAATCTTCCACATCGACCGCCGCGACGATTCCGGAATTGGCGTAGGCGGAATCCCTCCTTGACGGACTCATCCCATTCACGACAACTTCTCCCGGTGCCGTAGCCGAAGGAACAATAAATCCACCGGGGCACATACAAAACGAAAAGACTCCACGCGACTTTCCCTCCTGAGGCACCTGATGAACCAGACTGTAGGACGATGCCGGCAACCACGGTCCCCGATCAGTTTCGCAGTGGTATTGGATGCGGTCGATCAGCTCCTGAGCGTGTTCGACACGTAAGCCCAGGGCATAAGGCTTCGCCTCGATGAGAATATCGCGGCGATAAAGCATTTCAAAGATATCGCGAGCCGAATGGCCGGTCGCCAGAATCACGGCTTCACCATAAACTTTTTCACCCGACGCGAGCACGACTCCCCTGACACGGTCGCCCTCCAGCACCAGGTCGTCGACACGTGTATTGAAATGGACCTCCCCTCCTGCGGCGATTATTGACTCGCGAAGCTCGGCAACAAGCCGGGGAAGCTTGTTGGTTCCAATATGGGGATGTGCGTCGAAGAGAATATCCGGTCGTCCGCCGTGCGCAACCAACGCTTCGAGTATACGCTGAACATCACCGCGCTTCTTTGAGCGCGTATAGAGCTTTCCATCGGAATACGTCCCCGCTCCGCCTTCCCCAAAGCAATAGTTCGACTCCGCGTTGACGACATGTTCTTTGTTGATAGCGGCGAGATCGCGTCTGCGGGCCTGCACGTCTTTGCCGCGTTCAAACAGGATGGGTCTGTATCCCAACTCAATCAGACGCAACCCTGCAAACAATCCGGCGGGACCGCTACCCACAATGAGAACAGGGTCTCTTCCCGCTACGCTCGCGTAATCGGGTCTTTGCGGCAGATCAGGCAGTACTTCCTCGCGACCGTAAATCTCACATTGAAAACGCACGCGCACCCGGCGTCCGCGCGCATCGATGGAACGCTTGATGGGGCGGACCCACACGCTTCCATCGCGGGGTAGTGCCAGGCGTTCGTAAAGAATTCCGGGAAAAACTTCTTCGTTGTAGGCCTCCTCGGGCCACAACACAACATCTTCAATCCGCATAAAGAAAGGTATCTATCCTTTAATCGGCATCAGCGCGCCGGAGCTGTCGCTCAATCGCCGCTTTGCCCCATTCGCCTACCTCTTCGCTCGACCACAACTCCGGAAAGAATATCCTCTTCTGAAATCGCGGCGGCAAATACTTAGTCCAGTTAGTACCGCCCGTGGCCTTCAGAACCTCTGGATCATTCTTCAGATAGACAGCAGCGGAACGGATGTGGACCAACGGCCAGTAGACGTTCACGCAAAGGTCGTATTCCCGCAGCCGACTAACAAGAGCGTCGCGTTCAGGCGCCTCGCTGAAGCGGAGAAAAATCTGGCGAAGGTTGCGATCGCGGTACTTTTCGGCAGCGCTGTGAAATTGCTCCATGTAGCGCTCTTCAAACTGCTTCAGCGTCAACGTCTTGTTCCCTGTCTTGAGATCAGTCGCTCCGCGGCGCCAATAAAGATTTTGCACCTGTTCACGCAACGAGGCATTTCGCAATGCTTCCCGCTCCTCCTGAGCAACGATATTGATAACATCAGTCGAACCGATTTCAATCAACCGGTATTGAGCCGACTGAAAGCCACTGGCAGGAAGTAAGGCCATCCGGAACTTACGGAACTCCTCCTTGTCGAGCCCTTTAACCATGATATCGAACGACTGCTCCAGGTTCCGGAAATATCGGATGATCCGGTCCATGCGATCAATAAAGAACGAGGCATCCAGGTCGGCCCGGAAAGCGATCTGTTCAATCTCATGCAAGACGAGTTTAAAATAGAGCTCGGTGATCTGGTGATAGATAATGAACACCTTTTCGTCGGGAAACCGCGTTCGCGGATTTTGAAGGCTCAGCAGTGTCTCGAGGTGGATATAGTCCCAATAGGTCAGGTAATCCGAATAAAGCAATCCATCGAGGTACGACGACATGTCTTGTCCCATATAGTCGTACTTCTCGCGCAACTTCTCCAGTTGCGCCAGCAATGTCTTGTCCGCGATGTCATCGGCCATGGCAGGTCTTTTTTTGAGCGGTAGTCGCCTAGTCCAATAATTGGTAAGAATCGCTTAACTTAGCCTCGAAAAGTTACTGAATAAATTCACCAATCATATGCCCAACCAACCGGTATCCACTGCACAGGGTAAGAAATCGATGAAGCAGGACGTTTTTGAGCACCCTGATTTTTACCAGCTCGATGACTTGTTCAGCGAGGAGCACAAGCTCGTACGCAGCGCCATTCGCGACTTTGTCAAGCGGGAGATTTCACCCTATATCGAAGATTGGGCGGAGCGTAACCATTTCCCGTACGAAATGGTCAAGAAGTTTGGCGAAATCGGAGCTTTCGGACCGACCATTCCTGCTGAATATGGTGGGGGCGGAATGGATTACATCAGCTACGGCCTTATCATGCAGGAGATTGAGCGCGGGGATTCGGGTATGCGGTCAACCGCATCCGTGCAGGGCTCTCTGGTAATGTATCCCATTTACAAGTTCGGCAGCGAGGAGCAGCGCCGCAAGTATCTGCCGAAGCTCGGTTCGGGTGAATGGCTGGGGTGCTTCGGGCTAACGGAACCGGACCACGGATCCAACCCGGGGGGTATGGTAACGAACTTCAGGGATATGGGCGACCACTACCTGCTGAACGGTGCGAAGATGTGGATATCGAATGCTCCCCGCGCCGATGTGGCAGTGGTTTGGGCGAAGAACGAAGAAGGTCGGATCCACGGTCTTATCGTTGAGCGCGGCATGGAGGGATTCTCCACACCGGAAACACATGGTAAATGGTCACTCCGGGCCAGCAGCACCGGTGAACTTGTGTTTGACAACGTAAAGGTTCCCAAGGAAAACCTTCTCCCCGGGAAGAACGGGCTAGGTGCTCCTCTGATGTGTCTCGACACTGCCCGATATGGCATCGCCTGGGGAGCCATCGGCGCGGCGATGGACTGCTATGACTCAGCGCGTCGGTACGCCCTCGAGCGTGAACAGTTCGGTAAACCCATCGCTTCTTTCCAGCTGGTGCAAAAGAAACTGGCCGAAATGCTCAGCGAGATTACCAAGGCTCAACTGCTCAGTTGGCGTCTGGGCACGCTGATGAATGAAGGACGCGCCACCTCTGCTCAGATATCACTCGCCAAGCGAAACAACGTTCACATGGCGCTCGAAATCGCCCGCGAAGCCCGCCAGATCCATGGCGCAATGGGGATTACGGGAGAGTATCCCATCATGAGACACATGATGAACCTGGAATCGGTCATTACCTACGAGGGCACCCACGACATTCACTTGCTGATTCTCGGAAACCACATCACAGGCATACCGGCTTTTTCGTAAGTCGGTATTGTTTTGCCTTACAGCACGTTCGCAGTGAACGTAAGACGCTGTACCGGGTTTCTCGGATCGTTGGAATAGAAAGTGATCGACTTGTTCTGTGATCCGCTGCGTTCGGCGGGTTGAAAACGAATGGTGATGTCAGCGCTTTCTCCCGGTCTGAGTGTATGTTTCGAAGCCGTTGCTGTCACACATGTGCAATTGGGTTGAATAGCGCGAATTTCAAGAGGCTGTCGACCCGTATTGGTGACCTGAAGTACCTTAGTGATTTCACCCCGGATGGAACCCAGATCCAACGAACGCGCATCCAGCGTCAGTTGAGGCGCCTTCGCCAGTTCCTCCTGACTCATTTCGGGGAAGTAGTCTTCGAGCGTGGCGAACACGGTGAAAGACTTCACCGGTTCCTTGGTATCATCCGTTTCGATCTCGACGTTATCCGACTGAAATCCGTATTGATTTTTCTGTGCGCCGTTGTAGCTGAGCCGGATTGTGGCCGTGGCCCCGGGCTGAATCACACGGGGCTGAACATCGATTTTGATATAGGGTGCGTGAGTAAAGTTGCCTGTGAATGTTACCGCCTCTTTTCCGGCATTCAACACCTTGAATTCGCGAACTACGTTGATATCCCGCAGATAGACCTTTCCCAGGTTGAACGAACGCGTCTGGAAGCGAAGGTTCCCTTTCGCGACCGGATAGTCGAGATTAGACGGTTCGGCGTCGTTCATTACCCGACCTTTGATGTGGAGAGTGATCGGCTCCGGCCCCAGATCGGTCGTGACAGTCAGCGACCGGTTAAAGTAGCCGGGTCTGCCTTTTGGGTTGTAGGCAGCCTCGATAAACCCCTCCTTCCCCGGTGCAACGGGCTCTTTCGTCCAGTCGGGGGTAGTACATCCGCACGAGGCCTGGACCTTTACGATTCTTACCGGCCTGTTTCCGCTGTTGGTGAACACAAACTTGTGGGAAACGGAGCCGCCGGCTTCATCAACCACACCGAAATCATGCGTTTCCTCCCGAAACACGAGCTGCTTGAGCTTCTGGCTGTAGGCACTCAAAGTGAGGGACAGGAAAAACAGGGCGAAAACAGTCTTTTTCATGGCTGCAAAACTAACGAATAATCACGGCAATAATTTTAGCCTGTCAGGGATTTCGGCCGTTCGTCGCCGTCATGTGTGACAATTTATTTTCTTTGCAGGACTATGGCTAGAATACTAACAGGAATACAGAGCAGTGGGCGTCCTCATCTCGGCAATCTTCTCGGGGCGATCATTCCTGCTATCCGGTTGTCGCAGGCACCCGGAAACGAATCACTTTTTTTCATCGCCGATCTTCACTCTCTAACCACGATAAAAGACGCGGAAACGCGCGTTAACAACGTTCGGGCGGTAGCCGCCGCCTGGCTGGCCTTCGGATTTGATACGAAAAAGAACATTCTCTACCGGCAGTCCCGTATCCCCGAAGTGTGCGAGCTATCATGGTACCTCAACTGCTTCACGCCGTACCCGATGCTGGCCAATGCCCATTCTTTCAAAGACAAGTCCGACCGACTTTCCGATGTAAACGCCGGATTGTTTACCTATCCGGTGTTGATGACTGCCGATATCATCCTCTATGAAGCTGAGTTCGTCCCCGTAGGCAAGGATCAGCGTCAGCATGTCGAAATCGCCCGTGACATCGCCTCCTCCTTCAACGCCCAGTACGGCGAGACATTTGTCGTCCCCGAGGCGCGTATCGAAGAGCAGGTCATGACCATCCCTGGCACCGATGGTCAGAAAATGAGCAAGTCATACGGCAACACGATCGATATCTTTCTTCCGGACAAAGAATTGCGGAAGCAGGTCATGTCGATTGTTACCGACAGCACGCCGCTGGAGGAGCCTAAGAATCCCGACACGGACAACGTCTTTGCGATTTACAGCCTGCTGGCGACCGAAGAAGAAGTGGCAGACATGCGAAAGAGGTACCTCGCTGGTAACTACGGCTATGGCCATGCCAAGCAGGAACTGTATGAACTCATCCGCACCAGGTTTGCAAAAGAAAGAGAGGCGTTTAACCACTACTTCAACAATACAGACGCGCTTGAAAAAGAGCTTCAGCAAGGGGAAGCAAGAGCGCGCGAACTGGCACACACCATGCTCTCAAGGGTGAGAAAGAAGTTGGGATTCGCGTGACGCAATAGCGGATCAGGACTCCGCTACCCAGACCACATCCTGCTTTTCGTTTCCGATGGCAAGCAGAATGCGCGGCGGATTAGTCGCCAGAATCAGGCGGGTATCTTTCCCGGCATACTGATCGATCTCCACCGGAACGCCATCACCGAGATAAGCGATCGGCATCAATACGTCATTGTCGGGACAAAGCTCGTCGTGGACATTCTGAAGGGCTTCCTCCAGATATTCACCGTGTTTATCCTGGAAGTCGTCTTCCAGATCATGGAGCTGCTCTTCCAGGTCGTCGTATTTCGGGTCGTTGTAATCCAGCTTGCTCAATTCCGCCTTTGTGCGTTCAATTTCACGCAATTCGGCGTCGAGTTCTTTGACGTTCATAAACTAAGTTTTCCGTAAAGATTACAGTCTTTACCGCAAATACAAAAAGTTCATACCACAAATGCGGAGAGACCTCGCTCTGGCCGGAAATACCAGCGCGCCAGGGCGATGGGAACATGGCAAACGATTTTATTCATTCGATTGCGAAGGCTAAATTTCGCAAAAAACCCTTGTCATGACCGATTTCCTCCCGATCAACGGCACCGACCATATTGAATTATGGGTCGGAAATGCCAAACAGGCAGCGCATTTCTATCAGACCTGCATGGGCTTTTCGCTCATCGCCTACGCCGGGCCTGAAACCGGCATCCGGGACCGCGCCTCCTACGTCCTTGAGCAAAACAAGATTCGGCTGGTCCTCACCTCCGGGTTGCGCAGCAACAGCCCTATCGCCAACCATGTCCATCGCCATGGCGATGGCGTAAAAGTGCTGGCGCTGGCGGTCGATGATGCCCGTCAATCGTTTCATGAAACCACTGCGCGCGGAGCGGTACCCGCCGGCGAGCCTCAGGTACTGAACGACCAAAATGGTGAGGTCGTAATCACCTCTATCCGCACCTACGGGGAGACGGTTCACACCTTTGTGGAGCGCTCCCGCTACCACGGTCCTTTTCTTCCTGGATTCCAGCCTTGCCATTCATCCATCCCAACTTCTCCAGTGGGGCTTCAATACGTAGACCACTGCGTGGGAAATGTTGAATTGGGCAAGATGGACGAATGGGTACGGTTCTACGAAGATGTGATGGGGTTTCGCCTCCTGATCACCTTCGACGATGAAGACATCAGCACGGAGTACAGCGCACTCATGTCGAAGGTAGTCTCGAACGGAAACGGATACATCAAGTTCCCGATCAACGAGCCAGCTAAGGGTCGGAGGAAATCGCAGATTGACGAATACCTGGAATTCTATGAGGGTGCCGGAGTACAACACATTGCCCTGGCCACCAACGACATTTTGTACACCGTCAGCGAACTGCGACGGCGCGGCATGGATTTTTTGTATGTCCCGGAGACTTACTACGACGACATCCACGCCCGGGTAGGTGAAATTGAAGAAGACCTGAACGAACTCCGGAAACAGAACATACTCATCGATCGCGATGATGAAGGCTACCTTCTCCAGATCTTTTCAAAACCGGTACAAGACCGCCCTACTGTGTTCTTCGAGATTATCGAACGCAACGGCGCACGTTCTTTCGGAAAAGGGAATTTCAAGGCCCTCTTTGAATCCATCGAACGCGAGCAGGCGCTACGGGGAAACCTCTGAGCGATCGAAGTGACCCGATGAAAGTCGTATTCTTATTATCTTCGCACGCATCAAAACAAAATACAGGAAACTGACATGGCTGATTTACTCGAACAGGTTCAAACAAAAGCAAAGTCGTGGATCGACAGCAGTGTAATCGACGATGAAACCAGGGAAAAGGTTCGCGCCTTGCTCGGACAGGCCGACACCAAGGAACTCATCGACAGCTTTTACAAGGACCTCGAGTTCGGCACGGGCGGACTGCGTGGCATTATGGGCGTTGGGTCTAACTGCATGAATCGCTACACCGTCGGGGTGGCCACGCAGGGACTAGCCAACTACCTCAACAAAACCTATCCCGACAAACCTATTCGCGTGGCCATCGCCCACGATAGTCGGAATAACAGCCCTTACTTCGCAGGAGTCGCAGCCGATGTGCTTTCCGCCAATGGAATCCGGGTTTACCGCTTTGCAGAACTGCGTCCCACGCCGATGCTCTCGTTCGCCATCCGATATCTCGGCTGCGAATCAGGCATCGTTGTCACGGCCTCGCACAATCCGAAGGAATACAATGGATACAAAGCATACTGGAACGATGGTGCTCAGGTTGTTCCTCCCCACGACAAGAACATCATTGCCGAGGTCAACAAAATCACCTCGTTCGAGCAAGTCAACTTCAACGCGAAGCCTGAACTCATCGAAACAATAGGACCGGAAGTGGAAGCCGCTTATTACGAGTCAGTCGTCGATCTGATTCCACGCCAGGATGCTATCGCCCGGCAGAATGATATTCCCCTGGTGTATTCAAGTCTCCACGGCGCAGGGATTACCATGGTACCCGAATGTCTGAAGAGAATCGGATTCACAAACCTTCACGTCGTAGAAGCGCAGGCCAGGCCCGATGGCGACTTCCCCACTGTTCAATCGCCGAATCCGGAAGAACAGTCAGCCATGGCTATGGCTATTGAACTCGGCCGCAAAGTAGGAGCTACGCTCGTCATGGCGACAGACCCCGATGTCGACCGCGTGGGTATCGGTATCCGGAAACCGGATGGGGAATTCATCCTTCTGAATGGTAATCAGGCGTTCAGTCTCATGATGTACTTCATCCTTAAGAATCTGAACGAAACGAAAAACACCTACATCGCCAAGACTATTGTCACGACGGAACTTGTCGACACGATGGCGGAAAAATTCGGGGTAGAGTGCTATAACACCCTAACAGGATTCAAGTATATCGCTGCCCTGATGAACCAACTCGAAGGCAGTAAGAGGTTTGTAGCCGCGGGTGAAGAAAGCTACGGCTACATGGTGGGCGATTTCGTTCGCGACAAAGACGCAGTTTCGGCCTGCGCCTTTTTCGCAGCCATTGCCGCAGTATGCCGCGACGAAAATAAATCCCTCTATGACTGGCTCATCGACATGTATGTCGAGTTCGGTTTCTACAAGGAGCACCTGCTGAACATGGTTCGCAAAGGACAACAGGGCGAGCAGGAGATCAAGGCCATGATGGAAAAGTTTCGCAGCAATCCCCCCGCCGAAATCAATGGAAGTCGCGTAGTAAAAAGAAGGGACTACAAATCGCTCGAGGAGGTTGACGTCGCATCCGGCGCCAAATCGAAACTGGACTTTCCTGTATCCGACGTACTGCAGTTTTATCTCGAAGATGGTACGAAGGTTTCGGTGCGGCCGTCGGGAACCGAACCCAAGATCAAGTTCTATATCAGTGTCAGGACAACGCTTCCGTCGCGTGAAGAGTACAAAGTGAAGTCGGAAGAGCTTGACGCTCGTATTCAGGGAGTGCTGAAGTACCTGGAATCAGCGTGATGATAGTCGGTATTCGGAGATAATTGCTATTTTGCAAGAGCAGCAACGCCTAACGCTGCATGAAGCGACCTGCATGAATGATGTTATCGCCTTGCTGGCTACTGCGATCTGGACTCCGATACTCTTTTTGATCATTCTGGGAGGGCTGTTCTTCCTGTTCTATTCACGCTTCATTCAGTACCGTTACATCGGTCACGCCATTGATGTACTGCGCGGAAAGTTCAACAATCCTGACGATCCCGGGCAGATCAAGCCGTACCAGGCGCTGTCCACTAATCTCGCCTCAACGGTTGGGATGGGCAACATTGCCGGCGTAGCAGTGGCCATCGCTATCGGAGGCCCCGGAGCGTTGTTCTGGATGTGGATTACCGCCATTATCGGTATGGCAACCAACTTCTTCACCAGTAGCCTTGCCGTGATGTACCGCGGGAGAGACGACGCCGGCGATGTCCAGGGCGGTCCGATGTACGTCATCCGGGAAGCAATGGGCCGGCGCTGGCTACCGCTGGCTTACCTCTTCGCTGCTTGCTGTCTGGTCGGCTGCCTTCCTATTTTTCAGGCGAATCAGCTCACGCAGATCTTATTTGATGTCACAATCCTGTCACCCGCCTGGAAGGACGCCAGCATTACATTAGCGGGATATCCGATACAAACCGCCAAGCTGATTATAGGATCGGTGCTCATGGTCACTGCCGGAATTGTCATCCTCGGCGGGATAAAACGAATCGGCTTGTGGGCGGGCAACATGGTTCCCATGATGGTCGTTGTCTACTTCGTCACCGTTGTTGCCGTTCTGCTCACCAATATCACCAAAGTTCCAACGTACTTTATGTTGATTTTCACCGATGCGTTCAGCGCTGATCACTTCAATGGCAATGCAGCGCTCGGCGGAGTGTTGGGGGGGCTTATTGTTACCGGTGTCCGTCGCGCTTCATTCTCCAACGAGGCAGGTATCGGCACAGCTCCCATGGCGTTGGGGGCGTCGAAGAGCCGAGAGCCGATTCGCGAGGGGCTCGTTTCGATGGTAAGTCCGGTAATCGATACGTTAATTGTCTGTACCCTGACCGCGCTGGCCATTCTGGTGACCGACGTATGGAATACCACCGATGCCGATGGAGTAACGCTTACACTACACGCATTCGACAGTTCGCTCGGAGCACCAGGACGGTGGGCATTGTTGCTCAGTGCGTTCTTTTTCGCGGTGACATCGCTGTTTGCGTACAGCTACTACGGGAGCAAAGCCATGTCTTTTATCGGAGGAGTAAAAAGCGCACGTTATTACGAATATTTCTACCTCGCCTCGATTGTAGTCGCCGCTGTTGTGCCTATGTCGACGATCATCAACATCATTGACATTTCGTTCGCGCTGATGGCGATTCCTACGATGATTTCCGGATTTGTCCTCGCACCGCATGTCATGCAGGAGGCGCGGAAATATTTCGCAAAGATTGACTCCTCCCGCCGATAGCCGTCAGGCTTCGGCCACGAGTCTGGATTCGTTCGCGTGGGGCCAGTCGAAGAGTCCGCGCTCTTTCACCGCCTCTTCCACTTTATGAGGAACATACCGCTCCCACCCTGTCTCTCCTTTTCGGATCATAGCCAGTACGTCATCGGAAATGATGTGAAGGTTCTTGACATTGGCATCGTTGATGTCTTCGAGTTTGTTGTTGTCGACGAGATAGCGGAAAAGACTTTTCAGGTTTGCGGGCAACTCCTTTTCGAAGTCCTTCAACGTGAAGACCGTGCCATCGCTTCGCAACGCCGGATAAATGTAAAGTTTGACGTTCGTGCCAAACAGGGAAGCGAAACACTCCAGGATGCCTCCGCGGATATTCTCGTACGTCTTCTCTTCAAAGACTTTCTGCAGGGCGTATATTCCCATAGTAATACCGATTTTCTTTCCTTTGGTAATTCTCGACAGATAGTCGACCAATCGGTAGTACTCAAAGTAATTTGAGATCAGAACGTTCTGTCCCAGTGAGCAAATGATATCCGCGCGGTGGAGAAAATCGCGTTCATCGATTTTTCCATCGGGGCTGAGGTCATTGAGTGTAAGTTCGGTGATGACAACGATCTTCGAGCGTTCCACATCCGGCTCGCGCTTGAAATGGCGCCGTGACGTCAGAAGCATGTCGACATTCACGACCGTGGGTGGACGAAAACGCCCGCGCAATACCAGCACATTTCGCTTGTATAATTCATCGGACGGCTGCATCACGTCTCCATTGGGACCGAACATCGCCGCTTTTGTGAGACCGTTTTTCACCAGTTTGAGGGCCAGCAGGCGGTTATCGACGTGTTTGAAGTCAGGCCCGGTCAGACGGAACATATCGACCTCGATGCGGCGCCGGCTCAGGCCGTCGAGAAGCGACATCAAAATCTCATCCGGATCGCTCATGAACATACATCCGTAGATCATGTTTACGCCGATCATCCCTACGGCGAGTTGTTGCTGCAGCGGGTCATTGTCAAACATCTTGATATGGATGACGCATTCGTTTGGCTCACTCTGTGGCGTGAGCTGAAAACGCAAACCCAGCCAACCGTGCCCCTGGTTAGTGCGCTCGTAGTTCAGCACTTCGATGGTATTGGCGAAAGCGAAGAAACGTGTATTCTCAATTCGGTGGGGAAGTCGCTCGGCGAGCAGGACATACTCGTGATCGAGCATCTGGATAAGCCTATCTTCACACACGTAGCGTTCACAGACACCGTAAATGGCGTCACTGAACTTCATATCGTATGCGGAGATTGTTTTGGCAATTGTGCCGGAAGCCCCCCCCACTTTGAAAAAACTGGCTGCAACCTCCTGCCCCGCCCCGATTTCGGCAAAAGAGCCGTAGATAGCCTTGCTGAGATTGATCCTCAGCGCTTTTTCCTGTGTGGTTAGCTTCCTGTATTCGTCCATAAGCAGTCTGACAGTACCGTTAAATTCAAGATCTGGATCCCCCGACCGGGCAAAGTCCATCGATTCGCAGCGAGTCCGGTTGTGGGAAGGTTCAATGTATTTAACCGAAACCGTGCCTGAATGGTTTTACAAAATTAGCAAGCCCAGGCGACCCGACAAATGTCTCTCCGTCGCATTAGGTATTAATACGACGAACAGCGGTACTGTAAACCGGAGAAAACTATTTCGCCACCGTCTCGGCGGGCTGCTCCTCCTTAAGTGCGCGGCGCAGAATCTTTCCGACATTCGTTTTCGGAAGTTCCTTGCGGAATTCAACGTGTCGCGGCACCTTGTAGTTTGTCATATGGTTTCTGCAGTAGGCAATCACGTCTTCTGCAGTCAGACTTTCATCACGCTTGACGATAAACACCTTCACTGCTTCTCCTGTCCTCGCGTCGGCGACACCGATCGCGGCAACCTCCAGAACTTTTTCATGGCCGGCAACGATGTTTTCGATTTCGTTGGGATAGACATTAAAGCCCGAAACCACGATCATGTCTTTCTTCCGGTCGACGATACGGAAGAAACCGTCTTCGTCCATCAGGCCGATATCACCGGTTTTGAACCATCCGCCGGGAAAGAACACGCCGTCGTTGTCCTGTTGCCAGTATCCTGACATCACCTGCGGACCCCGCGCGCAGATCTCCCCTACTTCACCCTGAGGCAGTTGGTTCCCGTTATCGTCAAATATGGCTACTTCCGTACTCGGCATGGGGACACCGATCGTGCCCCGCTTGAACTTTCCGACGAGCGGATTACAGCACAACACGGGCGAAGTTTCACTCAATCCGTATCCTTCCAGCAAGGGCTTTCCTGTGACCTGTTGCCAGCGCTCGGCCACCGCGTCCTGCACCGCCATCCCGCCGCCTATCGCCCCTTTCAGGTGGGAGAAATCGACCTTGTCAAATCCGGGCGTATTCAGGAGACCATTGAAGAGGGTGTTAACACCGGTCATGATGGTAAACTTGTGTTTCGACAATTCCTTCACGAACCCTTTCATGTCGCGCGGATTGGTAATCAGCACGCTCTTGACTCCGGTAGTAAACATCAGCAAACCATTGACGGTCAACGCAAAGATGTGATACAGCGGAATAGCGGTGATGATGATATCCTCGTCGCCCTGACTGAGGTAAGGACGGAACCAAGCGGTAATCATAGCGTTGTGAGCCACCAGGTTTCCATGCGAAAGCTGGGCTCCTTTCGACACACCCGTAGTCCCCCCGGTGTATTGGAGAACAGCAACATCGTTGAGCGAACAGGCAGGCTTTTCCAGCGGCAGTTTTGCACCTCGCTTCAAAACATCGCGGAACGGAACCGCCGTCGGCAGCGAATAGCGGGGAACCATTTTCTTGATGTTCTTCACCACGAAGTTAACCAGCGGGCGTTTGATGCCTCCTAGAAGATCTCCGAGCTCGGTAATGATGACATGCCGGATCTGTGTATTGCCTATGATTTTCTCGAGGTTGCTGGCGAAGTTGGCGACGATTACAATAGCCGACGCGCCCGCATCGCGAAATTGGTGCTCCATTTCGCGTGAGGTATACAGCGGATTAGTATTGACCACAATAAGACCGGCGCGGAGAGCGCCGAAAAACGCGATGGGAAACTGCAGGCAGTTTGGCATCTGGATCGCTATGCGTTCACCCTTCTTGAGTTTTAGTTCCTGTTGAAGATATGCTGCGAAGTCGCGCGAAAGCCGATCGACTTCCGCATAGGTCATGCGCACACCCATGTTCTCGTAAGCGACTTTATCCCCGTGCCTTCGGCACGAGTCCTCGATCATCTCGACGACGGAAGGGTATTCATCGGGTTTAATTTCATGGGGAACGCCTTCGGGGTAGCTGCTGAACCACGGAAAAGATTTCATACTTCGGGTTTAATCAGATGCAAAGTCAATTGCCCGATTTTAGCAAAACTACTCCTGTGAAGCAAACGATTGCTTCAGGAATCCGATGGAACTAAGGGGATATAAAAAAACAAAACCCACGTCCCGATCAGATCGGAAGCGTGGGTAGCTCTGAATAACTCATTAACCTAAACTGAGCTGCTGTAGAGGGAGGGTTCGAACCTCCACGGAGAAGTTAGCAACAGGACAGAGAAACTTAGTGGTCAACCCATTATCCTGTGTTTATCCCTTGACCTCCACCCCCGAGACAGGAGGGCTTGTCTGCCAATTTCAACACCCTACAATTTTTAAGAACGTCTGTTGCTGTAGGGGGAGGGTTCGAACCTCCACGGAGCAGTTAGGTGACCGAAGCTCCCGAGCTCAATTGTATGATTGAGATCGGGTACATCGGCACTTTGTCCCTTACCTCCACCCCCGAGACCGGAGGGCTTGTCTGCCAGTTTCAACACCCTACAGTGTGTGCTGATTGTGAATTACGCAACAAAGTAACGCAATCCGCCCCTCTGAATGCAATAAATACCAGAAAAGATTAGATGATTTTCATAAAACAGCATTATTTTTGAACAGAATTCAAAAACAACCAACTTCTATGGCCGATAATTTGAAAATTGACAATGTCGATCTCAAGATCCTGGAGATATTGATGCACGACGCCAAGAAACCCTACACAGAAGTAGCAAAAAAAGCCTTTGTCTCGGGCGGTACAGTACACGTTCGCATGAGCAAGATGGAGGAAGCAGGCATTGTTGAAAAGGTCACGTTGAAAGTCAACTACGCCAAGCTCGGTTACGACATCACCGCGTTCATTGGAATCTTTCTCCAGAAAAGCGCCCTCTACGAGCAGGTGATGGCGGCCCTGAAGGAAATACGCGAGGTGGTAAGCGTTCACTACACCACCGGGAACTACAGCATGTTTGTCAAAATTCACTGCAAAGATACCAACCACCTTAAGGAAGTACTTCACGACAAAATCCAGCAGATTGAAGGCATCGAAAGAACCGAAACCATGATCTCCCTGGAAGAGAGCCTCGACCGAAACTTAAACCTGAGTTTGGACTGAGCGCAAACGGTTACGAACGGAGGGTACATATTCAAGGAGAAACCAGCCGACTTATTAAGCCGGAAAAGAACCTTTAAGTCCGCTTTTTGTTATAGATTTGTACTGTTAATTAAAATTAGTCTAAATAGGCGATGAGTAAGGACAATGACAATCAGGTATTGGAAGAACTGACCTCCCGGGAATACGAGCACGGTTGGGTTGTCGACCTTGAAACCGAATCGGCTCCGAAAGGCCTGAACGAGGATATCATCAAGTTCATCTCGGCTAAGAAAAACGAACCGGAGTGGTTGCTCGAATGGCGCCTCAACGCCTACCGACAGTGGACGAAGATGAAGGAGCCTCGCTGGCCCAACGTCAAATACCCGCCTATCGACTACCAGGATATCATTTACTACTCAGCGCCGAAAAAATCAGCAAAAGCGAAGAGTCTTGAAGAGGTTGATCCCGAATTGATCAAAACTTTTGAGAAACTTGGCATTTCGCTTACCGAGCAGAAGCGACTGACAGGGGTTGCGGTTGACGCCGTCATTGACAGCGTATCAGTGGCGACGACGTTCAAGGAAACGCTGGCCGAACTGGGTATCATCTTCTGCTCGTTCAGTGAAGCTGTTCAGAACCACCCCGAACTTGTCAAGAAATACATGGGGTCGGTGGTTCCTGTCACCGACAACTACTTCGCAGCCCTGAACTCCGCAGTCTTCACCGACGGTTCGTTCTGCTATATCCCCAAAGGCGTGCGTTGCCCTATGGAGCTGTCGACGTATTTCCGCATCAACGCCGCCAATACCGGCCAGTTCGAGCGAACACTGATCGTTGCTGACGAAGGATCATACGTCAGCTATCTCGAAGGCTGTACGGCCCCGATGCGCGACGAGAACCAGCTTCACGCCGCGGTCGTCGAGATATACGCAATGAAGAATGCCCATGTGAAGTACTCGACTGTTCAAAACTGGTACCCCGGCGACAAGGAGGGCAACGGAGGTATCTACAACTTCGTTACGAAACGAGGGTTGTGCGCCGGTGATGGATCCAAAATTTCGTGGACCCAGGTAGAAACCGGATCAGCGATTACCTGGAAATATCCTTCGTGTATTCTGAAAGGCGACAACTCCGTGGGCGAGTTCTACTCAGTAGCCGTTACCAACAATCACCAGCAGGCCGACACCGGAACCAAAATGATCCACATCGGCAAAAACACCAAGTCGCGCATTGTCTCAAAAGGGATTTCAGCAGGGCATTCTCAAAACAGCTATCGCGGGCAGGTTCATATCATGAAGCGCGCCACTAACGCGCGGAATTTCTCGCAGTGCGACTCTCTCCTGATGGGCGAC
This sequence comes from uncultured Roseivirgaceae bacterium, assembly GCA_964532595.1. GTDB lineage: Bacteria > Bacteroidota > Bacteroidia > Cytophagales > Cyclobacteriaceae > Chryseosolibacter. The sequence continues at coordinate 22,725 of CAZHIQ010000001.1, forward strand.
AAGTGTGGCGCCCATACGTTCCCTTATATCGACGTTGAAAACAACAGTGCGAAGGTGGAACACGAAGCCACTACCTCGAAGATTGGCGAGGATCAGATTTTCTACTGCCTCCAGCGCGGGATCGATGAAGAGTCGGCTGTAGCCCTTATCGTAAACGGCTATGCGAAAGAAGTCCTGAATCAACTCCCGATGGAGTTCGCCGTCGAGGCGCAAAAGCTGCTGGCACTCACCCTCGAGGGAAGTGTCGGCTAAGAAACACTACTGAACTTTATCACTTCAAATAATTACTGCAGCGATGCTATCGATCAAGAACCTGAAAGCGCGTATAGAAGACAATCAAATACTCAACGGCATTAACCTCGACGTAAAACCGGGTGAAGTTCACGCCATCATGGGCCCCAATGGCTCGGGCAAGAGCACCCTGGCCTCTGTACTCGCCGGGCGGGAAGAGTTTGAGGTGACCGATGGAACAGTCGAATTCCTGGGGCAAGACCTTCTGGAAATGGCGCCGGAAGACCGCGCACGCAACGGTATCTTCCTCGCTTTCCAGTACCCGGTCGAAATTCCCGGCGTCAGCACCATTAACTTCATGAAAACGGCGGTGAATCAAATTCGGGAACACCGTGGACAGGAAGCGCTTGATGCCGTCTCTTTCCTCAGCCTCATGAAGGAGAAAATGAAACTCGTTGACATCGACCAGTCGCTGCTCAACCGCGCCCTGAACGAAGGCTTCTCGGGAGGCGAGAAGAAACGCAATGAGATTTTCCAGATGGCGATGCTCGAACCCAAGCTTGCCATTCTCGACGAAACGGATTCCGGCCTTGATATCGACGCTCTTCGCATCGTCTCCAACGGCGTCAACAAGCTACGGACACGCGATAACGCCATCATCGTTGTAACTCACTACCAGCGCCTGCTCGAGTACATCGTACCCGATTATGTTCACGTGCTTTACAAAGGCCAGATCGTAAAATCGGGCACGAAAGATTTGGCCCTTGAACTCGAAGAGAAGGGATACGACTGGATCAAGGACGAAGTAACGATTGCTTAAGCATGGCTGAAACTACGACGACAACGGATAAAACGAATATAACGGCAAACATCAGTTCGCTGATCAGGCGGCGTATGCGCTTTAACGACCCGATTCGCCAGCAGGCTCTCGAGGCTTTCGAGCAACTCGGAATGCCGACGCCACGCAGCGAGGAGTACAAGCATACTCCCATCAGTCGCGAACTGGAGAAGAACTTCACCTTTCAGGAAACGGCTACCGCTCCGGTGATCACCGATATTAGCGAATACCTGATTCCGGGACTGGAAGCGAACGTACTGGTTTTCCTCAATGGGGTATTCATGCCCGATTTGTCACGCATCATCTCCCCTACCTCGCAACTTGAGATAGGCGATCTCCGGGAAGCCCTGGACAAGAATGATCCCGTGGCGGTTGCGCATTACAACCACCACGTTCAGGGAAGCAACGACCCGCTGGTGGCCTGGAATACGGCCGACTGGCAGGCGGGGATGTTTATCCGTATCCCTGACAAGACCGTCGTTGAAAAGCCCATGGTGTTCTATCACATCAACGATGTGAGTTCGTCGGAGGTGACCGTTTCTGTTCGCAACCTGATGGTCGCGGGAAAAAGCAGCCAGGTAACTGTAATCGAGAAGTTCGGTTCATCCGGGCCGGGCAATCATTTTACAAATCTCGTCAACGAAGTCGTTGTTGAAGAAAACGCCCGCCTCGACTACTACCACCTGCAGACTGACCGGGGCGGCAACCGCTTTCAGTTTACGCAGACGGAAATCTATCAGAAAGATTCAAGCCGCGTCAATGCGTTTACTTATGATCTTCACGGACGCGTGCTGCGCACCAACCTCCATCTGATTATTGATGGTCAGGGAATCGAGTCACATATGTACGGCTTGTATCTGGTCAAAGGCAACACGATTTCCGATAATCATACCGTTGTAGATCACCGGCAGCCCAACTCAATGACCAACGAGTTGTACAAGGGCATCCTTGACGACAGCAGCCGTGGTGTTTTTAACGGAAAGATTTTCGTAAGACCTCACGCGCAAAAGACTAACGCCTTCCAGGCCAACCGCAATATTCTGCTGTCGGAGAAGGCGACGATCAATACAAAGCCCCAGCTTGAAATCTGGGCCGATGATGTAAAGTGCTCACACGGCTGTACTTCCGGTCAGCTCGATGAAGAAGCACTGTTTTATCTGCGGGCACGTGGTATTGACCTCGTCAGCGCCCGTGCGATGATGTTGTACGCCTTTGCAGCCGAGACATTCGACAAAATTCCGGATGACAACATCCGCGCGTATGTCGATCGCGCCGTAAGCGAGCGGCTGCAAAACAATTCGTAACTCATGCAGACTGCTCAAAAAACTGCTTCCAGCCCGATTGATGTTGAAGCTATACGGAAGCAATTCCCCGTGCTTCATCAGCAAGTCAACGGTAAGGATCTCGTATACTTCGACAACGCAGCTACCAGTCAGAAGCCGCAGTGCGTTATCGATGCCCTGATCGGCTACTATACGGGATACAATGCCAATATCCACCGGGGTATTCACACCCTGGCTGAGAAAGCCACACAGGCATACGAAGCAACCCGCGAAACAGTCCGGCAGTTTATCAACGCCGAATCGGCCGACGAGATCATCTTTACCCGAGGCGTCACCGAAAGCATCAACCTTGTCGCGGCTACCTTTGGAAAAGCATTTGTCAAAGAGGGCGACGAAATCATTATCTCGACTCTTGAGCACCACTCGAACATCGTTCCCTGGCAGCTTGTCTGCGAGGCTACGGGAGCTCAACTCAAGGTCATCCCTATTCTGCGGAGCGGCGAACTTGATATGGAAGTGTATCGCCGAACGCTCTCGCCGCGCACGCGGCTGGTAGCAACCAACCATGCTTCCAACAGCCTTGGTACGATCAACCCTGTCAAGGAAATCATAAGTCTGGCGCGCGCCGCCGGCGCTGCGGTACTGATTGACGGCGCGCAGGCAGGAGCTCACCTCGAAATTGACGTCCGCGATCTCGACTGCGACTTTTACTGTCTCTCTGCCCATAAAATGTACGGTCCGACCGGTACCGGTATTCTGTACGGAAAGCGGGCGTGGCTCGAGAAAATGCCTCCCTATCAGGGGGGTGGCGAGATGATTAAGGACGTGACGTTCGAAAAGACAACTTACAACGACCTGCCCTATAAGTTCGAAGCGGGAACGCCCAATATTGCCGATGTGGTCGCGTTCAAGGCCGCCATCGAGTTTATCCAGAATATTGGTCGCGAGAACATTGCAGCCCATGAACAGGATCTGCTGCATTACGCAACGGAACGCCTGCAGAAGATAAAGGGAATTACTCTGGTAGGGACAGCCGCCCACAAAGTCGGCGTTGTAGCCTTCACGGTAAAAGACATCCACCACTTCGACGTGGGGCAAATGCTTGACACACGCGGAATTGCCGTACGCACAGGGCACCATTGTACACAGCCCCTGATGGAGTGTTACGGCATCGAAGGAACTGTGCGGGCGTCGTTCGCCGTTTATAATACAAAAGCGGAAATCGATAAGCTGGCAGAGGGCCTGGAGCGGGTGATCGCCTTTATGCAGAAGTAAACAATGAAGACCGCCCCGAAATGGGCGACAAACCTGAAAGCGCTGTTCGCGATGACAATAGACCAGATCCAGGACGAGATTATCAGCGACTTTTCCCTGCTCGACGGGGATATGGAGATGACCGTCTTTTATATCATGGAGCTTGGCCAGAAGCTGCCCGATATGCCTGAAGAAGCAAAAACCGACGACAATATCGTCAAGGGATGCCAATCGAAAGTATGGCTCACCGCTTCCCTGACCGACAACAAGGTATTCTTCCAGGCTGATAGCAATACTGCTATTACAAAAGGCCTGGTGAGTCTGCTGACACGGGTTTTCAACGGCCAAACTCCCGACGATATTCTGAAAGCGGATTTGTATTTCATGCACCGCATCGGTATGGAACGCTTTATCGGTACGCAACGATCAAACGGCTTTGCTGCGATGATCAAGCAAATGAAACTTTATGCTCTGGCGTTTAAAACCAAAATGGAAGTGAAGTCATGAGTGAGAACAATTCTTCAAACGAGCAAACCGCCTCGCAAGCCAGCATTCCCGATCTCCAGGACAAGGTATTGCAGGCGATAAAGAGGGTGTACGATCCGGAAATACCTGTTGACATATACGAGCTGGGATTGATTTACGAAGTCAACATCTACCCGGTGAACAATGTCTACGTGCTGATGACACTCACATCGCCGTCGTGTCCTTCGGCCGAAGTTATTCCGGGCGAAGTGGAACAGCGACTTCGTGAAATTCCCGGCATTAATGAGGTAAAGGTGGAAGTCACTTTCGATCCGCCGTACTCACAGGAGATGATGAGTGAGGCAGCCAAGCTGGAACTCGGATTTATGTAATGCGTTTTACTATATAAAATACCAAGACTATGTATCCTGAACAACTCGTGGCGCCAATGCGCACGGATCTTACATCTGCAGGATTCCGCGAATTGCGGACAACCGAGGAAGTGGACAACGAACTGAAGAACCAGAAAGGCACCACACTGCTGGTGATCAACTCCGTTTGTGGTTGCGCAGCCGGCGCGGCACGTCCCGGAATCAAGTGGGCGCTGCAGCAAGCAAGCCGAAAACCCGATGCGTTGACTACGGTTTTCGCCGGGGTTGACAAGGAAGCGGTTGCCCGTGCCCGTGAGTACACCCTGCCTTATCCTCCCTCCTCGCCTTCAATCGCTTTGTTTAAAGATGGCGAACTCGTACACTTTGTCGAGCGTCATCACATCGAAGGACGGAACGCGCAGATGATAGGCGAACACCTTTTGGCGGTATTCGAAGAATACTGCTGAGGTCGCCGCGAAAAGCAAAAAAAAAAGAGACCCCGATGGGTCTCTTTTTTTTGCTCCATGCATGTATCAGAACGTAAACTTCTGCAAGAACTCCGTCAGTTCTTCTTTCAGGCTTCGGTTATTGCGAATGCCGAGGGTATCGGTAATAAGCGGATTAACCTTCACATTGAGCTCGTGTAGCCGCAGATGCTGATTGATGAAGATAAACTCCAGGTCGGGAATCAACTCCTTCAGCACGTCGAGAATGTCGATTACCTTCAGGTTCTTATCAACGATGTTGTACACATCACTGGGCAGGTCGGCAGTCAGCAGGTTGTCGAGCGCCCTAGCCACCATGTCGATATGAATAAATGTGCGCGATTGTTTTCCGTCGCCCTGGATTGTGATCAGGCGATTGAAATTCGCTTCAAAAATAAACTTGTTGATAACGGCGTCGAAGCGCATGCTCTTGCTGTAGCCGTATACGTTACCACATCGCATGATGTACGTATCGATCTTGCCTATCAGACGGCGTACATGCTCCTCACCGCGGAGTTTCGAGACCGCGTAGAACGTCTGAGGCTCGGGTGGCTTATCTTCATGGGCAGGCATGTTGGAGGAGCCGTATACCCCCGTACTGCTCGTATAGATGAAGCGCTTCACGTCACTGGCCTCCACCGCATAGACGAGCTCGGCCGTGCCCCAGTGATTTACCTGTTCATAAGCGTGGGCGTCGGCATTGGCAAAAGGAGTGGTCACCTTTGCCGCCAGGTGATAGACAACATCTACCCCTTTCAACGTTTTCTTCAGGGCACGCGAATCAAGCAATTCGCCTTTGATGAACTTGATCTTCTGATGATTCTTCAGACGAAGTCCGAGAAACAGATTATAATTCAGTCGGCTTAGATTATCAAAGATAACAACCTCTTTCACCAGAGGATTGTTGACCAGCAGCGTGACGAGCTCGGTTCCGATATAGCCGGCTCCGCCGGTAACGAGTACTTTCATTAAAATCCTAAAGTATTACAGTGTTCGTGCTAAGTTATCCTTAATATTATTTTCCAACCAGGTCGGTGTGGAGTCCGCACTCAACCTTGTTCATTCCAAACCAGCGCGCTTCGCGCTCCTGCATCTCAGGATCGAGTTTGCGCGTACAAGGCTCACAACCAATGCTCACATAGCCTTTCTCCTCGAGCGGATGCCGGGGAAGATTGTATTCCTTTTGGTACTGCCAGATCATCTTGGCATTCCAGTCAAGCATCGGATGGAAACGCATACAACCGTGTTTAGCGGGTTGTTCAATCTTCATCGCTGCGCGTACAGCACTCTGATCCGCGCGGACACCATTGATCCAGACGTCATGCGCCATGAGGATCGCATCCATAGGCTGAGTCTTGTTCAGGTAGCAACAGTGGTCAGGATCGGAAGCAAAAAGCAACCGTCCATCGACGTCACGCTGCATGAACTTCGGGACGTCCGACTTTAAATCAACGGTCTTGATACCGAACATTTCCGTAACCTGATCGCGAAACTGAACGGTTTCAGGGAAGTGGTATCCGGTGTTGATGAAATAAACGGGAATTGACTTGTCAATCCGGCTGAGGATGTGCAGCAATACGAGGCTGTGCGACTGAAAAGAGGAAGTAGTAAACAACGACTTTTCCTGCGTGCGGTATTCCTGTAGCTTATCCTTTATCTGCTCAAATGTCATCGACGCAATCTTTAGGTGTTTCCGCGTCCTGTTGTGTTGTTTATCTCAACCACCTGTAGTCTTCCACAGGGCACGAACCTTCAAAAATAGCGAATCCTCAAAAAATCGGTTGATCGAACCCTGGGTGTTTTGCATTTTTTTACTCAAACGTTTGTTTCGCCGGAAAAAGGGTACTGTTTTGCAGATTGTCGGCGTTTTGAATTTCTTTAGAGCATGAACCCCCAAACGGCAGCCTTTACCTGCACCTACAGCCCCAATATGCCGGAGCTGTTAACCCGACTGAATTGCTCCCTGGCCATAAGTACCTATCAGGCAGGAAAAATCGTCTTCATCAGCGCTACATCGAACGATCGGCTCGTTCAGTTGCCACGCACTTTTCCCAAACCGATGGGTATAGCAACGGGCGACTCCCGCCTTGCTGTAGCTACGTTATCGGAAGTAGTCGTCTTTAACAATGCGAGCCGAATGGCTCCGAACTATCCAAAACGTCCTGGGACTTACGACGCCCTTTTTCTTCCGCGCGCTACGTACTATACGGGTGAGATCGATATCCACGATCTCCACTGGTGCGGAGATCGTTTACTGGCCGTTAATACACGCTTCAGCTGCCTGGCCTGGATTGATCATCAATACAGCTTCACGCCTTTCTGGAAGCCGTATTTCATATCGGACCTTGCTCCCGGGGATCGATGTCACCTCAACGGCGTGGCTTTCGAGAACGACGAGCCGCGTTTTGTGACCGCCCTGGGGAGCACTGACACGCCGGAAGGCTGGCGTTCCAATCGTCTGAAAGGGGGCGTCGTAGTGGAAACGTCGACCAACAGTCTTGTTGCCACTGAACTGGCGATGCCTCATTCCCCGCGCCTCTACGACGGAAAGCTCTGGGTACTGGAGTCAGCAACGGGGCGACTTCTCTGTATTGATCCCCGGAATGGGAAGAAAGACGTCGTGCTTTCGCTCAACGGATTTGTCCGGGGCATGGATCGCTTCGGCGATTTCGTTTTCATCGGCCTGTCGAAGATTCGCAGGAATTCGGATTCATTCAAGGATTTACCCGTCTCGTCAAAATCGTTGTTTTCAGGTGTAGTCGTTGTACACCTTCCGACAACGAAGGTAATCGGGCATCTTCAGTACACCGATAGTGTTGAAGAAATTTACGATGTGCGGGTGATGCCGGCGATGCGTCGCCCTACAATTCTCAACCATCTGAACGACGATCACCGCATAGCAGTAACCACCCCGGACGCCGACTACTGGGCTGTAATCAATTCCGACCATGACAACGCTGACCGATATTCTTGATATTCTGAAGGAGGTAATTGCTGAGGAGATCGCATCAACTCCTGATCAGGTGGACGAGCACGCCACCTTTCACGCTCTGGGTCTTGACTCGATCAGCGCTATTGTGGTGCTGGACTACGTAGAGCGAAAGCTGGGGTTGGCGATCAATCCCATCAGTTTCTGGGACTATCCCACTCCTCACTTGCTCGCCGACTATTTGCTCAGCCAGCAAGCCGCCGACAACGGAGACGGTGACAAGAAAGCGCTCTAAACAGGTATCCGTGAAGGCCAATACACCCACAGGACCACACAATCTCTGGCGACCGCTGACGGCGGAGAACGTCCGCAACCCTTACCATATGTACCGGGCCCTGCGAGAGCAAGACCCGGTTCACCTGTCGCAAACAGGGGAGTACATCCTCACGCGCTACGACGATATCCGTTACATTCTGAAGAACCCCTCGTTTCGCAGCGGTAATCGTCTTGACTGGCTGCGGCGCGGTGTTGCCTATCTCGAAAACAAAGAGGAAGACTTGCGCGCTATCCGCGATGCCATGAATTCATTCGTACTCATGCTTAACGGCGAGCAACACCGGAGAATCAGAACCTTTATCTCCAAAGCATGGCACAACCGCGAGGTAGACACGATCATTCAGGAAAACATTTTCAATCTATTGAAATCCCTCAGCGGGAAAAAGACAATTGACGTCGTCTCCGAGTTCGCTCAGCCCCTCCCCGTTTACACCATCTCACGAATTCTCGGTATTCCTGTGTCCGACTGCCGGAATCTCATAGAGTTGGGGATGTCGATGACAAAGGCGCTTGATCTGTATATCACGCTGAAGGACATGGTTCGGATCGACAACGCTGCGCGGGAGTTTATCGCCTTCTTCTCCGACCAGATAAGGCAGAAGTACGACAAGCCGGACGACGGACTCCTTAGCCAGCTTATCCTGACCAATCGCTCGGAAAACGCCGGACTTACCGACGAGGAGTTGGTCTCGATCGCCATTTTCCTTTTCACCGCCGGAGAGGATACGACGGCAAGCCTGATTACCAACGCCCTGATGAATCTTCTGATTCGCCCTGTCGAGATGGAGAATGTGCGACGACGGCCGGAGAAAATCCCCGCGGTCATTGAAGAGGTCTTGCGTTACGATGCCGTTGTGCATCTCGTCGGACGCATCTGCAGTGAACAAACTCCGTTGGGCGACAAAGTGATTCCGGCGGGAGCTACTGTGACGCTGGCCCTGGCGGCAGCCAACCGTGATCCTTTGGTTTTCCCCGAACCCGATGAATTTATCATCGACCGCACACCCAATCGTCACCTTGCCTTCGGCAGTGGCTCCCACTACTGCCTTGGCGATTGGCTGGGTCGGCGCCAATCCCAACTGGCCCTGAACGCTATACTCTCCCACTGGCCCAATCTCAAGCTCAACGACCCCGCACCCGATTGGTACGAAAACCTGGCCATCAGGAGAAGAAAATCGCTAATCGTGAGCCGTGTGCTTGCTTCGCAAGCCTAGCTGCCCTCCTACTTCCCGCCACGGCGGGCACGCGTCATTCCCGCCACGGCGGGCACGCGTAATTCGTCATTCGTAATCCGACCTTACACACGAGCTCCCCTGAAGTAGTAGACTCTCAGATGGTGGCCTTTAGGGCTTTTACCGATATAGACCATTCCTGAGGCGGGCCATACGGCTTCGTTGCGGTATTGTTTGAGGCGCGGATTTTCCACGAGCGTGATGATGCCGATAGCAGGATCTGCGGTATCCTGGGAATGAATCGACTCGAGGAAGTCGCGGGTCATGACGAGCAGTTTGGAGGTGAGTCCCGGAACCCGATAGGCGTCGGCGAGCAACAATCGAATAGCGAAGAAATGATGTCCCAGCTGTTTGACGAAGGCCTTGTAGGCCGTTGAAACGCCTACCACCTGGCCTTCCGCGTTGCGCACAGCGTACACAATCTGTCGAAGGCGCTCATCGGCCTCCGGGCCCGCGGGGCCGCCATATCGATGCCACAGTTTCAGAATGTCGTTACTGATATCGGTGACATCCCGTTGCCACCGTTCGTCAAAAGAAACTGGGTAGGACTTATCGTTCTCCATGTTATCAAAGATACAGACCCGGTCGTATTATCGCCCACCCCTAGGGGGAGGAAACCCTTCGACGGGCAAGAAATTCGACCGATAGAAGAAATTAGCCGGTTACCGAAAACTTGTCAGGCGAATTTACTTATCATTGTAACGGATTAGACCCCACCCTATGCACGCCGATTTGCAACTTGTACGGCTTTATAACCGAACGGTCCGCAGATACCGGAAGCTGATCTCCCGTCTCGGCAGGCAAAATGACCCTGCCAGCTTCAGCTACCGTACCCTGTTGCACCGCCTTCGGAAGATTCGCCGGAAACTCTCGGAACTGCACGGACAGCTAAAAGTAGCGGTCGCGGCCGGAGTTGTATTCTTCGCCATGTCGGCCGGAGACGCCCATGGGCAATCGAACCCCGGTCCCTTTGTTCGTTTGAACAGAGATTCCAATCCCTTACCACCTCCGTTCCTTTTTCAGGGTAATGCCTACCCGGCTCCCGTCGACCTCGATGGCGATGGTGACTACGACCTGGTAGTGGGGCACACGGGAAGGTTCGAGAACCAATACGGCTTTGGACAGCACCCCCTCAAATATCTTATAAATACGGGCACGCGGGAAAATCCGAGGTATTCGGAAGCCGAAGACTCCGCAAACCCCTTTCTCCAACTGGAGATTGACGCGATACACCGGGCTCCGGTGTTCGTGGATTTCGACGGCGATGGCGACATGGATATGTTTGTGGGCACCGAGTCGGGCGTCTATTACTACCGCAACGACAACGGTGTTTTCAACCATCAGGAAGGTTCCTGGAACCCGGCTACAAAGACGGGTAACCCCTTTTTCGACCTCGATATGTCGGGGGTACGTATTCCGGCGTTCGCCGACCTCGACAGCGATGGCGACCTCGATGTATTGGTGACAGGAACGGTGTACGACATCGACGGCAGCGTCATGAGCCGATACAAGTTCCTGGTGAATGACGGCCAGGGCAATTTCACCGAGTCGCCCCAGGCGGTGTTCCTCAGCCCGGCCCCTACAACTTCCAGTCAGATTCCGAACATGCCCTTTGCTCCGGCATTTGCCGATGTTGACGGTGACGGCGATGTTGATCTCCTGCTGGGCACAAACTACGACGGAGTATTATATTATCAGCAGACGAATCCCGGACAGTTTGTCCAGCAACAAGGCGAGTGGAACCCCAATACGAAAACCGGAAACCCTTTTCATAACGCCCACCTGGGAAAAATAGGAGAATCGTTCTCGCAGCCTGCGTTTGTCGACATTGACAACGACGGCGATCTCGATCTTCTTCTCGGAGGAGGCGACGGATATTGGTATTATTACCGCCCCCGAAACGGTATTGTCTATCTGCGCAATGAAGGAAACGGTGTATACCAACGCCAGCAAAAACTGGACAATCCACTCGGAGGGGTTCACGTGGGCGAGTTAGCGGCTCCAACATTGGCCGATGTCGACAATGACGGCGACCTTGACCTTCTCCTGGGAAACAAGTACGATTCGTATTTCGGCACCAACACAATAGAATACTATCGCCGCGAGGGAGGCAAGTTTGTGTACGTATCGGAAGACTCCCCTTTTGCCGTAACAGAAATGGCAGGAGGTTTAGCCCCGGCGTTAGGCGATGTTGACGGCGATGGAGACCTTGACCTCGTTGTAGCCAGGAGTAACAGTGGATTGTACTACTTCGTCAACGAAAATGGCGTCTACGTAAACTCGGCCAACAACAATCCTTTCGGAGACATATACACACAACGGCCCGTAGTTGTGCTGGCTGACCTCGATGGTGACAACCTTCTTGATGTAATAACTTCGGCCGGCTATGGCGATATCCGGTATTACAAGAACGTTGGCACCGCGCAGAATCCGGAATATCTTCCAGCTCAGATCAATCCATTTGCAGATTTTGAGGCCGGCTACCACTCCTTTGACCTCGCCGACGTCGACCACGACGGTGACCTGGACCTGGTGATCTACGAATATTCTAACACCGCCGAAAGTTATCAGCTCGTCTATTACGAAAATGTCGGAAGCAGCGGTGTTCCTCAGTTTCAACGATCGGAAGTTCAACTCTTCCTGACCCGGTGGGAATATTATGAAAGGGATTTGTATCCTGAACTGGGCGACTACGACGGTGATGGAGACCTCGACCTGTTCGTAGGCCTTTCGAACGGTACGGTAGAGGTTTTCAAGAACGAGAATCCCGCCCCTGTTGTACTAACGTCATCTACACCCCTTGAGTATCACATCGGTGTGGATGAGGGTGTTCTGATAGACGGTGGACTTCAGCTTTTCGACGCCGATGACGACATCATAGTCCGTGCAGAAATTACCATTGTAAACTTCGACTTTGGTGACGAGCTCGAATATGGAAGTACACGCTTTATCAAAGGGGATTATGAAAGGGAACAGGGCGTACTTGTGTTTGAGGGAATCGGTACCGTTGAAGACTACCAGGAATTACTTAGGGGGATAGAGTACAAACGCGCCGGATCAGCTTCGGCTCGTTTACGCGACGGCGAAAAAGCTATGGTGTCGAAGGTGATCGAAATCCGCGTCTTTGACAGCGATATGACGACCGGTCAACCAGGTCTGCGTTACCTTTACGTCATTGGCGCTGCTCAGGCTGAATTGAAGGCGCATACCGAAACCCTGAAGGAGGGTGAATCTGTCACAGTCCAGCTCTACGAACTCATTGACTCGCCCGACGGCGAGTTCCTCCCGACCTCGTTCACCGTTGTTGAGCCTCCTGCGAGCGGCGCATCCGCAAGCATCAGTCAGAATGGCCAACTGGTCGTTGACTACTCAGGGATTACCTTCGTAGGAGAAGAGCAACTCGTAGTCGAAGCTTGCAACGAACTGGGCGAATGTGTGCAGGGCTACATCACCCTTATCGTTGAAGAAAGAACGGCATTGCCGGAGGTCCCGGCTATATCGGATCCGGAAATGATTGTATACAATGCCGTCGCACCCAACAGCGCTGGGGATAACAAATTCCTTCGCATTGAAAACCTGCCGGCGAAGAACAAAGTGTCGATTTTTAGCCGGTGGGGTGATCTGGTTTGGGAGACGGAGGACTACAACGACAACGTTCCGGACAAGCGCTTTGATGGACGCAACAACAATGGTAAGCCTTTGACTTCCGGAACTTACTTCTATCGCATAGAAGCTTATGGATCGTCGGGGCGCAAGGAATTGAGCGGATTTCTGGTACTAAAGAACTAGTCTTACGAAGATAGGATAGCAGGTCACCTGTCTGTCCGACCAGCGATAAAATGTTATGATGAATTTCAGGAAATTCAGCTTTCTCGGATTCGGCCCGCTACCGGGCAACGGATCCTTTTTGATCGGTACGCTCATTCGCGTATTTGATGTGGTTCGCTGGCACTCCGGGGGTACGTCACCGTTAATTGCCGCGACTGTCCCGGTCGTCGCGACTAAGCCTCAAAGCCTATGAAAAGAATTGTACTCATCGCCGTCACTGTTTTGATGGGCTGGTCGGCCCAGGCGCAGATTGATCCGTTGTACGCCCAATATCTGAACAACCCGCTGCTGATTAACCCGGCGTATACGGGGCTGAACAACAACTTCAATGCCTCCGTCTCCTACCGGAAACAATGGGCCGGGCTGGATGGAGGTCCAACGACCTACAACGTCAACGGTCATACATCGTTGTTTGACAACCGCATGGGGCTGGGACTTATCGTGCTGCGCGACAAGATTGGTGTGAACAGCAACACTGAAGTTCATGGGACGTATGCGTATCGTCTCGATCTCGATCAGAAATATTTTTCGTTCGGGCTCCAGGCGGGCTTCATCAGCTATCGCCATAACAACAGCGGATTGAATCCCTACGACAAAGGCGACCCGGCCTTTGCTGAAGTCGATCCTATCAGCAAACCCAGCTTCGGCGCCGGTGTGGTGCTCCACAGCGAACGCTATTTCCTGGGATTATCGGTTCCGCGCATGCTCAAGGCCCGAGCGACGTTTTCCGACCTGGAAACCGAGCTTTATCAACAGCACTTCTACCTCATGGGTGCCTATGTAATCTTCCTCAACGAGCATATCCGGCTCAAGCCCTCGGTGTTGCTCAAGTCAGTCAAGGGTGCTCCCGTTTCAACCGATCTGAATTTCATGTTGAATTTCGAGGAAAAGTACGCGGCCGGTCTCTACACTCGCAACTTCAACGCCTACGGGCTGTTGGCACAAATGAAGCTGACAGAAAACTACCGTCTGGGGTATGCCTTTGAACTTCCTTCGGGCAACTCAGTAGGGCCGCAGTTTACGACCCATGAAATCATGTTTGGCATTAACATGGCGCTGCTGAACTTCCACAGCCACAGCATTACCAACTTCTAGGAAGCCGGAACCAGCAACAATTTCCGCGTTCGTGAACCTTTTACGGGATATCATGTTACTTTTAGGGCATGAAGGTGAAAGTTTCCCGGAAAGAGCATTTCAATGCTGCCCATCGGCTATACAACCCCGAATGGAGCGATGCGGAGAACGAGCGGGTTTTCGGAAAATGCAGTAATCCCAACTACCACGGCCATAATTATGAAGTGATAGTCAGCCTGATCGGCGAACCCGACCCCACTACCGGTTATGTATTTGATATGAAGGTCCTCAGTGACCTGATCCGGGACAATGTGTTGCGCAAGTTCGATCACCGCAATCTTAACCTCGACACCGAATACTTTAAGACACTCAATCCCACTGCTGAGAATATCGCCATGGTCATCTGGAAGATCCTCAGGGAGAAGGTTGACCCTCAACTGGAACTCAAAATCACGTTGTATGAGACAGAAAGAAATTTCGTTGAATATCCGGCCTCTTAATCCGCTGGATGAAGAAGACTCTGACGACCATGTCTCGTTCTCGGCCGACACACCGCTCCGCCCTGACGCGTTCGAACTCGATGACGATGAAAAAATCAACCGCATCGAGAAGCACTTCAGGGAAATCATGCATATTCTCGGACTTGACCTGACCGACGACAGTCTGAACGGGACCCCCAAACGCGTCGCGAAGATGTACGTCAAGGAAGTGTTCAGCGGGCTTAACCCGAAGAACAGACCGCACGCCCGACTCTTCGACAACAAATACAACTACGACCAGATGCTGGTCGAAAAAGATATTACCTTTTATTCCCACTGCGAGCACCACTTCGTGCCGATTTATGGCAAAGCACACGTAGCGTACTTCTCGACCGGTAAGGTGATTGGCCTGTCCAAGATTAACCGGATCGTCCAGTACTTCGCCAAACGCCCCCAGGTCCAGGAACGGCTGACCGTCCAGATTGGTCAGGAGATGGCCCGCATACTGCATACCGAACACGTAGGAGTCGTGATCGATGCCAATCATATGTGTGTAGCGTCGAGAGGTGTTGGGGACACCAACAGCAAAACCGGCACTGCTTACTTCAGCGGAAAATTCAACGACGAAAACGTTCGCAGAGAGTTTTTGAACTATATCAACTCCAAGTAGGGCGGATCGCCGCTTGTCCGCCCGGGAAATTGTCAGGAAGATCGCTGCCGCTTACGGAACGCCCGGCGTCTCATTCGCGTTTTTTTAGTACTTTAGCGACCCTAAAACTAAGACTATGGTATTTGATTTAGACATGATCAAGGCCGTTTACGAGCAACTGCCTGAGCGCATTGCTGCGGCAAGAAAAGTTGTAAACCGACCTCTTACGCTCTCCGAGAAGATACTGTTTTCGCACCTGCACGGTGAGCAGAGCCTCGAGAACTTTGAGCGCGGCAAGTCGTACGTAAACTTTTCGCCTGATCGTGTAGCTATGCAGGACGCGACAGCGCAGATGGCGCTTCTTCAATTTATGTCGGCCGGAATTCCCCGGGTTCGCGTCCCCTCTACTGTCCATTGTGACCACCTTATCCTGGCCAAAGACGGCGCCAAGAAAGACCTCGCCGATTCGCTTACGGCCAGCGGCGAAGTGTTCAACTTCCTCGAATCAGTCTCCAACAAGTTTGGTATAGGCTTCTGGAAACCCGGCGCGGGTATCATCCACCAGGTAGTCCTTGAAAACTATGCATTCCCGGGTGGAATGATGATCGGCACCGACTCCCACACGGTAAACGCAGGGGGACTTGGGATGGTCGCCATTGGGGTCGGTGGTGCCGATGCGGTAGACGTCATGGCCGGCATGCCCTGGGAACTGAAGTGGCCCAAACTTATCGGTGTAAAGCTGACCGGTAAACTGAGTGGCTGGAGCTCAGCCAAAGACGTCATTCTAAAGGTTGCCGGTATCCTCACCGTAAAAGGAGGAACAGGTGCCATTGTAGAATATTTCGGTCCTGGCGCGCTTACTTTGTCCTGTACAGGTAAGGCCACGATCTGTAACATGGGTGCCGAGATCGGCGCAACCACCTCTACCTTCGGCTACGATGAGAAAATGGCCGAATATCTCCGTGGTACGGGTCGCACTGAAGTCGCTGACCTCGCCGACAAAGTACGCGAGCATCTGACCGCCGATGCGGAAGTGTACGAGAATCCGGAAAAATACTTCGACCAGGTTATCGAAATTAATCTGTCGGAGCTCGAGCCCCACATAAACGGTCCGTTCACTCCCGACCGCGCTATTCCGCTTTCAAAATTCGCTGAAGAGGTTCGCAAAAACGGTTGGCCCGAAAAACTGGAAGTGGGACTGATCGGATCATGTACGAACTCTTCTTACGAAGATATCACCCGCTCGGCGTCACTGGCCAAGCAGGCCGTTGAGAAGAACATCAAGGCGCGCGCGGAGTTTACCATCACCCCGGGATCGGAGCAGGTCCGTTACACGGTTGAACGCGACGGATACCTCGATATCTTCGAAAAAATGGGCGGCGTAGTTCTTGCCAACGCCTGCGGCCCTTGCATCGGACAATGGGCACGTCACACCAACGACCCGAACCGGAAAAATTCGATCATTACATCGTTTAACCGAAACTTCGCCAAGCGTAACGATGGTAACCCTAATACGCACGCGTTCGTAGCTTCGCCTGAAATTACTACCGCGTTTGCTATCGCCGGCGATCTTACCTTTAACCCTGTTACTGACACGTTGGTCAACGACAAGGGTGAGAAGGTTAAACTCGATGAACCTACAGGCGACCAATTCCCGCCGAAAGGATTCGACGTGAAAGATCCGGGTTACGTAGCTCCGGCAGAAGACGGAAGCAATGTTCAGGTGAAAATCGATCCTGAATCCAAACGTCTTCAGGCTTTGAGTCCCTTCCCCGCATGGGACGGTAAGAATCTGCTTGGCATGCGCCTGCTTATCAAAGCCAAAGGCAAGTGTACGACCGACCACATCTCGATGGCCGGCCCGTGGCTTCGCTTCCGCGGACACCTCGACAACATTGCCAACAACACATTGACAGGTGCGGTTAACTATTTCAATGACGCCACTGACTCTGTGAAGAACCAACTCACAGGTGAGTATGGTCCCGTACCTGCCACCCAGCGCGCATACAAGGCCGCGGGTATTCCGACGATTGTTGTGGGAGACCACAACTACGGCGAAGGTTCTTCACGCGAACACGCGGCTATGCAGCCGCGCCACCTCGGCATCCGCGTCATCCTGGTTAAGTCGTTCGCTCGTATTCACGAGACGAACCTCAAAAAACAAGGTATGCTCGCGCTGACGTTCGCGAATGAGGCCGACTATGATCTCATTCAGGAAGATGATACCATCGACATCATTGATCTGACAGAGTTCGCACCTGACCGCCAGCTTACGCTCGTTCTTAATCACAAAGACGGCAGCAAGGATACGATCAAGGTGAATCACTCTTACAACGCCGGCCAGATTGAATGGTTTAAAGCTGGATCTGCGCTTAACCTGATGGCAAAACAAATCGCGGGCTAAGCCGCTCCATTGACACCAAAAAAGGACAGGCAATGCCTGTCCTTTTTTATTTCAGTACGTCCGTGAGGACAATTCTAAGTTCATTGAGCATCATGGCGGTAGCGCCCCAGACAATTTCATTCTCGATTTCAAAGTGCGGTGCGCGCATACGATATAGCCCTCCCGCCAGGATCTCCGACTCGCGGATGGCATCGTCGCGCATCATGTCGTCGAGACTCGCTTCGAGCACGCGCTCCACTTCAAAGGGATCAGGTTGAAAAACCGGGCGATGGTCTGCCGCCGCAATGACGGGAGTAACCTTCACGTTACTCGGAATAACGTAGTAGTCACTCAAAATTCCCAATACCCGGATATCAGCCTCCGGCACCCCAACCTCCTCATGGCACTCCCGCAACGCGGCGTGAATCGCATCTTCGCCCTGCTCAGCTTTGCCCCCGGGAAGACTAATCTGACCGCCATGGACGCCGGGATAGTCAGGCCGCTTTATCAGGGGAAACTTAACCAGCCCATTCTCGGCGAAAAAAAGAATAACAACGCCGGCCGGGCGGGGAGGTTGCTGATGCTTGAAAAGTGGCCCGCTGCCATCAACGGGAGTAGCGCGAAAGCGGTTGTGCGCCTCCTCGCCCGGAAGAGGAAATCTCAGCCTCTGTTCAAGTTGTATGCAAAACCGGTCGAAGTCCATCCCATATGCCTTGGTGTCGGCTAACTCAGAATGTCCCACTCTTCATTCAGGATGGGAATCGCTGCATGCGCCGTGAGGTCGAATTGACAAGGGACAACGGAAGCATAGTTGTTGGCAATCGCCCATTCATCGTTATCTTCCCCCTTGTCGAAATTAACAAAGTTGCCCAGCATCCAGAAGTAGCGGCGACCATTCGGATCGAATCGCTCATCGAAGTCTTCCTCCCATTTGGCGTTTGCCTGCCGACAAACCCGAATACCTTTGATAGGTTCATTGCGCTTAGGGGGAAAGTTGACGTTCAAGGCCACGCCTTTCGGGAGCCCTTTGTCCAAAACCTGAGCGGTAATCTTCCGGATGATATCCTCGGTATGGGAGAAATCCGCCTTGTGCGAATAGTCACACAACGAGAAGCCGATCGCCGGTGTTCCTTCAATCGCAGCTTCGATGGCTGCCGACATCGTACCCGAATAAAGGACGCTGATTGACGTATTACTTCCGTGGTTGACTCCACTTACCACAACATCGGGTTGGCGTTGCCCGCGAAGTACAAAATGCCTGGCGATCTTCACACAATCAGCCGGAGTACCCGAGCACTCGTACGCTTTAACTCCTTCGAAAATAAAGTTCTCTTCCAGTCGCAACGACTCCCCTACCGTGATGGCGTGTCCCATCCCCGACTGCGGACTATCCGGGGCGACGACAATCACGTCGCCCAACTCCTTCATAATATTAACCAGAGTTAGAATACCCTTGGAGGTTATTCCATCGTCGTTCGATACCAGTATTAACGGTCTGCTCATTTGTAATAAGATAAAAGGTTTAACCGGGACAAAGGCGTCCCTCAGCGCTGTGTCAGCGAGTTGTAGTATTTCACAATACGGGCGACATCATACTTGTTGTCGTAATTGAGCTTGTTGGCGCGGACAAACTTCTGGATCTCCTTTTTCCTGTCATCCATCAGGTAGAGAAAGTCATTCTTCGTTCCGCGAAAAGGCTCCAACGTACCATCTTCCTGCATCAGAAAGTACTGGTACGTCAGCACTACGCGCTGATAGGGGCCTCCGTAATAGCCACCGTACGCGTAATTCCCAACGGTTTTGTACTCGAGTTTCTCGCGCGAAAGGAGAGTCACCTTGCCTTCATCAAGCAATTCGAAGAAGACCTGCGTTTTATAGTTCGGCACATGATTATACGGCAATACATAAAACTGCCTGTACTTGCGAACGGTCTCATCAAAGATCTCAAAGAAGAGAACATTGCGCGCCGAATAGGCTTCGGCCTGCTTGCTCGCTGCCGTATATTGCACCACATTCTGATCAAGGTCATACTTGATCATTCCGCGCAATGTGTCACCGTTGTCGAGTACCACCTTCCCATCGTGCCAGAGTTCAGACGGCCATCGCTGAGCCGTTACATCTGCACTCCACAGTATAGCTATTGTAATCAGCAGATATTTTGCGAAGGAAAGAGGCATCTCGTCTACTTATTGTTCTTCAATATGTTATGACCCAGTTTATCCCTTTTGGTCATAAGATAACGTTCGTTGTGAGCGTTAGGTACAATCTCAATAGGCACATTATCCACAATTTCAAGGCCATATCCCATCAGCCCTACTCTCTTCCTCGGGTTGTTGGTAATGAGCTTGAGTTTGGTGATGCCGAGGTCGCGCAATATCTGTGCTCCCACGCCGTAGTCGCGCTCATCCATGTCGAAGCCTAGTTTCAGATTAGCTTCCACAGTATCCCATCCCTCCTCCTGAAGCTTGTAGGCTCTCAACTTGTTCAGCAGTCCTATACCCCGACCTTCCTGTTTCATGTACAGGACGACGCCCTGCCCTGCCCGATCAACCATTTCCATCGCGGCGTGAAGCTGTGAGCCGCAATCGCAGCGGCATGAGCCGAAAATATCGCCAGTAACACACGACGAGTGAACCCTCACGAGAACCGGTTCATCTTTCGACCAGGTACCCTTGACCAATGCGAGGTGCAAATCCTGCGTATTAGTCTGTTCATAAGCAACAAGCTTGAAGTTGCCGTGCGCCGTCGGCATGTCAACTTCAACCTGACGGCTGATGAGTGATTCCTTTTTGATGCGGTATTCAATCAGGTCGCGGATAGAAACAAGCTTCAGATTAAAGCGCTGCGCTACTTTCACGAGATCGGGCAGTCGCGCCATGCTTCCATCTTCATTCATGATTTCCACAAGAACGCCTGCGGGTTTGAATCCGGCGAGGCGTGCGAAATCGATCGCCGCTTCTGTATGTCCGGCGCGGCGAAGTACACCTCCACGCTTGGCTTTCAAAGGAAAAATATGTCCCGGCTTGCCGAGTTCCTCCGGCTTGGTCGCCGGATCAACCAGCGCGCGGATCGTCTTAAAGCGGTCGTGTGCCGAAATGCCGGTCGTGCACCCGTGCCCGATCAAATCGACAGAAACCGTAAAAGGCGTCTCAAAGGTCGCCGTATTCACTCCAACCATCAGATCCAGCCCGAGTTCTTCACATCGGTCTTCGACCAGCGGGGCACAGATAAGCCCTCGGCCGTGCGTAGCCATGAAGTTGACAATCTCCGGCGTCACGCATTCGGCCGCACAGATGAAATCTCCCTCATTTTCGCGATCCTCGTCGTCGACGACGATAATTACCTTACCGTTCTTGATCTCTTCAAGAGCCTCCTCAATCGTATCCAGTTTTATGTCCATGCAGGATGTATTAGTCGCAATTAAAAACAAAATATAGCGCAATCCTGTTCACGGACTAGAAATATCGGCCCGAAACGATGCCGAGCTCCCGTGCGATCTCCAGGTCTGCATTTTTAAGCTTGATTTGTGCCTCGAGAAGGGCGTCGATTTCCTGCTCACTGATACGCTGCTCGGCATCCTTGAGTTTCTCCTTGTTCTCCTCTATCAGGCGTTGAATGTAACGGTACTTCTTCCTTAAAACGTTTTGATGGGCGTTTTCAACCAGGTTTTCTTTTTCATCCGTAAAAAAGATGTGGTACTTGGGACCCCAGTGGGGACTGGCGTAGTATTTCCGAATAGTCAGTTCCGCAATCACCGATTTGATGTGGTCCGGGCAATTGTCGAGAAGCCATTTCGAGTCAATGAGCTGGCCCTCGTTTCGGGCTTTAAGAAAAGCGTTGTAAATGTAGGCGTATGACTCGTTGACAAACTCCACATCCTCAAATTCGCTGATAAAATATGTCAGCAAATCAACATCTTCTTCAAGTGTGCTGTCGGCATAATTCAGCAGCAACCGCACCATCTCGCGTTCCTGAAGCTCTTCCGCATTTACGACGGAAGGTGTCTCCGGTACTACATCGGGCACCGGCTCCGCAGGTACTGGTTGTTCCCTCTGGTCCGTATCCTTCTTCCGCTCACGCAGCAACAGCTTGTTGAGTTCGCTGATGAGAACGCTTTCTTCGATCTTTAGCAGATTGGAAGTCTCCTGCAGGTAGACCGAACGTTTTATAGGATCGGGGATCACACTGATACTGGTGACTATCTCCCGAATAGCCTCCGCTTTTTTGATCGGATCCTTTCCTGCCTCGCGTGAGTAGAGGTCGATCTTGAATGAGATGAAATCCTGCGTATGTTCGCGCAGGTACTCCGCCAACGCCGTCGTTCCCATCTTGCGCGAAAAGCTGTCGGGATCTTCTCCGTCAGGGAGCAACACAATCCGGACGTTCAACCCTTCCTTCAACACAAGATCAATTCCGCGCAACGCGGCTTTGATCCCGGCAGCGTCCCCATCAAAGAGCACCGTTACGTTCTCCGTGAAGCGGCGCAGCAATTTGATCTGCTCTTCCGTCAGCGCTGTTCCGGAGGAGGCGACGACATTCTCTATACCCGACTGGTACAACGACAACACGTCGGTGTAACCTTCCACCAGGTACGCGAACTCTTCCTTTCGAATAGAGTGCTTCGCCTGGAACAGTCCATAGAGGATCTGGCTCTTGTGATAGATCGCCGTCTCCGGCGAGTTGACGTACTTTGGCTGGTCTTTTTCTTTCGTGAGGATACGGGCACCGAAGGCAACCACTTTCCCCGACAGGTTGTGCACAGGAAATATGACCCTCCCGCGGAAGCGGTCATATTTTCGGTCGGTATCCTTGCGGATCATCAGTCCCGACTTCTCAAGCATATTCTCGCTATAGCCTTTAGCGAGCGCTGTTTTCGTCAGATGATCCCATTGATTAAGGCTGTAGCCCAGTTCGAACTTCTCCAGTGTACGGTCGTTGAATCCGCGTTCGCGAAAATAGCTGAGGCCAATGCTTATTCCTTCTTCGTGGTTGTGTAACAGGTCTTTGTACACATCGCGGGCAAAGTTCATGACGATGTACAGCCCGTCGCGTTCGCTCAGTTCGGCGTCCTGCGCGGCCGTAGCCTTCTCATCTTCCTCAATTGTAACCCCGTATTTTCGGGCGAGGTAACGGAGGGCTTCGGGATAACCGAGACCTTCGTGTTCCATTACAAACGTAATGGCATCGCCGCCTTTGCCGCTGCTGAAGTCTTTGAAAATGCCCTTGGCGGGCACCACGTAAAAACTCGCTGTCTTCTCGTTGGTGAAGGGGCTTAAAGCCTTATAGTTCTGTCCTGAGCGTTTCAGCGTGACGAAGTCACTCACCACATCGACAATGTCGATCCGGTTCTTGATCTCCTCAATCGTATCGCGACTTATCATAGGGTGAGACGGAACTGCTGAATCAGCAAAGATAATCGATTGAGGTCTTCCATGGAAAGGATCGTGTTTTAGCCTCGCAATCTGGCGATTCCTGACTAACTTGCCCGCTGAAACGATTTCCCGACGATATAGTGTTATACTAACATGCGTTATACCGAATCCGATATACTGAAGGCGCTTTCTACGGTCCAGGATCCGGACCTGCGCCGCGACCTGGTGTCGCTTAACATGGTCAAAGATGTAGAGGTTGCTTCTGACAGAGTCGCCTTTACCGTGGTTTTGACCACTCCCGCGTGCCCCTTGAAAGAGAAAATACGGGAGGATTGTGAAGAAGCCGTACGAAAAGTGGTCGGCGATGACATTTCCCTCGACATACGAATGACTTCGTCAGTGACGACCATGCGTGACAACGCTCCTATCCTTCCCGGCGTCAGGAATATTGTCGCCATAGCTTCCGGAAAAGGCGGCGTCGGTAAGTCGACCGTTACCAGCAACCTGGCGGTAGCCCTGGCACAGGCAGGCGCGCGGGTCGGTCTGATTGACGCCGATATCTACGGGCCCTCGGTGCCGACGATGTTCAACTGTGAAAATGAACAACCTCACGTTAAGCAGGTAAACGGAAAGAATATCATAGTACCGCTCGAGCAGTACGGGGTAAAGCTGCTTTCCATTGGCTTCCTGACTCCTCCCGATAGTGCCATTGTTTGGCGTGGCCCGATGGCTAGCTCCGCCCTTAAGCAATTTTTCGCAGATGCCGACTGGGGTGAACTTGACTATCTTCTCGTCGATTTACCTCCCGGAACCAGCGATATCCACCTGACGCTTGTTCAGACCGTGCCGGTGACTGGCGCAGTCATCGTCACCACACCGCAAAAAGTGGCGCTGGCCGATGCTGTCAAGGGTCTCGCCATGTTCCGGCAGCCCCAGATAAACGTACCGGTTTTAGGTGTAGTGGAAAATATGGCGTATTTTACACCCGAAGAACTGCCCGATAACCGATATTACATCTTTGGTCAGGAAGGCGGCCATAAATTGGCAGAGAAGTTTGATGTGCCCTTCCTCGGTCAGATTCCACTGGTGCAAGGGATTCGCGAAAGTGG
This sequence comes from uncultured Roseivirgaceae bacterium, assembly GCA_964532595.1. GTDB lineage: Bacteria > Bacteroidota > Bacteroidia > Cytophagales > Cyclobacteriaceae > Chryseosolibacter. Next base: position 47,043 of record CAZHIQ010000001.1, read on the forward strand.
CGACAGCGGATTGCCCGCTGCGATGAAGCCCGGGCCGTCAGGAGCAGCCTTTCACGATTTGGCGCAGTCGCTGGCTCGGCAGATCGCTATCAGAAACGCAAACGTAGAAAAGACGCAAAAGGTAGAACTTAGGGTATAATGAGCGCGCAAACGGGGAACATTGAGGAACTGACCAAAAAGATTGAATCGTCGCTCGATTCGATCAGACCCTACCTTCAGGCAGACGGTGGAGACGTGCGGGTGAATGAAATCACAGCGGAGCACGTGGTCAAACTTGAGTTTGTGGGTAACTGCGGAAACTGCAGCATGTCGACCATGACTTTCAAAGCGGGCGTCGAGGCTGCTATCAAGCGCGACGTCCCTGAAGTCAAGCACATCGAAGTCATTAACCTTATCCCCCTCAACTGATCAGATAGCGGACGCGTTTACTGAAATTCCGTTACCTTTGAGAGAACGGAATTTCTGGACATGCGGGTTGCCCTTGGATTTGTCTTCTTGTCAGGCATTGCCCTGATCCTCCCCTCGGCTTTTTCCTCCCTGTATGCCCAGGATCGCTGCGGTACCGTCGAATACACGCGGATGCTATACGCAGATCCGGCGGAACAGAAAAAGCAGTTTGAACAGTGGCTTTCCCTTCGTCGAACGAGTCGGATGGCCGCGAGGCAACAAAGCACTGAGCCTTACCGTATCCCTGTCGTCGTCCACATCATCCACAATGGGGAACCGGTAGGTGAAGGTGCCAACATCCCCGAAGAACAGGTTCTCTCCCAACTTAGAGTTCTCAACGAAGACTTCAATCGTCAGAATACCGACGCGGCACAAACTCCGGCAGAATTTGCTTCCGTGGCGGGTAGTCTGAATATCGAGTTTGTTCTTGCCAAACAAGATGAGCACGGTATGCCCTCTAACGGAATCGTCCGGGTTAACGGGGGGCGATCCGGATGGACAATGGCCGACAATTACACACTCAAAGCATTGAGTTACTGGCCGGCTGAGCAATACATGAATATTTGGGTATGCCACCTCGTCGATAACTATCTCGGCTATGCGCAACATCCCGTGTCGAACCTTCCCGGGCTGGAAAACTCGTCAACCAACCGCCTTACTGACGGCATCGTGATCTGGCACCGCGCCTTCGGCTCCGACCAGGACGGTGACTTCGACCTCGACCCCGTCTTCAGCAAAGGACGTACGGCCACCCATGAAATTGCTCACTTCCTCGGATTGAACCACATATGGGGTGACGACGCGGGATGCACCGGAACCGACTACGTTGACGATACTCCGAACCAGGCCGGCCCTACCCGCGGCTGCCCCTCGCATCCACGAATCGATAACTGCGACGAAACCGTCATGTTTCAAAACTTCCTGGATTACACGGATGACGCTTGCATGAACCTCTTCACACAGGGACAGGTTGACCGCATGGTTGTTGTACTGGAAAACAGCCCGCGACGAAATTCCCTCCTTTCATCGCCCGGACTCACTGATCCCGACCCACTACCCGATGATTTGGGCATACAGGCAATCGTCACTCCTGACGCGAACATCTGCTCCCACGAAATAAGTCCTTCGATCACAGTCAGAAACTATGGCGAGAATGATGTTACCCAGACCCGCATCCGCCTTACACTCAATGGCGCGGTTGTAGAAACCCTCGATTTTGTAGTCGACCTCCCTCCGCAGGCAACGACGAACCTTACCTTTTCGCCTATGACGCTTACGGCGGGAAGCCATACGTTCGGGTTCGAAATACTTCTCACTAACGGAAACACCGACCTGGGAACCTACAACAACACGCGCACGTCAACGGTCGTGGTACCCGCTTTCGGGGCACTTCCCTTTGCTTTAAATCTTGAAGAAATGCCCAGCGACTGGGTAATCTACAACCCCGATGGGCAGAAGACATGGGAAATTGCTACGGCACCCAGACAAAGTCCCACGAATAAGTCCTTGAAACTGGACTTCTTCGGCTACGAGGACAAACTGGGTGAAATAGATGTTTTTCTCAGTCCCATTCTCGACTTGTCGGACGCCCCTGCGGCGACGCTGATATTCGACGTGGCTCACGCCCGATACCAGGGAAGCAACGACCGGCTTCGCGTGGTTACCCTGGTCGATTGTCAGGACCTTCTCGACGGAGAAATTGTGTATGACAGGGCCGGCGCTACCCTGGCCACGGCACCCTCTCAGACGTCGGCCTTCACGCCCGGCGGCCCCGCTCACTGGCGACGCGAAGCGATTGATCTGTCTCCCTACCTCGGTCAGACACGCGTTCAACTGGCGTTTGTCGGTATCAACGATTGGGGTAACAATCTATACCTCGACAATATAACCTTGGTGACCGAGATCACGGTTGACGCCGCGCCCGTGCGCCTTGCCTCCCCTTCGCCCGTCACCTGTCGGCAGAATATCACTCCCCGCCTGGTGATTGAGAACCGGGGAACTACACCGTTGAATAACATAACTCTGCTCTATCAGATAAATGACCGCGCCCCGCAGGTTTTCAACCAATCCGTCAACATCGCCATCGGACGCTCAGCGGAGGTTGGCCTCCCACCGGTTAATCTCGACCTGGGAGAGAATACCATCCGAGTGTCCTTGACGGACGTTAACGGCGGCATCGACGAAAATCCCGGCGATAACGATATCGCTTTCACCATCGTGGTCAACGATGACAGGGACCAGATTCCTCTGCGTGAAACGTTCGAGGGACAATCGGACCCGATGTGGATAGCCGTAAATCCCACGGGCGGCGTAGTATGGGAGACGGCTACGCATAGTGGCGGGACATCTATGACTTACCAGACTTTCTCCAATATGAACCTCGGGGATGAAGCGTGGCTTGTCAGCCCTGTACTTGATTTCTCCCGCGCAGCAGAAGCCAGTCTCGTGTACGACCTGTCACAGCGGATGCGAAACGGACGTCGCGATGAACTCCGCGTTGGCATTTCCAGCAATTGCGGCGCGACGTTCGAGATACTGGATGTATCGCCGCCGCAGCCCGGGGTGTATGAAAACGAATGGCAGCCCTCAGGCGATCAGGATTGGGAGCGCAAGATCAACGTCGATCTCTCCGCCCTGGCGTATGAGAATGATGTACGTGTAGCGTTTATCGCCCGAAATCATAACGGAAACAACCTCTACATTGACAACATTGAGTTTTTTCTGAGCGCCGATCCGGATTTAGTCGAGGTCGAAAACCTGTTTTCCGTCTACGGATATGATCTGGGAAACCCGGCAGGAAGTGACCTTAAAATTACTTTCAACCTCAACCGCCGCCAGGATGTTCGTTTCTCACTCATTAACAGCGCGGGACAGATGGAAACGGACGGTATTCTGGTCGGTGTCCTGAACCAGACCTACCCGCTCACCGTTACCAGGAAGCTTGCTCCGGGACTATATTACATACGTGTGCAAATTGACGGAAAGTTTCACACGCGGAGGGTATTGGTCAACGGAAGTTAGCCGGGTAATTTTGGTATCTTTGAGGCCCAAACCATATCGATGTCTAAGAAAAAAAAGGTAGCCATTCTCTATGGCGGGCGTTCAGTCGAGCACGGCGTATCAGTGAACTCCGCCCGAAACATTTTCGAATTCATTGACAGGGCACGTTTTGAACCGGTACCGATCGGCATTACCAAAACGGGACAATGGTTCCTGACAACTGGAATATCTAAAGATATCAGTCAGGGAAAAGCCCTTGGACTAATCCTCGACGCGCAGAATCCCGGTTTTCTGCTTCTGTCGAGCGGCGACCGGTTCAAGGTCGACATGATCTTCCCGGTTCTGCACGGAACCGACGGTGAAGATGGAAGCATCCAGGGACTCATTCGCGCCATGGATATTCCCATGGTAGGTACGAGTGTACTCGGCTCGGCGATATCGATGAACAAAATCTTGTCAAAACAACTGCTTCGGGCGGCGGGGCTTCCGGTGACTGATTTTGTTTTCTATCGCCACGCCGAGCGGGACAGCATCGACTTTAACACTGTTGTTTCAGCGGTTGGCTTGCCGTTTATGGTCAAGTCGGCGAGTCTGGGCTCGTCAGTGGGGGTCAACAAAGTGAAAGACGAAACCGGGTTTCAGAAAGCCCTTGACGACTCTTTCCGCTATGACGATGCAATCCTGATCGAATCGTTTGTCAAAGGCCGGGAAATTGAATGTGCGATCCTCGGAAACACGCCCGCCGAAGCTTCTCTCCCCGGCGAAGTGGTGATCAGTGACAAGTACGACTTCTATACCTTTGACGCCAAATACGTCGACGCTGAAGCAGTGAGAATCGACGTACCGGCGCAGCTGCAAGCCGAGACCGTCGAGAAAGTCCGTAGCATTTGCCTGGAAGCTTACCGTGCCTTGCATTGCGAAGATTTTGCCCGCGTCGATTTGTTTGTGACTGACGACGGAAAAATGTACATCAACGAAATCAATACGATCCCCGGCTTCACCAACGCCAGTATGTATCCGATGATGTGGAAGGAACGCGGTGTCGAATTCACTCAGCTGGTTACGCGGCTGCTTGACCTCGCTCAGGAGCGATACGACCGGGGGAAACGCATAGAACGGGAATTCAATTCCGCGTTAAAGTTTTGATTCCGTATTTTTAGAAATTTAAGAGCTTTTGACCCTATGAAATTCAGCGACCTGCGAGCGGCCTTCAAGTCGACGACTCCCCTGGGATTGCTTATCCACATGGTCCTGGCCGGCTCCCTCCTGCTCGTGCTGTTCCTGTGCTATTTCTATGTTTACCTACCGCACGTTACCAATCACGGCGAAAGCATAACTGTGCCGAGCGTGGAGGGACTTCACATTTCGAAAGTCGGGGAATTCCTCGCGAACCACGATTTGCGATACGAGGTCAACGACTCATCCTATTCAAGCGAGTATCCGCCCCTGACTATTCTCAAGCAATATCCCGCTCCCGGAGCGAAAGTGAAGGAAAACCGCAAAATCTTTGTCTCCGTAAACCGGAAGAACCCGCCTACCGTTAAGATGCCCGACCTTATTGACGGCTCTATTACGAATGCGGAAGCGGTGCTTCGGGGAAGCGAATTGAAACGCGGCAAAATTGAGCGTGTCAGAGGACCGTTCCTTAATGTCGTGAAAGAGATGCGCATCAATGGCAACAAAGTCGTTCCCGGTGTGGCTGTGCCTAAAGGAACCGTTGTTGACCTCGTTGTCATGGACGGCGGAAGCAATAAGTTGCCGACTCCCAACGTTTTAGGCTTTAACTTTGAAGACGCGAAATTCAGTATTCTCGGCTCTAACCTGAACATCGGCAAAGTGACGTTGCTGGGTGACACAACAGGAGGAGTAATTCTCAAACAGGAGCCTACCCCGAATGAAGAAGTGATGGTGGGCGATGTCATCAACCTGTGGATTGGCAAGGAGGGTGCTGAGGTTCCGAACGAAGACGACGAATACACAGGAGCGGAAGGTCCGGAAAACGCAAGTGACGAGCCGGCAGAAGAGGAATAACGCGTCTGTTTCACGCTCAATGCCCCCGACATTTGGTGCTGCTACCTGCAATAATCCGCCATCTGGCACTTTTCGGCCTTCTGCTTGCTTTCAGCGGGCAGGCGCAGGCACAGCTACGTTTGTTTCCGGCCGAACGCAGCAGTCCCACGAGCGAGACCTCCCGAACTGTGAAGACCGCGCGTACACACGAGGACAATGAGACCTCCGAACCTCTGAAGCTTCCTTTCTTCGACGACTTTTCAAAACCCTACCTCGGCCAATATCCCGACACCGGACGCTGGGAAAACAGCAATGGCGTGTGGGTGACAGAAGGAATGGCAATACGCCCCCCTACCCTGAACGCCGCGACCTTTGACGGACTCAACGCCTCGGGCGTCCCCTACAGTACCAGCGACGTGATGCTGAGCGGGTACTCCGATACACTTACCTCGCGACGGATCGATCTATCGGAGGAAAGCGGAGGAATCACCGCAGCCGAACGCGCAACCGTCTACCTGAGTTTCTACTATCAATGGCAGGGGAACCTGGAACGTCCCGACCGGCGTGATTTTCTGGAAGTTCAGTTCAAGAGTGTTGACGGATGGCAAACGGTGCTCACGCTCTATGTTGATGGTGATGGCGATCCCGAAGCGTTCTACCCGGCGGTCATTCCTGTCTCGGGCGACGAGTACTTTCACGCCGACTTTCAGTTTCGGCTACGTGCGTACGGGCGACTTTCAGGTCCTTATGACGCATGGCATGTCGACTACGTTTACATGAACAAAGGCCGGGACGCCAATGACCTGTCGTTTCCCGACCGGGCTATTTCCACTGCGCCAGGTCCGCTGTTCGGCCCATACCGCGCCATGCCGCGCTGGCACTTGTTCTCCAACGATCAGCTGACGCCCCCGCATTTCGATATTCGAAATATGAAGAATCAGGAAGCTTCGATCAACTTTCGCACCGAGGGTTTCTTCAGCAGCACACACCGCGAAACGGGGACCACCATTACCCATGACGCTCTGATCAGTAAAGCGACTCCGATTAACATCACCGACAACGTTCTGTTCGCGCGGGAGCACCGCACTATCCGACTCGACACGCTACCCGACATCAACGATGTCCTTCAGTTCCCTCCCGATGAAGGTATTGACTCGACGCTGATTCGGCTTACAATCGCCCTGCAAACCCGCGACAATATTCCGATGAATCGTCAACCTCCTATCGAACCTGATTCGATCGGTGATTATACGCCTAACTACTCACCAATTCAGTTTACCACCAACGACACCGTCACTGTCGATTATATCCTCTCGTCGTATTATGCCTATGACGATGGGGCGGCCGAGTACGGCGCAGGACTTCTCGAGCCGGGTAACCTCGTGGCCTATGCGTTCGACATCGACACAACATATGCGCTCAAGCAGGACACCCTCATCGGTTTTGATGTCTACTTCCCTCCCTATGCAGTGACCAGCAATCAGACCATAGACTTTCTTGTGTTCGAAGATGACCCCGACAATCCCGGTTATCCGGGAAACCAACTTATGTCGGTGAGACGCACTGTACAACGCAAGGGAATTAACCAGTTTCAACGCATATCGTTTCTGCCCGCCCTGCTCATCGACAAGAGCCGCTTTTACATCGGCTGGCGTCACCCCCAGCAGGGACGTGCCATTGTCGGACTCGATATGGGTAACGATACAGGTGACCGCATATTTGTCAATACACACGGCATGTGGTATCAAAACGAGGATGTCCACGGAAGCCTGATGATCAGACCGATCTTCGGATCGGGCAGCGTCGACACAACGGTGGGTATAGGCGAAGAAGAACAAGCTTCCGCACCTTATCCGAATCCTTCCACCGGCGTGTTTTTCCTCCCGGGCCCGGTTCACGATGTATCGGTTTATAACACCGCCGGCGGGTTGATCGCAACGGACATAACGCAGGTCGGAGATCTTATTCAGGTACGCCTGCTGAGTGCGCCGGCAGGTATGTATATCGTCCGGTATAAGACGACCAGTGGCCTACGGACACAAAAGATCATCATCCGCCCATAATAACCGCGATCCTGATCGGCGCGGGACTAAAGCACAAAACAAAAATCAGGAGGGAAAACCACCCGATGGCTATTCGACACGGATCAAGCGGCAGCTCAACCTCCGACCGCGGGTGTTCTACGCCAATGACCGTTCCCAGCAGAAAAGCGAACAGAAGCCAGCCTTCGTAACCCCTGATACCCGGGATCCATAGCATGAGCGAAAACTGGGTAACAAATACAATCAGCGCCAGAAGGAAAGTTTTTGTTGTGGTAAGGCGAAGGCCGCGAAAAGCCAGAAAAAGAAACAGCACGTAAAGGACAATCGCAGGCAACAATTCATCGGTGGGGAGCGCCGGGTCGATAAATGACAATCCCAGACCTGCGTAAAAGACCAGGGCCAAAAATGCTCCCCGCGCAATGAGGCGGTGCGCCCGGAAACCAAAGAGTCCGTAGATCACATGACCGCCATCGAGCTGACCGATGGGCAAAAGGTTGAGACAGGTAACGAACAGTGCGATATAACAAGCGAGCAGCACCGGATAGTGCATCAATTCACGTGCGTTGGGTACGCGGTCAGGGTCAGCCACCCAGTTCGAAAACATCCAGAAAAGAAGATTCCCTTCGAAAGCGACATCAAGAACGGGGCCTTGCTGACGTTGATACTCTTCGCTGTAAACTACGTCGGCGTAATCCTTCCCATAGATTTCATACTCCGGGTGAAAAGCAAACACGTATTCCGGCGGAGGAAGGGTCCGGAATCCATAAAACATGAGGATCAGCGCGACGATAAACCCGGCGATCGGACCCGCTACGCCGATGTCGAATGTCTGAATATTTGATGCAGGTCGCGAACGCAAACGGATCACAGCGCCCATGGTACCCAGGTTCACAGGGAAGTAAGGGATAGGAGGAATCGGAATATAATAGGGCAACGAAGTTTTCACGCGGTGATACAGCGCGACGAAGTAATGTCCAAACTCATGCGCCGTAAGGATCAGCAACAGCGGAACCGAGAAAGGCAAGCCTCGGGTAAAATCTTCAAAAGTGTAGTTACCGGAAAACACCGTCGTACCGTACACCCATTGCGAGCCGGCGAAGGTAGTCGTCACAAAGGTCGTGATAAACAATACAACCTGAAGGAGGCCCCGTCTCGACTCTTTACGCATGGAAGTACTCAAGTATCAGCGAAGGCGATGTCACGTGCACGGTCTTGATACCGACCGATTTCGCCCCTTCTATGTTAACAGCGTAATCGTCGAGGAAAAGGGTTTCATGGGGCCGAAGGCTATTGTCGGCAAGCACCTGTTCGAATATTTCCGCATCCGGTTTCCGCATGCCCATAGTGTGCGAGTAATAGGCTCTATCAAAATAGTGGTCAAGATCCGTGGCGTCGGACACTCGCGACAGGATGAAACCATTGATATGACGCAGATGGATTGCGTTTGTGTTACTGAGGAGAAAGACGCGGAACGAGTCGCGAAGGCGGGTCAACAACTCAAGTTTTACGCTCGGAATTCCCCGCAGCATGGCATTCCAGCATTCGTCGATTTCCTCATCCGATGCGGTAATGGAAAAGGTATCCCGGATGAAGTCACGGAATTCATCGTCACTCATCTGCCCCTTTTCATAGGCGACAAATCCATGTTCAGCGGCATAAATCTCCTCGATCCGCTGTTTGTCCAGGCCGGATAGACGGGAGAACGATTCGAGCGTGTGATCGACTGAAAGGTCGAGGATCACACCACCGAGATCGAATATGAGGTTCTGGATAGAAGAAACAGGCACATCGAAAGAATTTGGTGACACGGCAAATTACCGCGTCTCCAATTTAGCACCATTCGCCGGTCTGACGCCGGCTAACAAGGAAATATTTAAACTTCCGTTTTGATTTCCTGTTCTTGTCCTTGTCTGATCCAGCGTCGCAGTTCGTTCTGCTCTTCCGCTGACAGGTAGGACAAAGATTTTCGATATTCCTTCAGAAACAATCGCTTGCTGAAGCTCATTTTACGCAGGATTGTTTTGCAATAACTCAACATGCTTTGCTTAGACGGTCTACTCATCTCCCACAACATTTAGTCAATCACCAGGTCGGCGTTTAAGACGGCCATCTTGTGCCGACTTCAATTTCAACTTATGAGACAAAGAACGTAAAGTTGCAGCTGCCGTTGTGTCGAAGCCGCTGAAGCGCCGTTTTTGCTGACGAAGCGTTCGGGCGTTAGATCAATAGCAACCTCCGAACTATACGAACTTCGGGGAGCATGTGTTGCATGCAGATACCGCCTTAGCGGCGGTCCGCACGCTTCACCGGTACGGGTACGGGAACCGGTTGCCCGGCAGAGCGCGCGTTAAAAAGACGCTCGATCGCTGAAAAAATCTCGACAGTCTTGTTCCTCCAGGTATTCAGTTTTTCCTTCATTTTCTCTTGGTTTGTCTGTGATGGAAACGCCTCACAGGCGACAAAGATTCCGCGGCGATGAACTTTAGAGAGAAAAGTCGCCTGCCGCTTCCGGCTGGTAAAGAACTTTCTCGACTTTGAACCGTCCTATTCCGCCCGGAACACGCCACGAGGTCACATCACCCTCCCGGCAACCCAGGAGTGCCACGCCGATGGGTGAGAACACCGACACCTTCTGCTGCTTAGGATCTGCATCCTGCGGGTAGGTTACGGTAATCTCTATGGCCCTGCCACTGGTTACTTCACGCAATAGTGCACGTGAATTCATGGTCACAATGTTTCCGGAGATCTTCTCAGGCTCAAAGGTTTTTGCAGCCTTCAGTTCCCTCATTAAACGATCGGCCATCTCCGGGTTCTTCCGCCCCAGGGCAGCCTGCTCGATCAATCCGGTGATACGCTCGTAATCGCTCACCGTCATATACATTGTCTTTTCCATAGTTTCCATAGTAACTAACCGTTAATGCACGATCCATGCCAATCGGCAACAGCAACGATAACAGCCCTTCGCGCGGTTTTGTTCCGACAACAAATGATTCAATATTACCCAGTGGGGTATTTTTCTCCACTATTCCGTGTAGAAATGACAACGTCTGTTTACCTTTGTTTTCCTAAAAATTCTTTCATGCGACGCGCTGACGAACAACTAAAAGAACGGGTAAAGGAATTGGAATGCCTGTACGAGCTTTCCCGGATTGCTCTGGAGGCTGGCAATAACTTGCTGATGTTGACAAAAAACATGCTGTCGATACTGCCACCCGCCATGCAATATCCCAAGCTGGCGGAAGCCTCCGTGACTATCGACGGCGTGGTGGCCCATACAAGGCGGTTCTCCTCATCATCGGTTCGGATTACGTTCCCGATTTCCACAGGAAACAAGAAGCGCGGGGATGTCACTATAGGCTACCGCCCCTCGACTTCACAAAAGGTTCACTTTCTTCGTGAAGAACGTAAATTACTGAGCACGATCGCCCGTGACCTCTCCCTTATTCTTCAGCGGATCGACTCGGAAAGTGAGCGCGAAAAACTACACACCCAACTTCGTCAGGTAGAGCGCCTCGCCTTCGTTGGAGAATTATCCGCGGGGATTGCGCATGAACTCAACGAACCCCTTGGACGCATATTGGGTTTCGCACAGCTGATTCAGAAGGCCGGAGGACTGAACGACCAGCAAGAGGAAGACATGGAGCGCATCGTCAAAGCGTCGCTTTACACGCGTGAGATTGTCAAGAAATTGATGATCTTCTCCCGTCACATGCCGCGGCAGATCGCATCGGTACGCATGAACAGCGTCATCGCTGATATTCTCTACTTCATCGACGCGCGTTTTGCCAGTCGGAAGATCACTATCCGTCAACGCCTTGACACTTCCCTGCCCGTCATCCAGGCCGACGAAGTTCAGATGGGGCAAATACTCGTAAACCTTCTGACCAACGCGATCCATGCCATGCCCGAAGGAGGCGAAGTGGTTGTTTCCACCCGGACCAAACCCAATGGAATTTCCGTCTCCGTACGCGACACCGGCCACGGCATGACGGCCGAAGTACGCAAGAAGGCCTTCGAGCCCTTCTTCACGACCAAACGTCCGGGTGAAGGAACCGGCCTGGGATTATCGGTAGTACGCGATATTGTCAATGCCCACAACGGCAGCATCGAAATCTCCAGCACGCCGGGAAAGGGAACCCGGGTCAACATATTCCTCCCGGAGAAACAACGTACGACACGAAAATCGAAGTCATGAAAAAAAAGACAACACCCCCCGCCCGGGTCCTGATTGTTGATGACGCACCGGAATCGCAGGAACTCATTCGCCGCCATCTCGAATCGGCCGGCTATCAAACCTATTCTGCTCCGGGGGTTCAAAGCGCTCTTCAACTCCTCGAGTCGCTGCAGATCGACCTGCTCATCACTGATCTCAAAATGCCTGATGGCAACGGACTGGAACTCGTGCGCCATGTATCCGAAAACTACAAGGGTGTTGGTGTACTGGTGGTGACAGGATTTCCATCGATAGAAGGAGCGGTTGAATCGATTCGCATCGGCGCGGAAGAATATCTCGTAAAATCATTTACCGATCGCGAGCTCTACGCCGCCGTCGAACGGGCGCTTCAGAAGAATCACAATCCCGCGAGAAAAAAATCTTCCGACGAATCGCACCACAACGTAGGCATTATTGGCGAGTCGGATGAGATGTATAAGGTTTATAACATCATCCACAAGGTTAAGTCGACCGACGCCACTGTTCTCATCACCGGAGAAAGCGGAACAGGAAAAGAGCTTGTGGCGCGCGCTATCCACTACGGGGGAAAGACATCCAAAGCCCCATTTGTTCCCATCAACTGCGGGGGAATCCCGGATACCCTGCTCGAAAGTGAACTCTTCGGTCACGTCAAAGGCGCCTTCACCGGCGCAATGGAGACGCGCCCCGGCTTCTTTCAGACCGCTGACGGGGGCACCATATTCCTCGATGAAATCTCCAACACAAGCCTCGCAATGCAGGCAAAGCTGTTGCGCGTGCTTCAGGAAAAAGAATTCTACATGGTCGGGGCCAAGAAACCGCAGAAGGTAAACGTCCGTATCGTCGCAGCGACCAACGTAGACCTGATGCAGCTTGTCAAAAAGGGGCTGTTCCGGGAAGACCTGTACTACCGTCTGACAATCGTGACAATTGATCTTCCTCCGCTGCGCGAACGAGGACACGACATCGCCCTTCTTATTCAGTTTTTCCTTTCCCGATACATACGCGAAGTAGGTAGAAAATCAATGAAGTTCACACCGCGCGCCATGAAGGCACTCCAGCGCTATTCTTGGCCCGGCAACGTCCGTGAACTTCAAAACCTCGTCCACCGTCTGGTGATTATGGCCGACGACGCTGTTATTGATGTACCCGATCTCCCGGAAACCTTCCGTTACTCGGCAACCCGGCCCAAAGGTCTCGACCGGACACTGGAAGAAGTAGAACGCGAACATATCCTCGACGTATTCGCCGCCAACAATCGGAATATGACGAGAACAGCACAGCAACTCGGCATCGACAGAAAGACCCTCCGCGAAAAAATCAAACGCTATACCGGAACGGGTAAATCCCGTCTGTAACCCGTCGGACATTTATAACACCTGGCGATAAAATCGATCCGTTAGAATATTTCCAACGCAACGTATTCGTTATTGCCATAAAGGTTTTGTAATTTCCTTGCGTATGGTTTTGTCCAGCGTAATAGGTGGGTAGAAATTACCCACTGGCGCATTTCGCTCCCTATACCGATAACCATACACTTGAAATTGACGAGACAGCTTACCGCGCATTCCGGAACTTCCGTGTTGCGCTTGCGCTTAAAGATTATAGATGATGTGGAAGAAAATACTTGGGATATTCAGGAAAAAAAGAAAAACGACCGCGCCGAAGAACGGCAAGTGGAAACAGTTTAACAAGCACGCGGTCCTTATTGCAGAAGGGTATTACGAAAATGACATCAAACACGGTCCGTGGAAGCAATTCTATGAGACGGGCGAACTCCTTCTCGAAGAACACTATGAGCGGGGAATGCTGCACGGCCGCTATGCGACCTATCATCCCAATGGCCGGCTTTTCAGTGAGGGTACTTATCAGCACGGCAAACGCCAGGGCCGCTTCAACGTATACGACCACGAAGGCAACCTGGTAAGACGCATGGTCTTTATCAACAACCAGTTGGCTGAAGATGTAGATGTCCAGTCACTGAAGGTCGGGGTAAAGGCCACCGTGGCCTGATCAATCATCTCTTTCAGCATTATAAAGGAACCGGTGCTTCATCGCACTGGCACAAAAATTTCGTCGCTTTTCCGTTCAGGACGTCAATCGTATGGAGCAGCATGGCGATGATTTCGTGATACTGGTTCCCGTTTTCAACGAAGAAGCGTGCATACCGCGACTTCAACGAGAGCTTATTGCCTTTCTGGGCAAGTCGCCTGTCTCGACATCCGTGCTTTTTATCAACGATGGTTCGCACGACGAATCTCAACGTCTGATGGAAACTTGTGTCGCCTCCGACCACCGATTCAAGTTGATCAAGCTATCGCGAAACTCGGGCTTAAGCGCCGCGCTCAAGGCAGGGATAGATCATTGCCAATGCCGGTGGATCGGTTACCTCGACGCCGATCTTCAAACGACGCCTCTCGATTTCATCGTGCTGATGAATCATATCCACAACTATGATCTCGTCACAGGGATACGCACCCAGCGCAACGACAACCGCATCCGGAAAGTGTCCTCCCGGGTTGCCAACCGTTTCAGACGGATGATTATCCACGACGAAATCGAAGACACGTGCTGCCCGTTGAAAATAGGACGGGCCGAAATTCTCAAGTCCCTCCCCTTCTTTCATGGTATGCATCGATTCATTCCCGCCCTTGTTCAGATGGTAGGAGGCACTGTGAAGCAGGTACCGGTCAGACACTTCCCGCGTATTGAAGGAGTAGCCAAGTACAATATGCGCAACCGCCTGGTCGGCCCCTTTCTTGATACACTCGCGTTTCGCTGGATGCAGCAACGTTATATTCGCTACGAAATCGAAAAAGCCATGTAATGCGCGACTACTGGGTTTACGGCATTGGCTTTCTCGCCCAGATACTCTTCGGTCTTCGGATGATCATCCAATGGCTCCACGCAGAATGGTCTCGCAAACCCCTTGCCCCTGCACTCTTCTGGTACACCAGCCTCACCGCGTCCGCTCTCTTTCTCGTTTATGGCATGCTTCGTCATGACGTTGTTATTGTCGCCGGACAATTCCTGTCGTACTACATTTATGTTCGCAATCTGCAGATTGGTGGGTCATGGATACGAATTGACAAACGAGCCCGCTGGTTGTTTCTCATACTCCCTCTTGTACTGTCACTCTATTATGGACGACATCCAGACACCACTATTGCCGCTCTTCTTCCGGCTGATGGCCGCTATTCCTTTGCTATCGTATTGGGAGGAATTGGTCAGGCTCTTCTTAATATCCGTTTTCTCTATCAATGGTGGGTTGCCGAGACTACCGGGGAAAGTGTACTTCCGGTTGGCTTCTGGCTACTGAGCATTGTGGGATGTATACTTCTCCTGGCATACGCAGCCTATCGCAGTGACCCAGTGCTTCTGATATCGCAAGGAATGGGGGGAATGATGTACGTCCGCAATCTCACCCTTTTGCGACACGCACGCATTCGAGGGGGCCGACAGGAAGCCTGACAAACGAATGACGCCTGCCCGCCGTGGCAGAATGACATCTAGAACGACGAGGTCTTTTCGGGCGGATGAATCCACAGATCACTGATGACAAATAGCTGAAACTCGCGTAGCAGCTGCCCACGATAATAGACAGGAAATCGAAACTGCCCCCGGATCGAGTCGTAAGAAAGCCGGTCCGACAGGTCGCGCATAGCGGTTACGTATATGCCCGAGGCACGACGTGGAGCCGGTAGGCGCCGGGCGGCCCACACGTCGAACTGATTCATGCGTCTTCCAAGGTTAAGGCAATGGACATCGTACTTGCGGGTATAAAAGGCGAGTTCAGAAGCGGTGTGATAGTCGTCCGTGAAAATCTCCGTCGCCTCGGGAAAGGCTGACTGCAACTCACGCACTTTACCGGCCAGCGCACTCCATCCGGTCATGCGTTTTAATCCGTCGTTTTTCACGGGAAGGACTTCGGGCATCCCCATCCGATCAAAAAAAACTGGGAAGAGCAGAAAGGCTACCACCGCCAGAGACAGTATGGATAATGCTGCGGCAGCGATCCTGGCTCTCGAACGCACAACAGCCGACGCCATAATCAGGGGCAGAGTCGCATAGGTGACCGCCGGCCAGTTGACTTCCGTGCGTTTGAACACGGAGATAAGGAAGAAGATAGCGACAGTAAAAATTGCTGGATAAAGCAACATCTGCAGCGACCTCCGTTCGCTGACCAAAGCGACGATGGTTTGACGAAAGTCGCGCGACAGAAAAAGCAGAAGGAGAAACGGTGATATCATTCCGACAATTCCGGCCAGGAATTCCAGGATATAAATTGCGGAACTGCGCCAGCTAAATTCCTGTCCGTTAGTAGCCAGCGCATTCACATGTCGGACTGACACCCAGTCGTGTCGCAGATTCCAGATCACCACCGGCAGGAACAAGGTAGCGCCTGTGACCACCATAACGAGAAGCCCCCGACCCTGGCGACGTTGAAGCGAAGGCCACAGACCCACGACCGCAAAAAGGAAAAAGAACATCGCGTACTTCGACAGGCATCCGAAGCCGAAACACAAGCCGGCATAGATCCAGTCGCGGGCACTTTTCCTTCTCAACGCCCGGAAAAACATCAGAAAGGTCAGTAGCCAGAACAGCAACAGCGGTGTATCTGTCAGAAAGAACGTGGAAGGCAGAATGAAGAACGGTGAGGCCGATAGAATAACGACTGCCCACCGCGCAATACGGTGGTCGTCAAAGAGTTCAAGCGCAAGACGAAAACACACCCAAAGCGTGGCGATGCCGAAGGCGAGTGCTGTGAGCCGGACAACAACATCATGATGTGGAAAGACTGTTGTTAATGTATTGATCCATCCGGTCAACGGAGGCTTCGAGTAATACGACCAATCCGGGTACTGCCCCCAAACCCAGTATTGTGCTTCTTCGGAGTACAGATCATACCCGGAGAAGATGAAACCAAGCTTTACCAGAAAGTAAAGCGCGAGGTAACCGCGAAAGAAACCTACATCGGCACGGCCGTTCATAATGGATTAACGCCAGCGGAGAAAGCTGACAAAGGATATGCCCGCAGCGGGTGCTGAGGTAAGGGAAAGAAGTGGGCCCAGCAGGGCACGATCCTGCGACCCCATGATTATGAGTCATGTGCTCTAACCAGCTGAGCTATGGGCCCTTCCAGCCATTGGTGGCCGAAATATGAGGGGCAATTTTACGGATTAATGCCGGATTGTACAACTCCGCGGAAAGCATCTCTAAAAAAACACGCGATAGCCTTTCGCACCTTCCGGATTACCCGTTGACGATCTCTCCTCCGTTGGGGTGCAGGAATTGTCCATTCATGTATGAGCTGTCGTCCGAGGCCAGAAAGAGGTAAGCGGGTGCCACCTCGGCGGGTTGCCCGGCTCGCGCCATCGGCACATCGCTGCCGAATGCCTCCACTTTATCGCCTGAAAATGTTGAGGCAATCAACGGCGTCCAGATGGGGCCCGGCGCAACGCCATTGACACGAATGTTGCGTTTGATCAGATTACCTGCCAGACTCCTGGTAAAAGACACGATGGCACCCTTGGTCGACGCGTAGTCAATTAACGATGGACTGCCTCTGTAGGCTGTCACCGACGCCGTATTGATGATTGCCCCCCCTTTCGGCATCGCCTCGAGTGCTGTCTGAGTCACCCAAAACATGGAGAATACGTTCGTTGCGAAAGTCTTGAGGAGTTGATCCGTACCGATGTCTTCTAAGCGCTTTTGTTCCCAGTGAACGGCCGCGTTGTTTACGAGAATATCAATTCGACCAAATTGCTTGACCACCTTGTTGACCATCCTTCTGCAGTTGACCTCCCGGCTCAAGTCGCTGGCAATCACCAAACAAGTACGTCCCTCCTCTTCGACCAATCGTTGCGTCTCTTCCGCATCGGGATCTTCGTTGAGGTACGCGATAGCCACATCCGCTCCTTCGCGAGCAAACAGCACCGCGACCGCACGACCAATACCACTATCTCCGCCGGTAATCAAGGCCACCTTGCCTTCCAGTTTTCCTGAACCAGGATGTCTGGGAGCTGATTGCGGTACCGGATCAAGTTTCGACTCCAGGCCCGGCTTCGACTGCCGCTGAGGCTGCCGAATGGGACGTTTCTTTGCGCCTTTCTGCATTTACAAAAATTTATTATCAATGGAATAACTGAAGATTAATGGCCCGCGACCAGGGGGCTCACATCATGCATCGTTCGTTCTTTCTCTTTCAAACGACGCGTAAGGTGGTACATCATGCGCTGAAAAGTCTTGTCCCATGACTGATGCGAAAGCCACTCGTCAACCTGATCGAGCCATTCGCTGTGATCACTTACTTCGAGTTCCGCGCCTGCGACGCGAATGAACTCTTCGGGAGTGCCTGCCACACTAACCAGTCCGTTACGTCCGTACAGTCGCAACACATCCGTGATTGGTGTGGCAATCACCGGTTTACCGGCTGCGAGATATTCGGGAATTTTTGTCGGATTCAGGTATCGCGTGGCTTCATTGTGCGCATAGGGCACTATGGTCAGATCCCATCCTGCCAGGTATGCTGGGAGCTCGTCGTAGTTCTTGCTTCCCAACCAATGGATATTCGGTAAGCGAGGCAAAGCATATTGACTACCCGGAGCTACCGGTCCTACCATAACGAAATGCCACTCCGGTTTCCGGCGGGCGACCTGTTCGAGGAGAACGTAATCCATGCGTTCATCGATTACACCATAGAAGCCAATGCGGGGTCCGGGTATTCGGACCTGGTCGCGGGGATCTTCTGCATGCAATCGCCCCTGCCGGAAATGTTCGACGTCGACACTTCCAGGAATGACGTGTACTTCAGGATGGCGGTTCTTTCTTGCTTCGTAGAGGCTTTGCCCACCGGTAAAGACCAGGTCGGCTTTGCGCAACAACTCCATCTCCCGCTCGCGGACCGACTGCGGACTGAACCGGAAAGTCGCGAGGTCGACCATGCAATCGTAAATGATCAGAGCCGGATTGAAGTGATCACTAACCGCCAGAGCCAAAGGAGTATAATACCAGAATATGTATTGAGTGATATCACGCTCTATGAAAAATCGCGCAAGGAGTTCCTTTTCCACCGTGATCTCCGCATCGTCCGAAAGTCCTTCGCGCAGGCTGGGCACAATACGCGTGAGGTTGGGCCCGACTACCGAAACCTCGAGTTTGTTCTCGTCCCCGCCCCTTACAGCCTCTTCGACATAGTAGACATTCGTCGATCGCGCAAACCGCTCCATCAAATGTTGCGGACGTTGAAGGACATAGTTCCAGCGGAGGTGGGAGAAACAAACCACGCTGCATGATGAAGGTGACAAGCTGGACATAAAGCTTAGCATTGGTGTAAGGAAATCATTCATAATTTATGCCACGCATCTTCGGATTCGGCGATCAAAAAAACAGCCGTTTTCCGGGGAAAAATCTACCCACGGCAGGTAGTTGACAACGGTTCAGCGAACGGCCTGCTGCTTCTGCTGATCAGACCGCTGTCGTAATGTCTCGTAGTGCTTTCTAAGTACAGGAAGTGTATTCGCGATATACACTTTGAGTTCGGCGTCCTGGGTAGCATCTAACCGTGCTTCAAAAACACCGATAACATCTTTGTGGAGAGAAGCCATTTCGTCAGTCCAGCGCTTGTCAAAGGCCTCACCCGACTCTTCGGCCATTCGCTCCAGGGTCCTTCTCGAGGCGCTGGCCTCCTGAACAGGAACCGTAATGGCTTTTGAACGCGCCAGAATCTTCAATGCGTTTATTGATGCGGTGTGATCCTCCAGAAGAACCCGCGCCAACTGTTGGATTTCCGGATTGCGTGATCGCTGATTGGCAAGCTCAGCCAATTTTATCTCGGCATATTGTGACGCAACCACCTCGTATACAAAAGCGGCATCCCGTCGTACACTACCCTCGTCATCCTTTGACTTGACCGTCGCTTCACTTCGCGCCGCATCGTCACCATAATCTCCAGGGGAACCGCCACACGCGCCGAAGACTAACGCGCTGGCTACGGCACAAACCGTCACTGTCCTTTTCATCACCGCATTCTTTTTGTCATGATCTTAAAAAGTTGTTCCGGAACGTCCCTTGCACGAGCAGTGGCACCAAAATTTAATTCTTACAGACCAACGGAAGAGACTGTATTTTCAGCTGATCATCAACGAGAGACAAATACATGAGCAACGACATAAACGCGGAACAGGGTCAACAGGAAAACGGAGTAATTACCTCCGGATCAAACGTATCATACTGGACCCATTCCATAGACCCGATTTACACCCGACCACTACAAGGGAATATCAGAACGGAAACAGTTGTTGTCGGCGCAGGAATCGCCGGCTTGTCAGTCGCTTACTGTCTGGCTCGTGCCGGCAGGCCAGTCGTTGTTGTCGACGACGGCTTTGTCGGTAGCGGGGAGACCGGACGAACCACGGCGCATCTGAGTAATGCCCTTGATGATCGCTATACCGAGATACACAGAGTGTTAGGGGAAGAGAAATGCCGGCTTGCCGCCGACAGTCACACCGAAGCAATCAACTTTATTGAACAGGTAGTACGGGAAGAAGACATCGATTGCGACTTTTGCCGCGTCGACGGATTTCTGTTCCTGCACCCTACGGATAACCGAAAGACAATCGACGACGAGTTCATCGTGACAAACAAGATTGGGATCCGAACGGAAAAGGTCGACAGTGTCCCGGGAGTTGCCGTACGTGCCGGCATTGGTCTCCGGTTCCCGGACCAGGCTCAGTTCCACCCGATGAAGTATCTCAGAGGACTTACCGATGCGATCATTCGTCACGGTGGTGCGGTGCATACCGAAACACGCGTCGGAAGGATCAGCAAGACAGGAGTGAGTGGCGATGGTTTTGTCGTAGAGGCAAACCACGTCGTTGTTGCAACCAATACTCCGATCAACAACCTCTTTACCATTCATACCAAGCAGCATCCCTACCGGACCTACGTCATCGGTGGGTTGATTGAAAAGAATACATTACGCCCAGGTCTATGGTGGGATAGCGGTAACATGCGCTCCGAATGGGTCACCGACCCTTACCATTATGTTCGCCTTCAACCATACGATGATAAACACGATTTGCTTATCGCTGGCGGCGAGGACCACAAAACCGGTCAGGCCGACAAAGAGCACATCGAAGAGTCGGAGCGATACGCCAGGTTGGAGCGGTGGACGCGCACGCACTTCCCTGCCATGAAAGACATTGTGTATCATTGGTCGGGTCAGGTCATGGAACCGGTCGATTTCATGGCGTTCATCGGACGAAATCCATCGGACAAAAATATCTACATCGCTACCGGCGATTCCGGGAATGGGATGACCCATGGAGCCATTGCGGGGATATTAATCAGCGACTTGATTCTGGGGCGCACCAATCCCTGGGCGGAACTCTATGATCCTTCACGCATCACGTTGAAGGCCGCGCCGGATTTTTTCAAAGAAGTCGGAAACATGAGCGCACAATACCTCGACTACTTTGAATCCGGCGATATCAAAAGTGTTGACGAGCTCTCCGCACGTCAGGGGGCTGTCGTTAGTATGAACGGGAAGAAGCTCGCGGTGTACCGCGACGAAGCGAGCGTACTTCACGCTTTCTCTGCGATATGTCCGCATATGGGTTGTGTCCTTCAGTGGAATTCTGACGAACACTCTTTTGACTGTCCCTGTCACGGCTCGCGGTTCACCTGTCTCGGCACGGTGGTTAACGGTCCGGCGCGGAACGATCTCGAGCGTATCGATCCCACTGAAGTCTCGCGGGTTAAGTCTCCTTCCTGAGTATTTGCAACGGCGGAGTTGAAATCACGTCGCGGGAGTTGAACCAACCTATTAGCATGGTGAGTACCACAACGCCTGCGGTGATGATCAGTAGTTCCTTCCAATCGAATGCGAAGGTAATCTCGAAGAAGAATGTCATCAGCAGCCAACCACCCCCCAGCGACAGCACCATGCCCGTGGCAGCAGCGAACAGTCCCAGCCAGGCATGTTCGATAAGGGTAATCATGGTAATCTGACGTGTCCTTGCTCCGATTGTTCGAAGGAGAATGTTCTCGCGCATACGAAGGAACTTACTGTTGATGACCGCCCCCGCCAGCACAATCAGGCCGGTAACGATCGAGAACAACGCAAGAAACCGGACGATAAGTCCGAGTTTGTCGAACAAGTTATTCACTGTCGTCAGAATCAACCTCAAGTCCAGTAAGGAAACATTCGGGAAGTCAGTGACCAGCGCGCGCTGAAACTGATTGGCTTGTTCCTGGTCATCAACACGGGTGGACACAACAAAGATTTGAGGTGCGTATTCCAGAAGTCCGGAAGGAAACACAAAAATAAAATTCGGTGGATCTTTTGGCCAATCGACTTTGCGAACCCCGCTGATGAACGCTTTGATGGGAACTCCCTGAACATCGAACACCAGCGAGTCACCGATTTTGACATCCAGGTTATCGAGCATACCTTCGGAAATAGTCACCCAAACAGAATCACGGGCATTCTTCAGGTGGTGGATCTCTCCATCAATCATCTCTTCCGAATGGTGGAGACTATCGCGGTAGGTAACGCGGTACTCCCTTCGGATAGCCCAGTTAGAAACGTTGTCCGTCGTATCTCCCTGTAGTTCATCCGCGGATCGTCCGTTCAATTCGCTGATGCGGCAGGTGACGATGGGCACCACCTGATTGACCGGCAGGCCATTTTCTTCGATCAGCTTAATCACTTCGTCCCGTTGCGAAGGCTGAATATCAAACAATACCGTATTCGATTGGTTTTCGCGTCCGGTAAATTCGACCTGACCAAGCATGCTCTTCTCCACGATATTCAACGTTGAGATAACGAACGCGCCAAGGCCTATACTTACCATCAGTGCCTGCGTCTGGTTATTGGGACGAAACAGACTTGACAGGGCGTGCCGCCATATAAACGGCGCCCGGTTCGGGAAGAATCGACGTACGATCCACAACAACAACATTGCGACCAGCAACAGCACCAGCAGCGCCGCGACCAGTCCCAGGAAAAACAGGGCTCCGATCACCAGGCTTCGCGTTTGCCAGGCGGCGAATGCAGTAGGAAAAGCCGCAATCAGCGTTATAGCTACCAGTCTGGTCTTCGAGAAAACACGTTTGGCCGTGTAATCGGACCGCAGTACGGACAGCGGAGGAATAAAGCGCACATTAACGAGAGGGAGCATCGAGAACAATACCGCAACGATCGCCCCGATGGAAATGCCCATCACCAGCGACTTCCACGACACGGCAAACGTCATTTCGAACGGAATCAGATTGCTAATAAACAGGGGAAGGACCTGCTGAATAGCAACGCCGAGAAAAGCTCCAATCACACTACCGAGCAGACCAATACTGAATATCTGAATGAAATAGATATTGAAAGCCTGCCAGCCGCTTGACCCTATGCAGCGCAGCACCGCCACCTCATCGCGTTTTTCGCGCGCATAGATATGAACGGAACTCGCTACGCCGATACAACCAAGGATCAGAGCGACAAATGCCAGCAAAGAAAAAAACTGGTAGATCGATCCGAAGCCTCTCCCCAACCCTTCCTTGCGTCGCGCAACCGTTTCGAATGAATATCCTTCTCCCCGGAAGTCGTCAGAAAGCGCATCGACAATCTCTCCCACCCTTTCGTCCGACTCAATCTTATAGAGGTAGCGGTAATCAACCCGACTTCCAAACTGCACCAGATTGGTCTCCTTCAGGTCTTCCATGGCGATGTACACCGAGGGAGTAAACGTCGACATCAACCCACCTCCGCCAGCGATGCGCCTGACCACACCAGCTACTTTGAACACCTTTTCACCAAGTTTCAGAGAATCGCCGGAACTCACGGAGTACTGACTCGCCAGTGTTTCATCGAGCATCGCATAGCCACCCTGTCGCATGAGGTCATAGGCCTCCGCAGGAAGAGTCTCGATGGTACCGTAGAAAGGGAACTCTCCTCCCATGGCCACCATGCGAATAAGGCGTGATTGCTGGCTGTGCAGAAAAAGCACCATGGAAGCTGTACTCACCTGCGATGCTTCCTGTAACCCAAGGGTGTCAATGCCTTCCCTCAGACGTGTGTCGTAGGGATAATCTCCTTCGATGACGAGGTCGGCGCCAAGCAGCTCACGGGCCTGGTTATCGATGTCATCTTGCAGTGATCGGTTTAACGAGTCGAGCGCAACAACGGCAGCGATACCGGTTATGAGCGAAGCCGCGAAGAGAAAGAGTCGCGAGAAATTATGACGCGCATCGCGCCAGGCCATGCGCCAAACCCATCCATCCGTAAAAATCGACCGCGACTTCCGTCGGAACCTGATAAAGTAATCAACCATGGGATGAATCACTTGTAGCGTTCGCACTGGCAACATCGAACGCTGTGTCGTCAATGATCCGACCGCCGCGCATCTTTAGAATACGCTGTGTGCGCTGAGCCAGCTCAAGGTTATGCGTTACCAGTACCAGGGTCGTTCCCTGTTCTTTGTTAAGATTAAAGAGTAGGTCGGTGACGTGGCCTGCATTTTCCTCATCCAGATTTCCAGTGGGCTCATCGGCGAACAAAATCCGGGGATCTGTAATGAAAGCACGGGCCATGGCTACACGTTGTTGTTCCCCTCCCGAAAGCTGCGAAGGATAGTGATGAATGCGATCACCAAGACCAACACGCTGTAGCAAGCTATTCGCCTTATCGGCAACGTTCCTTTCGCCGCGCAGCTCAAGTGGCACCATTACATTCTCCAGCGCAGTGAGCGTACCGAGCAGCTGAAAGTTTTGAAAGATAAAGCCGACATACTGGTTCCTCAGATAGGCGCGGTCATCTTCATTCATGGCGTCAAGCTTGAAACCCATCAGCGAAACAGCTCCTGATGAAGCCGTGTCAAGGCCTGCACACAAACCGAGAAGCGTTGTCTTCCCGCTTCCGGAGGGTCCAATAATCGAAACAACATCCCCCTGTGCGACTGAAAAATTGATTTTATCCAGCACAACGAGCTCTTTATCGACTGATTTATAGACCTTTGACAGATTTTCTGCCTGGAGAACAATTTTTGACATTGTTTTTGATAGTTAACAGGTCAGCGCAACACTAGAAAGTCTCGAGTTTTGCGTTTAAAAGATAAACGGAATTATTTACATGGTCGTTAGAACAGCCTTCATTATTGCCCTCAGCCTCATCCTTCAGAGATCAACCGATCCGAAAGTTATTCTCTTCTTCGGTGACAGCCTTACCGCCGGCTATGGCTTATCACCCGCAGAAGCTTTTCCCGCCCTTGTTGAACGCAAATGCAACCAACAGGGCAATACCTGCAAGGTGATTAATGCAGGGTTGAGCGGCGAGACTTCAGCAGGAGGTTTGTCGCGTGTTGATTGGGTATTGCGACAACCCATTGACGTTTTTGTATTGGAGCTGGGGGCCAACGACGGTCTCCGGGGATTACCTGTAGAACAGACACGCAAGAATTTACAGGCAATCATCGACAAAGTAAAAGGTCGGTACCCTAAAGCGAAAATTGTCATCGCGGGGATGATGGTCCCTCCTAACCTGGGGCCTGAGTATGCGGCAGAATTCAGGAAGATATTTCCGGAACTTGCGCGGAAAAACGACGCTACCCTGATCCCGTTTCTCTTGCAGGACGTAGCAGGCCACGCATCGCTTAACCTCAATGATGGAATTCATCCCAACCGCGAGGGACATAAAATAATCGCCGACAACGTTTACTCCGTTCTCCGCGACCTGTTGCACTAGCATCCAGTTCCGCTGTTCTACTCGAACCGCAGCGATTCGATAGGATCGAGTCGTGACGCCTTGTGGGCCGGATAATATCCCGAAAGCAATCCGACGGTGATACACACTGCCAGACCAATGCCGACCTCCGTCCAGGGAACAATAAAGCCCTCAATGCTCATCAATCGTGCAAGAAGGTTTCCAAAGGCAATTCCCAGGATAATACCGGCGATTCCGCCCAATACGCAGACGACAATTGCCTCGATGACAAACTGCTGTCGTATGCGCAGTGGCGTGGCGCCCAGCGCTTTTCGCACACCCACTTCGCGCGTGCGCTCAGTAACAGACACGAGCATAATATTCATGAGGGCAATGGCCGCACCAAGGAGGGTGATAAAGCCTATACCGAAGCCTCCTATACGGAGCGCAGAAGTTATGCTTTCCAGCTCTTCAGCAAGGGTTTCGCTTTTTTCAAGTTCAAAGGAATTTTCATAACCAACGCGATCCCCTCTGATTTGACGCATCAGTCCGGTTGCCTCTCCCATCGCGTAGTCGACTCGAGCGGGATCGGAAATACCCACTACCAGTTCATACGACAACCCCCGTCCTTCCGCCATCTGATTCGCTTTGATGATCGGGATCAGTACCATGTTGTCGTAATTATTGTCCGCCAGCATGCCTTTCTCCTTGAGCAGGCCGATCACACGAAACTTGGATCCCATAAAAGTGATCTCCGTTCCCAGCGGATCTTCCTTTTTATCATACAGTGTGGTAAACACTTTGTATCCGAGAACAGCAACCTGGGCACCGTTCTTCACTTCGAGCGATGAGAATCCTCGTCCGCTGACAAAATCAAGGCCTTTTATCGGAAAGTAGTCGGCGTTAGTACCATTGATCAGGACGTTGGGGTTGGTTTTCTTCGAATCACGCTTCACCTCGGCAATTCCTGTCAGATAGGCATTCAGCGAAATAGTGGCCGGCACCTGATAGCCCTCAATAAATCGGAAGGTCTCCCCCATCCTGACCGGCGGGTATATCTTCGTATTGACGCCTTGAACATTTCGTTCGCGGTTCACCTTCGACCGGATTGTAAAGGTGTTAACCCCCAGCGACGACAGGCTCTCGTTAACCGAGTACTCGATCCCGGCAATGGCCGTGAGAACACCGACCAGCGACATAATGCCGATAGCGACGATCAAAGCTGTCAGGACGGAGCGAAGCATATTGGCTCGAATAGAGCGCAGCCCCTCCCTGATGTTTTCCATTAACTCCATACTGTGAACTATATACGCAATACGTTGAAAAACGGCGGTAAAATATTACACTTTGGCCTCGATTTTTTGGAATTAGGGAAATATTGGCACGCCTGTGTGCAAAAACAACACGGGAAGGGTAACTTTGAGTGGGTTTAAAGGACTTTGTCATGCGCGGACTGCCGATTGTCATACTGATCTTTCTCTGCCGGCTGGCAGAGGCGAACTCCATCCTGATTCCGATGGATGAAACGCAAACCGACCATTTAAAGGCTTATGGTATTGCTTACTGGATATTGCGCAACGACATCGAAGTCGACTGGCTGCTGAATTACCGCGGCGGGAGCTTCATGGTAAAACAACACCCGGCAATTCAGAATGAGCTCGTCGTTCGCGGCGTTCGTTTTGAAGTCATATCCCCAGCACAGGCAAACCAGATCCTCACCGAGATCGCGAGCCCGGCTATGAACTACGACGTCATGAAGCTGGAGAAGTATCCCCGCATCGCTGTCTATACCCCGAAATCGAAGCAGCCCTGGGATGACGCCGTTACGCTGGTTCTGACGTACGCCGAGATCCCCTACGACGTAATTTTCGACGACGAAATCCTTGCCGGCGCTCTGCCCAAATACGACTGGCTCCACCTCCACCACGAAGACTTCACCGGCCAGTACGGAAAGTTCTATGCCCAGTTCAGCAACATGCCCTGGTACATCGAACAGGTGAAGGAAGCGGAAGAGCTTGCGAAAAGAAACGGTTTTCACAAAGTATCACAGCTGAAGTTGGCCGTTGCTAAACGCATTAAGGAATTTATTACGGGAGGTGGTTTTCTCTTTGCCATGTGTTCAGCAACCGACACCTACGACATCGCTCTTGCCGCTGAAGGCGTCGACATCTGCGAACGGATGTTTGACGGCGACCCGGCCGATCCGCGTGCGCAGGAGAAACTGAACTACAATAACACGCTGGCGTTTACCGATTTCAAAATTGAACGAAACCCCTACGAGTACGAGTACTCCGATATCGACAACGCCCCTAACGAGCGGGGCCTCCGCCAGGACAACGACTACTTCACGATTTTCGAGTTCTCCGCAAAGTGGGACCCCATCCCGACCATGCTAACTCAAAACCACTCGCGGGTTATCGCTGGCTTCTTCGGACAAACCACCGGCTTTAAAAAGCACCTGATCAAGCCCGATGTAGTTGTGATGGGTGAAAACAAAGATATCCGCGAAGCCAAATATATCCACGGCGTCTTCGGAAAAGGATTCTGGACCTTCTACGGCGGCCATGATCCCGAAGACTACCAGCATCAAGTCAACGAAGAACCCACCGACCTTCACCAACATCCCAATTCACCCGGCTACCGCCTGATCCTGAACAACGTCCTCTTCCCCGCCGCAAAAAAGAAGAAGCAGAAGACGTGAGGAAAGTGAGATGTCGCATCAATCCTAGTGTCAGGTTTTGCGTATCAGTGGCTTCTTCGGCGATATTTCTGATTTCATCCTCGTCCAGGTATTCCGGGACCTCAAGTACGTAGGTCATGCTTTCTACCTCGAGAGCAGGAGTAACGGTTCGAACAGTCACGCCGCAAAGATTCAAATTCAACCCGCTACGCGGGTTGCTGCATCAGCTCCCGCCACTATCCCCGGATTGCATCCGGGACTATTCGTCTTGGATCCCTGGACGGGATCCTGTAAACAAACACAATACAACGAGACAACCGCAGGAAAATCGCTGTCAATGGACACCTATGTTTCCAACTCAGCATATATCAACCCCTGACAAGGGGTTGAATACCATTAGCCCCGGATGAAATCCGGGGAAAAATAGCAATACGTAAAGAACCCCGAAGGGGTCCAATTTAAATCGCGCATTAACGAGCAAACAAATCCCTAATGCATCCTATCTCCTCTCACTTCCAAAGTCTTCACAATTTCAGCTTCGGCGGCGAGCCATTCGCGCCAGCGTTGCATCACTTGTTCTTCAGGGTTGTAGGCTTTAGCCAGTTTTAAAAAGTTCTTGTAGTGTCCCGCTTCCGAGACCATCAACTCGTGATAAAACGATGACAATCCTTCGTCGGGGATATGAAGCGACAGCAGTCTGAAGCGTTCACAACTTCGCGC
The DNA here is from genome assembly GCA_964532595.1 of uncultured Roseivirgaceae bacterium. Lineage (GTDB taxonomy): Bacteria > Bacteroidota > Bacteroidia > Cytophagales > Cyclobacteriaceae > Chryseosolibacter. The sequence continues at coordinate 75,827 of CAZHIQ010000001.1, forward strand.
TTCGATTAGCGCATTCATGAGCAGTCGTTCCATAAGGACCTGTTCGCGCGATCCGCCTTTTCGCATCACTTCTTTCTGTAGTCGATCGACATACATGTCTTTGCGCTGCGGACCAAGCGGAAACCCGCGCTTGCGTAACTCGGCCACTACACGTTCAAAATGATTCCACTCTTCGGCAACGACAGGCGTCAACATATCCACGAGTTCCTGACGCTCCGGATACGTTACAATCAAGGAAATACATGACGACGCCGCTTTCTGTTCGCACCAGGCATGGTCCGTCAGGATATCTGCAATGTTCTTCTCCGCGATGTCGACCCAGCGCGGATCTGTTGGCAACTCAAGGCCCAGCTTAAACTTGTCTTTAGCAACCACTTGCTCCTTATATTATCAGTATATGAAATATTCTAATCGTAGAACGACCAGTCGAATCCAAAATCGAAGATAGGACGCTGGCCGGGATAATACGGTGTAGGGAAGTATCCGGTATCACGGATCAGCTGCAGCGGGTTGTGATATTTGAAATAGATTCGCGCCCGCTTAATCTTCGCGTTAACAAAGACGTCGGCAATGGGATACGACGGAGAAAGAAATTCGTCCTGATTATAAAACTGTTGGATAACGGGGTCATAGGCACGGGCATAGTAAGCCGACTTCCAGTGAAAGTCGATTCCGGCCTGCATATCCAGATTTCCATCGAAAAAGATATTCGCGTAAGCGAGCTGACTATTAACAAACAATTCCGGAACGCGGATCGCATCGTGGTCGTTCTGGAGCAGCAACGTATAAATACCCTGCGTAGTCAATGTCAGGTTTTTGAAAACAGTCACTCCTATCCGGACTTCAGGCGATGCGATCACCTGATTTCCCCTTGACTGAATGGGCAGCACCTGTTGAAGACCTTGTATGTCACTGACCTTATCGAAGAATACATAATTATGAAGACGCATGAGGGTAAGTCCGGGTGACAGGTTGAATACCTTGCTGCGATAATGAAGATAGCCGTTTAATTTTGTGCTTTGAACCCGGTCAAAGTTATGACCACTCCAGTAGTCGTGGCCACCGCTGTAGGCCTGCATGATCATAGCGGGTTCGTACAATTCCTGCTTCAGCGATGCTTCAAACCACTTGCTTCGTATTTTCCCTTCAATGCGATATCCTGCGGCGCTATCGCCGGAGAGCATTGCTTCCGCGTGCCCCGTAAGCTGAACAAGAGAATCGAGGTCGAGCGCTATTCTTCCTCCCAGGTAAAACTCATTACCGTTGCCTTTGCGGGGCACACCCTTTAACAAGGGTGGTTGTCGGACACCCGCCAATTCATCTTCCTTTACATGTTCATACCGCCAAGTATAGTGTCGAACAGCAACGTATCCGTTGTAAAACATCTTCAGCAAGTTCCCTTTGATACCTGCCTCATTGCGGACCGTGCGGATAGAAGTACGGTCGCGCACCGAATCACTCGGCGAAATCTGTCTCCAGTCGTAAAAATCATTCTGAGCCGCATTGGGCGGATCTGTGAAGTAATTCTTCTGTTTATAGCGGTCGAACTGGTGATAAAACTGTAAGCCGCGTCCGAGGGAATACTGATGATAGAGATGGAAGTTGGTCCTGAGGTCTTCCGTGGATGCCGTTGTTAGCCACGGATGCGCGGTATTCTCAAAATAATCAGGCAGGCCCTGCGTAGCGGGATTGATCTTCACACCACCGAACTCGTTCACGCGATGGCGCATTCGCCTGAAATTAGCCAGCAATTGATATGTACTGTCCTGGTTTCGATAGGAAGTGTACAAGTCATAGTAGTTACTTCGCGTAGTGCGATCGTTCTTTCCGCGACGTTGAACCTGCTTATCCGCAAAAATTCCCCGGAAGTTAAATCCGAAGTTCCACCGGGGATTGATATTCCTGCTAAACGCAACATTCGTAATGGACCTTCCCTGTCCGCCCAGGATAAGCTGCAAATTGGTATACGGTGATTTCGTATCGAAGTATCTTACAGGGTCGGCGTCCCAGTACAGGTCATAGGCATGAAAGCCGGTGCGTACGCCGATTTGATCGGGTGATTGAATGTAAATCGGGTAAATAGCTGTTCCGATATTGCCCAGATCCTGGTAGAAGTTGCCGAACCGTTGAACATAATTGGCGTTACGATGGAAGTTTCGGATGAGGGTATCGATCGGTCGAAGGTTCTCGCGATTAAAGAAGATGTCGGTCTCATAAAAGTACCGCGAAGTATTCGGCCCGTAAACCTGCCGGGTGGTATCGTCAATGACTCTAGAGCCTCGTCGATCAGGCTGCAACTGCCCATGTACTTCCAGCACGGGAAGCATCAAACTCAGCAACACATACAAGAGTATCCACTTCCCTTTACAATGCATGGTTCCTGATCCTGTTTCGCACAATCTCATTAAAATCTTCACCGTTTTTTATAAAGGTCATTTCAATTGGCACTACAAATAGAGAGACCTCCCGCTCTTTAAACACCGCGTCACTGATTTTCGTAAAATCCTTTTCCGTGGTAACGACACCGGCACCACCTTTCTGTGCGACATCACTAATTCTGTCGAGATCCGCACGGGTATATCGATGGTGATCACGAAATCGAATATGGTCGATTACTTCACACCTCTCCTTCAGATAGCGCTCGAGTGGGCTGGGGTTGGCGATACCCGAAACCAGCACCACCTTTTCCGGAAGGTCGGAAACATCACCGCACACTGCCCGGGCCTCCCCGTACCGGAGACTGCTAAAGAACACCGGTGCATGAGTGTAGCGACCGATGCGGCTGCTCAGTCTTACTTTGTCGTCGTCGTGCATGGAGGCCGGACACTTCGTCACCACGACAACGTCTGCCCTTTGCGCGCCCGATCGCGATTCCCGCAACCGTCCGGCTGGCAGCAAAAAGTCGTCCACAAAAGGGCGATTAAAGTCGGTCAACAAGATCTGGAGCGCAGGCTTGATGCGTCGATGTTGGAAAACATCATCAAGCAGGACAAGATTGACATCGGGAGCATGATCCAGAATGTATGGCACTGCAAATACCCTCTCTTCCCCGACGGCCACAACGACGTCACGGTTAAACTTCTGGTAAAACTGCATCGGCTCGTCACCTATCGTTTGCGCGGTGTCCTGGTCTCCGGCGATACGAACTCCTCGGGTATCCCGGCCGTAGCCCCGGCTTAACGTTGCGATGCGATACTCCGACCTCAGCTGTCGGATCAGATACTCGACCATGGGTGTCTTGCCCGTACCCCCTACCGCGAGATTCCCTACCCCGATAGTCGGAACGTCAAAAGCGGCTGAAGGACGGATCCCCAGGTCATACAAATTGTTCCGCGCCCGTGTTACGGCGTCGTAAACAAGGGCGAACGGGAAGAGAACAGGCGTTAACAGGCTCATCGCGCCGCAAAATAGCGATATAGACGTGTATTTTATGTTATTTTTCGCCTTGAAACGCGATCCGATGAATAATACATTACGCATAAAAGACGTCACCCGTTACCTTGAAACCATCGCTCCTCTTCAATACCAGGAGTCGTACGACAATGCAGGCCTTCTCACCGGCGACGTCAACGACGAAGTGAAGGGAATACTCATCACGCTCGATTGTACAGAAGCCGTTGTCGACGAAGCCATCGAACGCGGGTTTAATCTGATTGTAGCCCATCACCCGATAATTTTTCGCGGACTTAAACGTCTGACCGGTCAGAATTACGTGGAGCGAACGGTTATCAAGGCTATCCGGCATCGCATAGGCATTTATGCTATCCACACTAACCTGGACAACGTACACCGGGGTGTAAATCATAAAATCTGTGAAAAAATCGGGCTCACTCAATTACGGATTCTTCAGCCACGCACCGATGTTCTCTCCAAGCTGGTGAGTTTTGTTCCCGTCGAACATACCGGCGCGGTGCTGGATGCCCTCTACGCAGCAGGCGCGGGCCAGATCGGCAACTATGTAAACTGCAGTTTCCGGGTCGAAGGCAAGGGAACCTTCAAGCCCACCGAGCAGGCCAATCCCGCAATTGGCGAACGACTGGTTCAGGAGACGGTGGACGAAAACCGCATTGAGGTCATATTCCCTTCCCACCTCAGGAATTCTATCCTTCAGGCGCTTCGCAAAGCACACCCTTATGAAGAAGTCGCCTATTATCTTTCCGATCTTAAGAATGACCATCAGGAAGTGGGCGCCGGAATGATTGGAGAACTACCCACCCCTGAGGAACCAAGTCATTTCCTTGAGCGTTTAAAGAAGAGCATGGATTTAAAGATAATCCGTCACACCCGCCTCATCGACCAACCCGTAAAGACAGTCGCCGTTTGCGGCGGCGCAGGAAGCTTTCTGCTACCACAGGCCCGACGGGCCGGCGCTCAGGTATACGTATCGGCGGATTTTAAATACCATGAGTTTTTTGATGCCGAAGACCAGCTTATTATCGCTGACATCGGCCATTACGAAAGCGAAATTTATACGCGAGATCTCTTGGGAGAGTATTTAACCAAAAAATTTCCTAATTTTGCGATCTCTTTTTCTTCAACCGTCACGAATCCAATAAGTTACCTCTAATTAGATGGAAAATCAAACAGTTGCCCAAAAGCTCGAAGCCCTCGTCCGACTCCAGGCCATAGACTCAAAGATAGATGAACTGAAGAAACTTCGAGGGGACCTACCCGACGAAGTGCAGGACCTGGAAGACGAGATTGAGGGATACAAAACCCGCCTCCAACGCCACGAAAACGAACTCAAGGAACTCGAAGAAAGCGCCAAAAAGAACAAAGAGGGAGTAAAAGAAGCTGAAAAGCTTATCAAGAAATACACCGAACAGCAGAAAAACGTTAGAAACAACCGCGAATTTGACGCCATCACCAAGGAAATCGAGCTTCAGGAACTGGAAATCCAGATTTGCGAAAAGAAGATAAAGGAGAGCAAAGACCTGGTTCAAAGCAAGAAAGAGGAAATTGAGAAGACACAGGAACTGATCGCCGAAAGAAGCCAGCACCTCGACACCAAGAAGAAAGAGCTGGAAGAAATCATGGCAGAGAGCGAAGAAGAAGAGAAAAAACTGCTCGCCGAAAGAGAAGAGGCCACCGGCCAGATCGAAGACAAACTCCTTAAATATTACGAGCGACTCCGCAACAGCCTTTCCAATGGCTTGGCTGTGGTTCGCGTGGTTCGCGGCGCCGCTGAGGGTTGTAACATCGTTATCCCGCCCCAGAAGATCGCCGAAATCCGGGAAAAGAAAAAAATTGTGATTGATGAGCATTCTGGTCGTATTTTAGCAGATGTTGACATGGACTCCCTTGACGATGGTGATAAACCGAAATCTGCCAAGACGGCCACGCCTGCACCCAGCCGCCGACGCCGCGCTGAATAAGTTATTGAGTATTCTTTCAAGAAAGGCAACCCTGTGGGCTTGCCTTTTTTTGTTTCTCGGGGTTCCGCAGAAGGTTGTCGCTCAGGAGCTTGACTTTGACGAGCAGCGGCTGAAAGCCTATGAGCTGGCACTTGACCTGCAGCCAAAGGAAGCCCTTGCGCTTACAGGACAGGAATCGGATGTCACCAGCACCTACATTGCCTCCCTGGCTGAGGCTACTGAACTACTCGTTACCGAGGATTTTACCCTGTTTTCCACTTACGAAGAAAGGTTTCAGCAGCGACTTGACCGCAAGCTGAAGGGATCAGCCCGGGCATATCAGTACTTGCAAGCCGAGATTCGCCTCCACTGGGCATTCGTCTACCTCAAATTCGGTCACGAACTTGACGCGGCCTTGCAACTGCGCCAGGCCTTCCAGGTGGCCATGGAATGCCGTAGCAAGTACCCCGACTATTTGCCTATCCGAAAAACCGCCGGCTTGTTGGAGATCATCATCGGTTCGGTTCCCGAAAAATACAACTGGGTTTTGCATCTCCTGAACATGCGGGGTTCAGTGTCGGCGGGCCTTAACGACCTGGCTACTGTAGCCGGATCCGACTCTCCCCTGGCCCGGGAAGGCCAGCTGCTCCTCGCCCTCGCCAACGGCTATGTTCTCGGTCGCCCTGAAGAGGCACTGGATATTCTTCAAAACTACCTCAACGACCATCCGGAAAATCGCCTTGGGTTGTTCTTTGCCGCCGGACTTGCGCTGAAGAACGGTCGCAACGAAGCTGCGCTTCAGTTTCTGGAGACGCTGAAAAATACCGCGTCGGACACTCCTTTATATTATGCTGATTACCTGCGCGGAGAAGCGCTCCTTCACAAGGCAGATTATGTCAATAGTGTTGCCGCTTACCGTTGGTTTATTCAACACCAGCGCGGACAGAACTATATCAAAGACGCGTGGTACAAGATAGGCTTATGCTACTGGCTCAACGGCAACGAGAACGATGCGTACGAAGCGTTCGGAGAGGCTCGAAAACAAGGCAAGGAAGACACGGAGGCCGACAAGTCGGCGGCTCGGAGTTTGTCGTCCGGACAGCTTCCTAACATCAAGCTGTCGCGCGTACGCTACTTTACAGACGGCGGTTATTATTCCGAAGCAGCACAGGTCCTCGACGCCATTACAAGTATGGACTTACCCGAACGGCGGGATCAGGTTGAATACTATTATCGAAAAGCTCGTCTGGCGCATCAGGCGGGGAAACCCGAGGCGATGGCTTTCTACATGGAAACCATCCGCATGACGGGTCAGGAAAACTGGTACTTTGCTCCAAATGCGTGCTTACAGCTCGGCTACCTGTACGTGGCTGAGAACAAACTGAAGGAAGCGGAAGAATACTTTCAGCGGGCCTTGAGTTACCGCCGGCATGAGTACAAGAACAGCATTGACGCCAAAGCCCGGCTAGCGCTGGCTCAGATATCTCGCATGTGAGCGATGTCGTTGTATTTCTCGACTGAAAAACTAGAGCCGGTATAGTGAAGAAGATAAAGTCCCAGGTTCTGGTGCTCAAACATATCCATCGAGCGGAGCGGATAGTTTAACAAATAGCACAGAAGGATTCGCATCGCCCGACCGTGCATACATACCAGGACGGTTTTCTCGTCACTTTTTGACAGCATATAATCGACGGCCGGCCGCATCCGCTCGATCACCTCGTCGGGGCTCTCACCTCCGCGAATCTTCACCGAAGTATTTCCCAGTCGCCATTGTTCCAGCATGTTGTGGTAGTGTTCGTCCTCTTCAGGAGTCACCCGGTGGCCCTCCTTAGCTCCCCAACTGATCTCGTTGAGTCCGGCAAGCTCCTCATGGGGAATACCCAGTTCGACAAAAGACTGGACCGACTGATGAGCACGCTTCAGTGTCGAAGTATAGATCTTATCAAAAGGTACATGCCGGTATTTTTGGAAAAAAGCGGCAGCTTGCCGCCGGCCCACCTCGTTGAGATCGGTATCAACACCGCTGCCCTGAACAATGTTTTTAAGGTTGAAATCAGTCTGGCCGTGGCGTACGAGGTAAACTTTTTTGCTGATCAATTTTGCACTATTTTGGCGCAACAAGCGCGGCCGGCAAAAATAGACAAATTGTCCGGACGTGCACATCTATGATGCGCCTCTTTCCTGAAAATATAACACCCGACGGGCTCAATGCGCTTTCCAGGAACACCCTGATCGACCATCTGGGAATAGTATTCGTCGACATCGGTCCCGACTACATTACGGCAAAAATGCCGGTTGACAAGCGAACCCATCAACCGTTTGGCCTGTTACACGGTGGAGCGTCTGCCGCTCTGGCTGAAACCCTGGGCAGCATCGCCGCTTCGCTATGCGTAGACAGTAAACGCCAGTTTTGTGTTGGGCTGGAGATAAACGCCAACCACATTCGTGGAATTCGCGAAGGATTCGTCACCGGTATCACCCGGCCAATTCACGTGGGGAAGAAAACCCAGGTATGGGAAATCCGGATCACCAACGAAAATGACGAGTTGGTGTGCGTCAGTCGTATAACGCTTGCGGTATTGGACAAGAAGACCGACGATTAGAAGGATGACCAACGTATCCCCCATTGCGCCAGAGGCGCTGACCGAATCCACTCTGTTTCCCCTATTGATGGGTCAACAGTGCCCACTGGCAGCCTGGCGACTGCCCGGTTCAAGTAAAACGCACCTTATTACCGCCGACGGTTACGAGGAGCTCAACGCCGACGACCTGCTCGAAGAACTAGAGGCCGGCTTCATCTTCGCCCCCTACGACAGGAATAAAAAACGTCTTTTCATCCCCGCCCAACAGCTTTTCATTTTTGAGGATGGAGAATACAAGCCGCCCTCCTCGCCTGCGGAGCACGCTGGGCGGCAATGGCTGGCCACCGCCAAAGAACAGCCGGCACCACCCCGCACAGTCAACGCGGCTCCCGCTGCGACAACGGACCGGGAACACTTTGTCAATATCGTGCAGGCCGCAATCGATGCAATTAACACGGGGGCATTTGAAAAAGTCGTCCCTTCCCGGATCAAAACCATTTCGCTGCCCCCCGACTTCGACGTAGTAGCCGCTTTTCAAAAGCTGGCGAGCCGCTATCCCGAAGCGCTCATTTCATATGTTAGCATTCCCGGCCTCGGACAATGGCTGGGTGCAAGTCCCGAGGTTTTGATCAACGTTCAGGACCGGCGGTATTTCCGCACCGTCGCGCTAGCCGGGACTCAGGCATGGGAGCCGGGGATTGATCCGCGCAAAGTGTCGTGGACTCAAAAAGAAATTGAAGAGCAAGCGCTCGTTGCGCGGTATATTATCAGCTGCTTTAAGAGCGTTCGTCTGCGGGAGTATGAAGAGCAAGGACCGAAAACGGTAGTAGCCGGAAACCTTATGCACCTGAAGTCGGAGTTCACCGTTGATATGGAAGCTACAAACTTCCCACTCATCGGGTCGGTAATGCTCGGTCTTCTTCACCCGACCTCGGCCGTATGTGGAATGCCCTTACAGGCAGCACAAGATTTCCTGGCCCGTTACGAAGGATACGACAGAAAGTTTTACGCGGGTTACCTTGGCCCGGTCAACGTCTATAATAATATTGAGTTATTCGTAAATCTTCGATGTATGCAAGTGTGCGGCAGTACCGGAATCTTTTACGCGGGCGCCGGGGTAACGGCCGACTCCGACCCGGCGAAGGAATGGGCTGAGACCGAAATGAAACTTAATACATTGCTCAATATAATTCTTTAATGCGTTACCAGCCGATTTACGACATCGCGGAGATCGCGGCGCAACACGGCGTACGGCACGCGGTGCTTTGCCCCGGCTCGCGCTGTGCTCCTCTCACATTAGCTTTTTCACGCCATCCGCGTATCAAGACGTACACCTTCAGCGACGAGCGCAGTGCTGGCTTTATCGCGCTGGGAATGGCGCAGGCATTAGCAGAGCCGGTTATTGTGGTCTGTACTTCCGGGACTGCCGCTTCCAACCTCTCCCCTGCCATGGCGGAAGCCTTCTTCAGCAAAACTCCGCTCTTGGTCATAACTGCCGACCGCCCCGCCGAATGGATCGGGCAACTCGATGGCCAAACGATCTTTCAACACAACCTCTTTGGTCAACACGCAAAACGGTTTTTCCTTTTACCGCAGGACTACGAGCATCCCGACAGCCTATGGGCGATTAACCGCATGGTGAACGAAGCCCTCCTTGCTGCTTCCGACGCCCCCCGCGGTCCGGTTCACATTAACGCCCCGTTCCGCGAGCCCCTCTATCCCGCAGGCGACGCGGAAATTGTCTATACTGAGCAGCGAATTATTCATTCAGTGACGGGAGAGTCCCGTTTGACACCGGAGGCATTGGAAGCGTTGACGCGCTGGCAAGACTTTAGCAGTACCCTTATCGTTGGTGGTCAACAGCCCCTAGACCCACAGCTTCTGGAAGTACTGCGGGAACTTCAGGCCAAACACCATCTTCCGGTCGTGCATGATATCCTGTCGAATCTGCATGGTCTGGAGGAAAGCGTCCGCTATAGCGACCTTTTTCTCGGGCAAAGCAGTACTCAACTCAAAGAACGACTTCGGCCGGAACTTCTTATCACCTTCGGTGACGCACTCGTCTCCAAGAACCTTAAGTTGTTCTTGAGAAAGTTCCCCGCAAAAGAACACTGGCACATACAGCCGGCCGGCGAGGTTGCGGACACATACTGTCAACTCACGCATGTCTTCCGCGTCGAACCCAAAGAATTCTTCAAAAGCCTTGCGAAGGCCGAGGCAAAGGAGGCTTTCGAAAAACAAAAGCAGGAGAACTACTATCGTCTGTGGGAGGTCGAGGAGCGTCGGACCCGTCGCGTTGTTCATGAGACAACCGATGGAGAGCTTCACGAACTGCTGATAACCCGAAGACTTCTTTCCGAGCTTCCCGCTGGCAGCTGTCTCCACCTGGCGAACAGCATGAGTGTTCGCTACGCGAACATGGCTGGTCTTGACCCGGCGCAGGCCGACGTCAAGGTGTTCTCAAACCGGGGAACCAGTGGCATTGATGGTTCAACCAGCACCGCTGTAGGTCACGCCCTGGTGAACGATGGCCCTCATTTCTTAATTACCGGTGATCTCGCCTTCTTCTATGACCGCAATGCATTCTGGCATAACTACGCGCTGCCGAATCTGCACATCCTCTTACTGAACAACCATGGTGGGCTGATCTTCGACGTGCTGGAGGGCCCGTCATCGATGCCGGAGGCAGGAGAATACTTTATAACGCGCCAGGGGTTGAGCAGCCGTAAACTCTGTGAGGAGTTCGGATTTGACTATCTTGCCCTCGACCGGATCAGAAAGCTGGAAAATCTGCTTCGCGATTTCCTTGCCTTCGACGGACAAACCAAAATCCTTGAGCTTGAGGGTGACACCTCAACCAATAAAGCAGCAATTGAAAACCTGAAACAGAAAATAAAAAGCAGTTATGAAAAGTAACTTTCCCTGGGAACCCATTAAGACATACAAAGAAATACTTTTTCACCGCTATGAAGGCATAGCGCGTATCAGCATCAATCGCCCTGAAGTCCACAACGCTTTCACTCCACTGACGGTCCAGGAGATGATCGACGCTATGCACATTTGTCGGGAAGATGGAAGTATCCGGGTGGTAGTATTTACCGGGGAAGGCGGAAAAGCGTTCTGTAGTGGAGGGGACCAGCGTGTCCGCGGTCACGGAGGTTATGTGGGCGATGATACCGTCCCGCGTCTGAATGTACTCGACCTTCAAAAGATGATCCGATCGATTCCAAAACCCGTAATCGCTGCCGTTGCAGGATGGGCGATTGGCGGAGGGCATGTCCTTCATGTTGTTTGCGATCTTACGATTGCAGCTGAAAACGCGCGGTTCGGTCAAACCGGACCCAAGGTCGGAAGCTTCGATGGCGGATTTGGGGCTTCATACCTGGCCCGCATTGTCGGCCAGAAGAAAGCGCGCGAGATATGGTACCTGTGCGACCAATACGATGCACAGGAAGCGCTTGACATGGGACTGGTTAACAAGGTAGTCCCCCTTGAGAAACTCGAAGAAACCTACGTGGCGTGGGCCCGGAAAATGATGGCCAAGAGTCCGCTGGCCCTTCGCATGCTCAAGTCGGCATTCAACGCTGAACTCGATGGCCAAGCCGGTATTCAGGAACTTGCCGGAAACGCGACATTGTTATACTACCTGAGTGATGAGGCCAAAGAAGGTAAGAACGCTTTCATTGAAAAACGCGACCCGGATTGGTCGAAGTTTCCTCAGTTTCCGTAGTCGATACCAATTGCTGCAACTGGTCTGTTATGTGGACTGAACCTCTGGCATCCCGGGAGAAAGAAAACTATGTCGTCGAGCCGTATCCGCACACCCGAATGTGGATCAACGGTAGGGATGTCACGTTTGAAAAAATCGTTCAGGAGAAAGAACCTCCTCGTACTCCCTTTGAGGAGTCAACGTTTGCGTTTATCCGCGCGTGGCTTTCAGGCGAAGACACTTTTCACGTAACCACCAGCGGATCGACCGGAACGCCGAAAAACATAGAGGTTAGTCGTCAACAAATGGTGACAAGCGCAATCCGCACGGCTTCCCATGTCGGACTTAACCGAAGCATGACTGCTCTGGTCTGTATTGACACGCGTTTTATTGGAGGGAAGATGATGCTGGCAAGAAGCCTCACGCTCGGACTGCGAATACTTGCAGTGGATCCGTGCGCAAATCCCCTTATAAAAGTACCCATCGATAAGTGGGTACGATTCACCGCATTTGTTCCTTATCAGGTAACAACAATCCTTGAGTCAAAACATCCACATTTACTAGACAGTCTCCAATGTATTCTTATAGGCGGGGCTCCGATACACAATCGCGACGTCGAACGACTTCAATCGTTTCAATGCGCTTGCTATGAGACATATGGAATGACGGAAACAATTTCCCACGTCGCCTTGAAGCTTCTGAATACGTCGGGAAAGCAGCAGCACTTTCAGGCTCTTCAGGGTATCGACCTCACCGTGGATGAACGGGGATGTCTTTCCATCACCGCCGATTATCTTCCCGAAACCATCAAAACCAACGACCTCGTTGAAATTACCTCACCCGGCCATTTCACATGGCAAGGTCGCGCCGACAACGCCATCAATACGGGCGGTATTAAGGTCATCCCTGAACTTTTGGAAGCACGTCTTGAACCGCTACTGCGGAATCGTGGAATCACTAACCGCTTTATTATTGCCGGTATGCCCGACGAAAAATTGGGATCTCGTGTTGTTCTCATTTTAGACGGTGTACATTTCTCCTCAGAAGAACTTTTGCTGTCGATTAACGAACTAAAGCAGCACTGTTCTCCCTACGAAATTCCTAAAGAAGTTTACGTAGCCTCCCCTTTCATTTTCGCCGGTAACGAAAAGACAGACAGAAAGAAGACCGTTGAAGCGGCCGAATTTCTGATGTCGTTGCGTTAGCTTTCCCCTCCTGTTTCCTGCCTCTTCAAGCAGGAATAATCGTCACGTACTGCCGCAGGTTGGTATCAAAATTTATAGTATGCCTCGTGTAGTTGGAACTAAATGTACGCGACATGAAAAAGGTATTAGTCATTGAAGATGACGAGCCTTTGTGCTGGCTTCTGGAGAAGATACTGCGTGGCAAGTACGAAGTCATAGTTATGAACGATGGAATGGAGGCCTGGTCCTGGTTAACGGACGGAAACGAATGCGACCTTATTATCACCGACATCAGAATGCCATCACTTGACGGCATGGAATTGCTGGAGAATCTTAGCAACAGCGGGCTCTTCAAAAACATCCCTGTAATTATAGTGTCGGGTTATGAAGATATGCGAAACCAATGCATGGATCTCGGCGCCTTCAATTATCTGGTAAAGCCATTTGAACCCCGACAACTTCTAGCAGAGGTAGACCGTGGCGTTCTTTATAACAAAGAGAATGTTGTCGCATAACAAACTATTTAGACTTTTATGGATTTAGCAATACACTCGCCGGCGATCAGTGTCAAAACTGAGAACCCGAAGTCGGCAGTTACTTATAGCAAAAGCATCCTCCTGATTGGCATCGATAACCAGGCGGGACAACTCGGAAACCCTGAACATGTATTCTTTGCCAACGTCAGCCTCTCGCAGGCAATCGATCGACTGCAGCAACCAAACGCGTCTGCTGACGCCGTACTCATCCACCCCGAAAGCGTCGCCCCGGATGTGGAGCGACTTCGCGACGTGACACGTGCCAAAGCTATACCGCTGATTCTCTATACCCCTACTTACGACACTACGATCAGAAAGGTCGCCTTTAATATCGCTGCCGACGATTATGTATGCGGCGCGATCTCAGCTCCATTGTTCAAGCGGCTCGACTCACTAAAGAAACTTAAGGCTTACAAGAATGCCCGCGGAAACAAACCGTATACTATTAGACATGCCGACGACATCCCTCACATAAAGCTGTGGTCGATGAAGCGCGCCTTTGACATTGTTGTTTCAGCTACGGCGCTCTTCTTCCTGCTTCCGCTATGTCTCCTCATCGCACTCATCGTCAAGCTTGAATCGAGAGGCCCCATCTTCTACATCTCCAAACGAGCGGGGACAGGATATAAAATATTCGACTTTTACAAGTTCAGAACAATGCATCAGGGCGCTGACACCGAACTCGCGACGTTAGCTCACCTTAATCAATACAATGGAAACGGCGCAGCGGGCGTCTTCTTTAAAATCAAAGATGATCCACGCATCACTCCGTTTGGTCAGTTTCTCCGAAACACCAGTCTCGATGAAATCCCTCAACTATTTAACGTACTAAGAGGCGATATGTCCCTGGTGGGAAACAGACCCCTTCCGCTCTACGAGGCGGAAAAACTAACCTGCGACCAAATCGCATGGCGCTTTCTCGCCCCTGCCGGAATTACCGGGCTTTGGCAAATCACCAAACGGGGTAAAGAAAATATGTCGCCGGAAGAACGCATCGCTCTCGATATGGAGTACGCAATGAACAACTCCTTCTGGCTCGACATGAAAATCCTGCTCAGCACCTTTCCGGCGCTGCTGCAAAAAGAGAAAGTCTGACCGGACAGTTCTAAACCGCTAACATGTATCTGATAGAGTTAATACTGCTGGCGTATTTCGGATACGTCTCCCTCTACGCTGCCCTGCTCAGTACGGCAGGTCTTTTTTACCGCCCCGTTGTAGCACCGCCCGCGACGACCTACCGACGGATTGCTGTTCTTATTCCCGCATACAAAGAAGACGGAGTTATCTGCCAAGTCGCAAAGGAAGCCCTTAAACAGACGTACCCAACCGACCGCTTTGATGTCGTTGTCATCGCCGACAGTCTTCAAGCCGAAACGATGCAGCGTCTGGCGGAGTTACCCATCCAATTGGTCCCGGTCTCTTTCGAAAAAAGCACGAAGGTCAAAGCAATCAACCGGGCGATGGAACTTATCGGTGATGACTATGACTGTGCCCTGGTACTCGACGCAGACAACGTCATGGACGAGCATTTCCTTGAGGCCATGAACAACCTTTTTGCCCTCGGGTACCGGGCGGTGCAGGGACGGCGTTGCCCGAAGAATGAAAACAATTCTATGGCATTGCTCGACGGCTTGAGCGAATCGATCAACAACTATATCTACCGTCAGGGGAACGCCGCCCTGGGTCTCTCGTGTCCGCTCATCGGATCCGGTATGATCTTCGACTATCCCACTTTCAAGACGATCCTGCAAGGCATGGATTCCGTCGGCGGTTTTGATCGCGAACTGGAGTTGAAACTTCTGGACCGTGGAAATGCCGTTCTGTATGCGCGCGATGTCATTGTCTTCGACGAAAAAGTCGCAAATGCTGAAGTCTTCGAAAATCAACGTAAACGCTGGATCTCGAGTCACTTCTTCTACCTCAGGAAGTACTTCGCGGCCGGTTGGCGGGCACTGTTCCGAGGTAACTTCGACTATTTCAACAGCGCAATCCTGCGAAATCTGCAACTCCCACGTCTTCTAAACCTGGGACTTCTCACGGGCGTTCTGGCGGTCAGCCTGATCATCCCATCGCAGTTCACGATCAAACCCGCGGTATGGGCGGCACTCTTACTCATACATCTTGGCGCTATCGCACTAGCCATCCCACGTAGGGCGTACAATCGCAACCTCCTGCGTTCGATCTTCCTTGTGCCAAAGCTGTTTGTCCGGATGTTGATGCTAATGTTCAAACTGAAAGGGGCCAACAAGCGATTCCTTCACACCCCACATGGCGGCGTTGAAATCAATATTGAAAAAAGACCTTAAGCTGATGCAGCCCCTCGTATCAATCATCACCATCAACTACAACCAGGAGCAACTTACATGTGAGCTACTTGCCTCGCTACGCAAGCTCACCTATCCATCCGTTGAAGTGATCGTTGTAGATAATGCCTCCAGAGAAAAGCCGACGCGCATCCCCGTCGAGTTCCCGGAGGTACAACTCATTATCAGTGAGGAGAATCTGGGGTTCGCCGGCGGAAACAATCTGGGTATTCAGCACTCCAATGGAGACTACCTGCTCTTTCTTAACAACGACACCGAAGTCGACCCTGGATTTCTGGAGCCACTGGTCGAGCTTTTCAAGTCGAACGCAAAGGCTGGCGCTGCTTCACCTAAAATCATCTACCACAATTCGGACAATACAATTCAGTACGCAGGGAGTACGCGGGTTGACCCATTCACCGGAAGAAGCAAAAGAATAGGTTGGATGGAGAAAGACCACGGACAACATGATCAACTGAGAAAGACAGACCTGGCCCATGGCGCGGCGATGATGGTACCGCGATCAGTCATCGATCAGGTAGGAATGATGCCGGAGTTCTTCTTTCTGTATTACGAAGAAGTTGACTGGTGCGAAACGATCAAACGCGCCGGATATGATATCTACTTCGTTCCGGGATCACGCATCTACCATAAAGAGTCAATGTCTATAGGAAAAACATCTACGTTAAAAACCTATTACATGACCCGCAACCGCCTGCTCTTTATGCGACGCAATACAACCGGGACCCGAAAGCTGATCTGGGTGCTGTTCTATCTCTTCTTTTCGCTGCCCAAGAACGCCCTGAAGTACACGACCAAACGCGAGCATGCGAGAGCGTTTTGGAGGGGAATTGCCTGGAATCTGACACACCTGAGCAACGGAAACAAGACGAAACTCTTTGCATAATCTTCAAACCTCAAACACGAATTTCCATGAGAATCGGCATCGAGGTTCAACGACTCTTCAGGACGAAGCGATTCGGAATAGAATCCTCCGCTCTTGAGCTCATCAAAGCGCTGCGCGATCTCGATTCCGGGAATGACTTCGTTGTCTTCGTAAAAGATGATGTCAATAAGGGTCTTTCCCCCTCTAAGCACGTCGAGGTAAAGTCTGTCAGGGGAAAACTGTTCTTCGACTTCGAACAGGTATTCCTTCCTATGGCAGCTCGCAAAGAACGGATTGACGTTCTTCACTGCACGGGAAATACGGTTCCCTATTTCTGTCCCGTACCCGTCGTTCAGACACTACACGACGTAATTTTTATGGACGCAGTTCCTTCCGGCGATTCCGCCTATCAACGCTTCGGGAATATGTATCGGCGGAAGCTCGTGCCTCTGGTCACACCAAGGAGTAAAGCTGTCATAACGGTCTCGGAGTATGAGAAACAGCGAATCTTACAGCGCATCAATATTAGTCCCGACCGGATTCATGTGATTTACAACGGCGTGAACACTAATCGTTTTCACGATAATCACCCGATGGCACGAAAGGAGGAAGTGCGTCAAAGGTATTCGCTACCCGAAAAGTACGTTCTATTCCTGGGAAATTCCTCCAGCCGAAAGAATGCCAAGAACGTGCTGGAAGCCTATGCCCGTTACGCCACTTCGGAAGAATCGCCTCTACCCCTGGTTGCCCCCGGCCTATCGAGGGAGTACCTCTCCAGGACGCTGAGCAACGGTTCTCACACGTTAGCAGAAAAACTAATAAGGACACCAGGGTATATTGATGATGTCGATCTCCCCCTGCTATACCACCTCAGCACATTGTTTCTCTTCCCTTCCCTTTCCGAGGGATTTGGAATGCCCATTCTTGAGGCAATGGCTTCGGGAAGCCCGGTGATTACGTCCAACGTATCAGCGATGCCGGAGATCGCGGGAGACGCGGCCGTGTTAGTTAATCCGAGTCGTCCGGAAGAAATTTCAAATGCGATACAGCAAGTCAGCCACAACGACGACTTACAAAAGCGCATGCGGGAAGCGGGGCTCGCAAACATCCATCGATTCAGCTGGAGAAACTCCGCCTCCCAGGTTTTAAGTCTGTACGAGGCTGTCTATGCTGAATCGCGGGAATCGAAAACCCGACGAACCTGGGTCCTCAAGCCCGAAGGTTCGACCCGCCCCTGGAAATAGCCGGAGGCATAGGATTTTTAGCTTTACAGCCGGTATCGCCACATCAAACTAATATCGTCGTGAAAGTCCTAAAGTTTATCGCTGTCAACCTCGCGGTTTTTCTTATACTACTTGTAGCGGTCAATTGGGCCTGTGGCCTTTACGTAAAAAAGACTGGTAAAGCTGACCGTTCGGAATTGCCGAACTACGACGCCGATCGTGAACACGCGCGCGCAATTTTTGCTGATTATAACCGCGTCAAGCATCGCTATGAACCCTTCGTTGGATGGCGAACCCTACCATATAACGGCCCGACCACTCGCATTTCGTCGGAGGGCCGGCGCGTACACGATGGCAACGACTCCCGGACTGATAAACCGGTCGTCCGTTTCTTCGGTGGTTCAACAATGTGGGGGGAAGGAGCAGATGACAACCACACTATTCCAGCGCTGTTCAACGCACTCCACCCTGAATACCGCGTGGTGAATCACGGCCAGCTAGCATACAATAGCCGTCAGGAACTCGACGAGTTGATCTCGACCTATACCCGCGGTGAGCGTACTGACATCGTGATCTTTTACGACGGAGTCAACGATGCTGCCTTTCTTTGCCCTACCGTAATCGACCAACTCCCTGCCCATCGACTTGTCCCGATGTATCGGGAGAAACTCTATGCTGGAACCAAGGCGGTCATCAAGGACCTGGCTTATCGCGTCTTCATAAGCAACATCATGGAAGCAATTCAGAGAATTTCGAGTAATGCGTCTACGGCTCCGGCCCTTTACAATTGCGTCTCGAATCCCGACAAGGCGGAAGCTATAGCGGAGATGATGATGCTTCACTGGGAATTGGCGCATGAGTTGGTTTCCACCCGGGGTGGTTCATTCTATGCCGTGTTGCAGCCCGCCGCCTTCATCGGAAAGCCGCGAACCGACCATCTGGACCTTGACAAAGAACTTGGTGAAAATTTCCGGGAGATCTATCAACGCGTGAGAACAAAAATTGCCGAGCGTCAACACCCCTGGATCATTGACTTGTCGGACAGGTTTGATGGGAACGACTACATCTTCATCGACTTCTGCCACGTATCCTCTAGTGGCAACGCCATCATCGCGCGCGAAATTTCTCAAGCCGTTCCCCGACTCTCGGGCGAAAGTCGTCCCGTAAAACTGGCTACTCCCTAGAAGCCGATCGCTTAATGCGCTGCCTCCAGCAACTCAGCCTGAAATCCGAAGCCCTTCTTTTTCCAGATATTACCGGGTTTCAGCCGGAGATCGTCGGGAGGAAAGGCTGATTGCGGCAGGCTCTTATTCCACCCTGGCTGGTCACTACGAACTCCATTGGCGTCCCAGGTAAGCCGTACGAAGAAAGGATGGTCAGCAGGTCGCCGATCATCTGCGACATGACTGCGTCGACACTTGAAGAAGGCATACTCTCCGACCGTTTCAATGGCAATATCGCCCTCCTTCCATTCGGTTAATACTTGAATCGTCTCCGAACCACGTCGGGATACCGGAAAGTAACTAGCGTAATGCGGGTGCCATTGCTTGATGCGGTGTGCGGGTTCATGAAATCCGCTATTCACATATACCGGAGGTTCCAGAGTGACCTTGTTAACATTGCTGTGTTCAATACCTGTTGGATCCTCAAAGGTCTTCACCTTGCATCCGTCATGATAGATATTCTTAAAGATGACACGATCAGTTCCGTACTTACGCGACACCAGGTAATTCCTCTCGTTTCTTCCTGTCTGTTTGTAGTAGGTCTCGTTAATCCCACGGAAGTAAAGATCTTCAAAAACCCATTCGACACCGTTCGAACCCGAATTGTGAAGATATATTCCCGTATCACGCCCGTCGTTAAACAAGACGTTGTGAACCCGACTCCTTCCTCCTTCCATACCGGGAGCTCCAAAAGGAATCATTCCGATACTTGCGTATCCGTCAACGATAACATGATGGAGACTGTTGTTTTCCCCTCCATCGACCGACCATTGAATTCCTGTATCCTGACCCCGGCCGAACTGGTTTATCCACCGCGCATCGGCAGCAAATATCGTAACATTATGGATGTTGGCATTTCCCGCCAGATGCTGAACCTGGATTCCTTCGGCACCCGTCCGCGCAATAATACCATGGCGAATTACCAGATTCTCCAGTTTGGCATAAGGCGGACTTTGCGTTGACCCTATGTAAAAACCTTCGCCACTTCCGGTGTCGTGGATATAAAAGTTACTGATGGTTACTGAAGAAATCGTCACATCGTACTTTCCACCACTGATCCTGACACCGGAGAAAGCGTGTTGTGCTTCAAATCCGTTCATACGCAGCGTCCCCCCATGGCGTACATCGATGGAATACGCATGCCCTCCTTCCAGATTTCCTGTAACGTAGAAACCAAAAGCTCCGGTCAGAAACTTCCGCTGTGCCGGCCACGCCGACAGCCCGGGATAGGCCTCGCTCTGACCGTCAAGAACGAAATGCTTCAGACCCTGACATACAAATGCCTTTGACCTCACCTGAGTATCGGGAATATTGCGTATGGAGGCCGATTCGATATGCCACGCGTTAAGTGAACGAGATGTATTGCAAAACTTTATCATATCGACGGGACCTAACTTCTCACCGTCAATCCAGATCGTTCCGCCTTCTCGTAGCATTGGCCACTGCTTGGGCATGAAATAGTAGACCACCTCTCGCTTGCCATCCTTTTCCCGCGTAGGTGTATCGATGATCAGATCACCCGGCGTGATATAAGGTCCGTAGCGCACCCGGTCAGACTCTCGGGCGATTCGGTTTTGAGCGTGGCCTGCACCTGCCACGGCGAAGACCACAACGGCCAGGAAAAGCAGTCGCATCATAAAGGTCCGGTTAATAAAGAAACTATCGGCTGTATCCGTTCATTACAGCATCATGGGAATGGACGCCGTTAAGTGTCGAGCAGCAGTCCTCCTTAAGTCGAACCACCACGCGTCCTTGAGTTCTACCCGACAGGATCGCGTCGATGTATACATCCTTAAGCTGGTCGAGCTCGATTTCGCGGGCAATCGACGGAAGTTTGTCGCAGACATTCCACTCGTTGACAAGCCGGTTCCACAAATACATCCGTAGATCCATGGGGGTTTGTCCCGCGCCGATTCCCAGCAAATTAACGCCGTTCAAAATGAATGGATAAATTGTTGTTGAGAAGTGTATCGACGACAACAATCCAGTAGCCACAACGTTACCGTCGCGCCGACACCGCTTGAGCAGCGTCGTCAGCATCGTTCCACAGACGGTATCGATAGCACCAGCCCACATAGCCCGACGCAGAGGCTTTCCGATTGTGTCATTGAGAAACTCCCTTGGTTCGACGCGGCTGGCGCCCAAAAATTTCAGGTAATCCGTTGCCTGCTTCTTGCCCGTCACCGCGATGACTTCGTATCCGGCTTTCGCGAGAATAGCAACCGACAGACTACCTACGCCTCCTGTGGAACCGGTAACTACGATGGGACCATGCTCAGGTCGTTGCCCCATGAGCTCCATCTTGTGCAGCGCATAGGCCGCCGTGAAGCCCGCAGTGCCTATGGTCATACAGTCTTTGCACGACAATCCTTCAGGTTTCCGAATCAACCATTCGGCAGGGACACGGATGTACTCCGCAAACGCTCCCGCCGTGTTCATACCAAGGTCATAACCTGTAACGAAGACGCCATTACCCGGTTTGAACCTGGATGAGGTGCTTTCGATAACCTGCCCGGCCGCTTCTATACCGGGGGTATGGGGAAACGTTTTTGTAATGCCTTTGTGTCCCGTCGCGGAAAGTCCGTCTTTGTAATTCAAGGCCGAGTAGTGGACTCGAACAAGAACTTCATTGGGAGGCAGTTCTTCAAGATCACGCTGAACGATTTTCCGCTCGTACTTTCCTTCAGCGGTCTCCGTGATTAGTAGTGCTTTGAATTGCATGAGGGTAAGATTGAAAATACACAGCGATAAAAAACTGTACCCGCAGTATGATGAAGAAGATTGATGGATTAGCCCCTTCCGGGTCGCTACAACTTGAGTCTCTTGAAGAGTGGTTCCGGGATCGTACGAATTACTCCCATCACCAACGACCACACCGGCCTGACATAAACGATGTTTCTCTTTCGACGTATGGACTTAGACAAAGAAGCGGCGACCTCGTCAGGCATAGCGGTAAGGGGTCGCGGGGTAGACATGTTTTCAAGCATTCGCGTTTTTACAAAACCCGGCTTCACAGTCATGACATGAACGCCGAAGCTAAACATCCGATTGCGAAGTCCCGACAGATACGCCGTAAAAGCCGCTTTTGCACTTCCATAGATATAGTTGCTTTGACGGCCACGTTCACCCGCGACCGAGCTAATCCCGATGATGATTCCCCGTCGCCGTTCTGAAAAGTCACGTGCAACGATATTCAGGATGGAAACGGCGCCCGTGTAGTTTGAGTCGATAATTTTGTGGCAATGCTCCCAATCATGTTCGGCTACCTGCTGGTCACCCAACCAGCCAAAGACACAAATCACAATATCTGGTCGCTCCGGCAGTGATGCGTAGAACGTCTCATGGCTTTCGAAATCAAGGGCGTCAAACTGAACAGTATTTACGGATGTCATAAAACGGACTCGCAAATCACTCTCGAGTGCAGCAAGACGATCCATATCGCGCGCGGCTAACGTGAGCGAGTATCCTTCCCCGGCAAGTCTTCGGGCAATAGCAACGGCCATGTCAGACGTTGCCCCCAGAATCAAAACGTTTTCCTCCATCAGGGTTTGAGCATTAGTCTTTGTGCCAACCGAGACACGAACCGATTATCGGGGTCATACTTCGAAAGAATTTCCTTAAAAGCCGGCGCATGCGGGTAAGTCCTCCAGAATATCTCCTTCTTCATCCTGGCATCTTTAGAGAGATAGATGCGTCCGCCGTAATCGCCTACTATGATGTCGAGTTCATCGAGAAAAGTGAACAGCTCAGGTCTTACAGGGAAATCTAACGCCAGCGTATATCCCCGCATCGGGAACGAAATGAGGTCGTCCTGATCGCCGAACAGTTTGAGCACTGCAAGAAAGGAACCCGTACCATGGTGATTAATCCGTCTGAGGATATCGGTCAACCCCTTCTTGCTCGACTCAAGAGGAAGCACAAATTGATATTGAACAAATCCACGCCTCCCGTAAATCCTATTCCATTGCATCACCGCATCCAGCGGATAATAGAATCCATCGTAGTGAACAATGCTGTCCATTGCCTTCCGATAATTCTTGGCATAATACAACGCATTGAAAAGTTTCACGGAGAAGCCATTCAGTACGAATGAGGGAAAATAGAACGGCACTGAAAACAGTGACTTCTGACGCGATTCCAGAAAATTCACCGCCTTTACTTCATCGGTCATCGCATGTTCTCCGAGCATGAGAATACTTCGGCCGAATTGATCCCCCCCTTTCAGGCAATCAATCCAGGCCACGGAATACGTTGAGTTGCTGTGGCTCTCAAACAGATCCATAACTTCGTCAAGGTTGCGGGCTTTGATTTGCTTCTGACGAATGTAGGCTGTTGAAATGCGTTTTAAATTAAATTCAACCTGAAGGACTATCCCAGTCAGTCCCATGCCTCCACACGTCGCCCAGAAGAGGTCGGAGTAACTATCCGGCGAGCAGGTAATGACCTGCCCAAGACCGGTCAGAACCGACATTGACCTTATGTGTCGTGAGAAAGAACCGTCAACGTGGTGGTTTTTTCCATGAACATCGGAGGCCACGGCTCCACCCACTGTGATAAATTTTGTCCCCGGTGTGACGGGGAGAAACCAGCCGCGCGGAACAATAACCTTAAGCAGATCGGCCAGAAGCAGCCCGCTTTGACAGCGGATCACCCCGTTGACTTCATCGAAAGCGAGTATTTTGTCGTACCGCAGGGTGTTCACCACTTCCCCCGACAATGAAGCATCACCATAACAACGGCCATTGCCATGGGGAATCGCTGTCCGGGTCAGCTTTGCGATAATCTCCTTATCGTGGTCAAAGGAGATTTCGCGCGCTTCTACGGCAGGATAGTTGTTCCAATTGGCGATCATTTTCTTCATACCCGCTTTATCTAAAAAATATGCACCAACCCCCGCTACACTAGGGTATGCTTTGCAATCGCCCCCTCGATTCATCAGGGAGCCGAACATACCGGTAGAATGCTCTGTCTTCGTAGTATGACATAAGTTCCGGAGTGATGTCGGGCAGGTCAAGGGCGTACAGTACGCTGGCGTGAAACCCAGTGGCGTTTCGCGTCATTTCGCGATCTGTCAGAGGTCTGACCCTTCCCGCTGGCGATCCGATAAGAATAACGGCATTTTCGATGTTGTTCTTCTCTACCAACGTGTAGAGATCCATGCGCTCGGCAATAATGCGCCCCTCCTTACTGACCACCAACGGAATCTTCGATGCTCCATATACCAACCCTGCAAAGAACAGAGCGAAGATCCATGCACGGCTTTCTTCACGGATTCGCGAAACGATGAACAGAATAACGAAGGGAAACGCCGCAAACAGATAGGTTGACGAATGAAACCCGCAAAAGGCATCCACGGCGTACGCAAGAATCAACATGGGTGGAAGCATATCTTCAAAATTCCAACTTCGCAGTACGCCGGGGCGTCGAAAGACACTGATGATGTATAGCATCAGCACCGCCGGAGAGCTGAGATAGATGGCACCGACAAGCGGGGTCACCCAGTTCCCTGTTCCGCTAAGTAAGAGAAAGCCGGAGGAAGCATAGGTTGCGGGAGGTGTCCCCCAACGCTCAACCGGCACCCAGAGATTTCCGGTAATCGAATAGTTGTACAAAACCAGGAAGAGAGCGAACGGCAGCGCACCGACCACCGCGAGTAATGGCAACCACCCGAGGTAACGCTCACGACGGAATAATACCCAAGCCAACAGCGCTGCCGATGCAGCCACAGCGATCCCAATCTCGACGATCGAAATGGCGCCAAGGAATGCACCCGCCAAAACGCCGTAAAGCCCTCCTTTTCTTTGTTCGTAAGCATACACACAGTACACCATCAAGAGGAGTAGCAAAAGCCCCAGCATGGACGGATGATACGAGGCAGCTCCCAGGAAGAAGACGCTTGACGACAGAAGGGCTACCAATGCCCATACCGCCACTGTCGAAGACCTTCGGCGCGACACAATAAACCAGAAAAAAGCCCCCACCAACCCCGCGAGTAAGGGGTTCATAATCGCCGGACTAAGCCCGACATTGAGGACTGCGCTCAACAACAGCGGATATCCGGGTTGAACACGCCCGACCCGAATACCATCTTCCTGAACGATACCGCTATGGGCAAAAAATCCCGGAAGGTCATGCCACGGATCCCAGAGTCGGCCCTTACTAATCAGCTCCGCCTGAAACAGTGCGGCGTGCTCGCGTGGAGAATCAGCGAATGCATCAAACCCAAACATGAACACCAGCACCGAGAGCATGAAAAATGCACTTATCAAAAGGAGAACGAGATGCGGATAATCGACGCCAAGACCTCCAAAGAAGGTATCCCTAAGTGTCCGGGTATCGCATCCGGTCATCAAATAAACGACGGTCCCGACGAATCCCGCGATCCATAGGATCTCCCAGCCCAACAAAACAATAAGCTGCACATAGTACATCCGCCCCAAATCAGTATTGGAACGAAGAGCAACTGCAAGGGAATCTCCCAGGGGATCAGCAAAAATCAACAACAAACAGGACCCCGAAACCGCAATAAGCAGACAAAGTCCGACCACATAAACCGAAAATGACCTCCCAGCATGAAACCTCGAATAAACTACCGACTGCCTTAGCATTGCAATAAGAATCCCCCCAACTACCCTACATCACACTACAATAAAACACAATGCCAGTTCCTCCGACCAGCCTGTTGCTATTCCGGTCGCGTAAATACGTGAATGTAAGATTCGGCAGGTGTGCGAGGAGCGAGGAAACTGAACTCAAGCTTGTAATGCTCGCGAAGACATTGATGAACCCCCTCCGGATAAAAATTAATGACCTCCTTTTCAGGGATCGATTGAAACAAAACCAAGTCGTACTCCAGCCGCTCCACCTTTTGACAAAACTCGCCAACTTCCTTCTCCCAGATACTAACCGTTTGATGAAACCACATGGGTTGATTAGTCAGGGGCGTGAACGGGATCTCGTAAGCAAGTGAAGTCAGCTCGCTCATGTTAAGGACCTTCAGGTCCTTCTTATTCTTTACCAGATCAAGGTCTTTTATTCGCTTGATTCCCTCAATCGTCTCCTCGGCCAGATAAAGTCTGTCGAGCGATTTGAAATCACTGGCTACGCGATATTGGTGCTTCGTTGCCTGTTCCATGTGCGCCACCGCAACAGGCGTTTTTGCGACCACGCGACGGATGTTTCTCCAATAAATCCCCGTCCACCAAAAACCAACCAACCCCAGGCAGACCAGCAAATACCCCCACCGTCTTAGATTGAGCGTGAGGGGAAGGTTAACGAACACGAATACAAAACCGAATGCATAGAAAAAGTCTTCCCCATAGGGAGGCTCATCACTTGTGACCTGAATTACCAGCGCCTCAAGAATTATTGCAAGACACAGATAGGTGAAAAGAAAAACTTCTCTGTTAGCAAGAAAGCTTCTCCAGTCGCGAAGCTGATCCAGTATAACAAGCACCATGATCAGCAGGAAGAATTTTTGCCAATACGACCATCCCAGAATGTGGTCAAAGAAGTCGGTGAGCACTAGTCGGGAATCATGCGGTGGCTGACCGTAGTTGAACCAATACAGAAAATCGTATTTCAACAAAGGCACAATCAGGATCAGGCCCAGAACCACAATGAATCCTGTAAAGTAGAGAAACATCCTGATCGACCGCTCAACCCACGCCGCATACAGCAACGCCCCCCACACGATAAAAAGTCCCAGAATTCCGCCGTCCTGTTTCGTAAAGATGGCAAACCAGATAAAAAATGCACTCAAAGCCAAATAGCCGATACGCCAGCCCCGTTGCGGCCGCAGGATTGCACGGAAGGCGAAATAGATAGCAACCAACTCCCAGACTATTACCATATGATTGTACCACGGCCAGAAGTTTTTCGAGACATAGGAGAGACAAAATACCAGTATGGTCAGCAGGATTGCCACCGGAGGTACATTGAGCATGCGCAGTGTGGCGCGCACTGTTAACACCGAAATCAGGTTGATGAAGACCTGCGCCTTAATTAATGAAAACATATAAGGGCCGAAAATCTTGAAGAACAGCGCGGGCACAACCCAATACCCGTAACCCATAGGCAAAGAAAAATCGCGAAACGGAACCTGACCGAGATAGAGACGATAGGCTCCCTCCCACGACAGGAAGATGTTCAGCCGGTATGGGTTGTTATAAAGCAGAGGCGAAAAGCAAAAAACGCAAACAATAGCCAGCTCAATAACAAAGAGCTGCTTGTCGGATAGACCTTTCAGACGCATCGATTATGAGTGTATGGTAAACGCGAGGGCAAAACCTTGCCTCACAAGGCCGCTATGAATAAATAACATGCCAGCCGGTTCACGAGGGACCCAGGGTATGGAAACTGGCGGCTGTATCTGTTTCTCCACATTCCGAACCAAAATGGCCGCCATCGAGATCAGTCTGCCGCCGCTTCCCGCGGCATAGTTTTGTACTTGCTAGCCGCGTTACAGCACGATTGGTAAAAGTGCGTCTCCCCGACATGTCGTCCCGATTCTTGCCCTATGTCCTAAATCTCCGCGGCATTGCAATTCTCATTGTGGTCGCCGTTCATGCCCGTGGCAATGCCCAATCATGGGAAGGGCATACCGGAGCGCTCACGCTTATGTCATCTCTGTTCGACTCGCGTGAAGGAACCGGCACTGTGATGTTCATCTTCATCGGTGGGTTCCTCTTTCAGTACCTATCAGAACGCGGCTTCGACTTTCCCAAATACATGGAAAAGAAGTTTCTCTACGTAATCCTCCCATATATCCTCGTCTCTATTCCTATTATCGCATACCGTATCTACTCAAACTATACGCTGGGGCTTCCCGCGGGCTTCAATGAGCACAATGTACTCTACCGGTTCGGGTATTACATATTCACAGGGCTCCATCTGGCACCCTTCTGGTTTATCTCGACCATCATGCTTTTTTACCTATCAGCCCCGGCTTTCCGTGCACTCGACAAACCCGCGGCGTACCGATACATCTTCCCTCTGCTGATCGTGACAAGCTTCTTCACCTATCGGTCGGAACACAATGCCAACCCGTTTTTGGCCTACATCCACTATTTCCCCGTATACTACTTCGGAATGTGGACGTCTTATAACAGGAAACGCATTCTCCAGGCAGGAAACAAACTACTCATACCTCTTATTGCATTCTATGTCGCAATCACTATCGCTCTTCTCACAGCGCTCATACCCACTCCGGATAAGATCAGCTTCGAAGACCTCATCGCCGACCCGCGTCTGGTCTTCAATATCGACCTCCTGAAGGCGCTCACCTTGTGCTACATCGCCCTGATCGCGCTCCACAAGTATTCGCATCGAAAAATGCTATTTCTGGAAGTGCTCGGGGAATACAGTTTTGGTATTTTCTTCGTGCACTGCATCCTCATCTATCTTTCCCAAAATGTATGGACCCGACTTGTCGGTCCCTTGGAATATTCACTCCTAAGCTTTCTTCTCTACCTCTGCTTCATTCTCGTCGCATCCATCGCTTCGGTCTATATCGTCAAGCGAACGGCAGGTCGTTACAGCCGCATTTTGATCGGCTCCTAAAAGAATTCCAATAGCGATTTTCCAGTCTGGCGACCCCCCCGGGGATTGCTGCACCAAATCCTGTCACAATATCCCGGAATTCTCCCGAGGGAGAGCGACGCTCCCGAAGAGGCAAGCTTCAATCTTTACTCAACGATCAAATTGCTCACACGAGGCACCGACATTTTTACTGATAAAGATAGTGAACCGTAAATCCCACGAGATTCAGGACCAGCGAATACACGACCATAGCAATAAAGAGCCAGCGCGGAACAAATCTGGCACCAAGGGCTGTCAAGCTTATTAATAGAGGCAGGAAATCCAGGGCAAACCGATATGTATTGATTTGATGATATCCGTTGTTGTGGTAAAAAAGCTGAACTCCCAGGATGAGACCGATTGTTAAAAATGCTGACCACTTCATAACCGGGGGCCACTGGGCCTTAATAGAAGCAATCACAAACGGACTGGCGGCCAGTATCGACGTACCCCATATATCCATACCCGTGATATCGAGATAATGGCGACCTCCGAACTCGATATTGAACCCTTTTAGAAATACCGTGTAAAAGTTAAACAGAAAGTATCTCGGACTAAATACACCGAAATCCATCACTCTCTCCTTCAACACGCCAATGTACAGGATATGCTCATAGCCGGTGTCGAACGGATTATCAAACCTCAGGTAGTTGTACACAAGATAGACCACGATGAACGCCCCTAACGCCACCGCAAAACCAGCAAAGTCGCGGGCAGATATACGCTCCCTCCCTGATCGTTGCAGGTGAATCATTACTCCCAACGCCAGCACAACGTAGAAAATCGTAAGTTGCCTGCAAAGGAAGGTACAACCGATGAAAACACCCACAAGCCACCATCTCCTTCGGTTCAACAGCTCGTCAATGACAAACAACTGAAACATAAAGGAGGTAATATGTGCGAAAGCGTACACATGATGGCTTGTAAAGATCGCGAACCAGTACCCTGTTCCAAAAAAAGCTGCTAAAAGCATCCAGTTCACATACTCCCTGGCAAGCGATACACGAATCAATATCTGATACATCTTGTACAGACTGATACATCCCATGACAGTAGCCACAGCAACAGTGTTGACGTGGGCTGTCCCGGCAATCGCAACAAATGGAAGAAGAATTAAGGATGGCAACGGAGGGTAAGGAAGATAATATTGCCCCTCGTAGTAAACGAGGTCCATAAGTTTCCGCGAAGGCGTGAGGAAAAGGTCCCCGTTCAGCAATGACTCTGCGAACAGGAGATACGGATTATTCCCTGTGGTATTATCATAGAAATTAAGAATTGCCGGAACCTGAATAACAACGAACAGAAAGAAGTAAATCCACCAATCCGTTGCCGAAGGTGATTCAAAACGAGCAAGTCTGTCAATCCGAGCCAGCATGCGTCCCCTCACAATGACTACCTCACATCCTCAAGTCTCATCCCTATCCACTGTTCAAGATCAAGCTTCGCATTCTTGAAGTCGCGCTCCGCTTGCAACTGGGCCATCATATTGTTATTGTACAAAGTCAAGCTTTCTGAGTACAACTGAAAATCAATCTCACCACGGCGAAAGCGTTGTTCGGCTAGTTTGTGAGAAGTCTCAGTATCCAGTAAACTCTGTGTCTGAAGTTTATAGATGCGCTCCCGCATGACATACTCATTGTAAAGTTTCAACACCTCGTTTCGCACCAGGAGCTTCTGTGTATTGATGTTTGATTCACTGATCATCAAAGCCTCGCGGCTCTTCTTGACATTATAGGGAATCGTGAAGAATGTCCCGATGGAAACACTAGCACTGAAATTGTACTTTGGATAAAAAGCGGACCGTCCCAGGGGATCGGACGCCCTGTTAATCGTAAATTCGTTAAGGTTTCCCGAAACCCGGATATTCTCCAGCCACGAGACGTTGTTCGACTTGACGTCATAAGCCGCGATGTTCTTCTCATGCCGAAGAACCTGATTGCTAGGGTGATTACGCCACGCCAGTTGTACAAGCTTTTCCGCGAAGTCATTCGTCTGAGAACTCTCCGGTAAGATAATCTTGTTGTAGTCAATATGCTGACCCACCGCGGGAACACTGATCAGCAACACAAAAGCAATCATTTTCATATACATTCTCAACTCGCTTTCTATTTTGAAAATTTGAGACACCACGTCGCTAAATCATCTCGGTCGAATGGAGCTTTTTCTCCAGCGTGGCTATTTTGTACACAAGCGCATAAGTGGCAAACACAATCACATTCATCGGTTTTGTGAACATCGCATCCTGAGCAAAATGAGCCACCGAAAGAGCAAAAAAAGGCACTATATACGCCAGTGTATATACCTTCAGTACCGGATCTCTGATGGAAAAGAATCTGTTTATCCCTGTCAGCATCACGATAAAAAACACTCCCATAACGATGATCAGTCCTACCCAGCCTGACTCCAAAGCCGTGAACAGGTATCCGCTGTCGGGATCCCACTCCCCGGCAAGCGGATGTCCGGGAGAATAACGCGCTCCCGAATGCCCTACGGTATTCAAGCCGCCCCCAATGGGATTGCTCTTGATATACTCCTGGAACATCTGCCGCTTGTAGTCACGCACTGCCATCGACGGATCCTCGGAAGCCTTAAAAGTTGATCGCAACCGACTCATGGTACTTCCGTAGAAGGGACCAAACAATAGCACCGCTCCGACTAAAACCATCCCCGCCGAGGCAATCAGTATCCTTCGGTTGTGAAGCATAATCAGGATATAAAAAGCTATACCGGCTATCACCAAAGCCATAGCGGTTCGCGTGCCCGAGTACGACATGGCAACAAGTAACACGATGGTCAGTAGGCCGTACCCAATCTTAACCGGTAAACGAAAAGGTCCCAGTGTTAAGACCATCGTGGCCAAACTGGTTATTCCGATAAACAACCCGTACGCGGAAGGGTCGGACAGAAAAGAAAAAACACGCAACTCACCCCAGATGATATACAAGCCTATGCGCTCGGGACTTTGATTCATCCACTCCATTTCACGGGCACTCAAACCAAAGAAATGCTGAAAGATTCCGTAAAGTCCCGTCAGAAATGCCACCCCAATCCAGACAGAAGTAAACCTCCTCACCTCTTTTAACGACGAGAACATGTGAAAACAAACGACATATATCAAGAAAGAGGTGTTATTCCGCAGAGACACAAGCCAGGCAACCGATGAAGTCGCATTGGGGTTGAATAACTGGAGGATCTGAAATACGATCAGTATCACAAACATCATCGTGATGGGGTTCCAAAATCCCCTCCAATCGAAAGGTCTCTCGTTTAGAAAGACTGCGAAAAAGGCCAGCGCTACAAGTCCGTCATAGACCGTTCCTAGAGGAAAGACCAGGTTCAACATCCGATTCACATAGAACATGAAAATGCCCATCAGAAAAACGGAATAAAAAGCAATGCGAAAGTCCTTCAGCGTCGCCGCCAGATAAATTCCTCCCAATAGAATCCCCAGGATCACTATACCGACCAGAATGCCCTTGGTGATCATGAGATAAGTTACACCCAGACTGATTAATAACAGCAGGGAAAAAATAGCGACACCCGGTAACTTAATGGCTCGATTGCTAATCATAGACGAAATGCGCGTACTACTCCAGCACCATGATTTTCAGGAAAATGAAAAGGTAGGTGCTTAGTACAAATAAGATGGCGAGTATTCGGTTGAGATTTTCTATTGAAAACGGGCGATGCCCGGTCTCGTCCCTATCCTCAGAATCATTTTCACTGTATTTACTCATACTCCTGCCGGTTCCCTACAAATGGCATACCCCCAAAAGGTCTTCTAAGCCGCAACATGAAACTGCCTCCGATGATCCTCAAGTATCTGCCAGAACTGCTCAACCCTGGCCGACCAGGTATTCGTATTGGCAACCGCGGTCCGCGCCTCAACCCTCGCGGCATTGTTCTCAGCGATGGATCGGGGAATCAAATCAATGAACTCCTGATGGTTCTTACCGATATAGATTACCTCCGAAAAACTCTGAATGTCCTCCGAAAAATCGGTGGCAATCACCGGCCTTCCCGCGGCGAGGTACTCATTAATCTTAAGAGGATAGATACTTCTCGTTAGTGTGTTCTTCTTGAATGGGATCAAAGCGCAATCAAAATACTGCAGATAGGCCGGAAGCTCGTCTATCCTCTTTGAACCCGTCATAATAACGTTGGGATACTCCGTCAATCCAATCGTCTTGTGCTCGGGTGTAGTAACGGGGCCTACCATGACAATCATCTTATCCCGGTTTGTCTCAATCACACCTTTAAGCAGTTCGTAGTCGATGCGGGACTCGATATTCCCAGTGTACCCAATAATTTGCTTCCCGCGTGCCCTTTCAAGTTCTGGCGGTCGGGGAAATTGTTCAGTAAGAGCGCGCCGGAAACTGGAAAAGTCGGCTGCGTTAGGATGATAGTAGACATGATCCGAATACTGCGACTTCAACCGCCTAAGCTCACGGGAAGTGGTCAACGTCACATCGAACTTCCGAATAATGTCCTCCTCCAGTCGTCGACCATGCCGGGCTGTATAAGGCACCTGGCTGAGATCATCCATCGACTGATATACTTTTACCAATGGGGCGATATCTTCCGGAAAATCGCGACAGAAGTATGGATCGAACGCATTGAAAAACACAAACTTCTGTACGTCAAAATCCCGGATTACGCGTCGAATAGCCTCAAAAATCACCTTGTCGTTCCATTTTGCCAACCAGTCATAGACTCTTCCGTCGGGAAGAAAATTAATAGGAAGCGTTAGTCGCGGCGTCACTACGGTCAGTTTCTCTGGCAAATGTTGCGGTCGCGTATATATGTTACGACCGAACAAGAGCGCCTCCCTCCTCTTACGAACCGAAGGAGTATTTACACCCCTCACAAAATCCTTAACGGAAAAGGGATGATCGATATAAAATACTCTGTTCGTCTTCGAAAATTCCTTTGCCAGCGAAAACGACGGCGAGGAATATTGCGCATCCCACCTCGAAAGGCTAAAAATTATGAGGTCTGCGTCCCGAATCGACTTAGATCCTCTGTCAGTCTCATTGGCAGTCCGAAGATCTGTCGCTGCAATATTCATAGAAAACAAATTAGATAGATAGCAAAAGAAATAAGGAGACGCTGTCAGAGCTTCAGATCCTTCAGTTCCACGCGGTTGAGCACAGCTCCGCCGAACTTCTTACCAAGACTCTTGAAGTAGTGAATAGCTTCCCGGTCGAGATGTTTGATGGTAGCATCCGCTGAAAACACTGCCACCACCTTGTCGGCATAGCGAACCAGTTCCTTTGTATCCGAGTACTCGTTTAAGGAAGCACCTTCCATAAGTACATAGTCAAAGCTGTCGGCAAGAATCGTTACGAGATTTCCAAAATCCCGTCCGGAAAGAATCTCCGCGGGCGACTCCTGTCCTCCTCCTGAATTCCCGACGATGAAAATATTCTTGTACTTCGTCGGATTGATCAAGTCGTAGGAGTTGTCGTGGTCGAACTCCGGCTGCGGTTTTCGGTCAGCGTCCTCGGCACTTACCAGGAGTTTATGCTTGCGCGTGTCGAGAAGCCGGAGATCGCTTTGTCCCCTTCCGAGAATCTGAGACAGCGAGTTGTTCTTAAAATTTGTATCGAGAATGAGAATGCGCTTATCGAGAAGGCTCAGAACATAGGCAAGAGAAAAAGTCGTGAACGTCTTTCCTTCCCTCCGCTTCGGACTTGTAAACAGGATAACCTTCGCATTCATCGACTCAACTTCGTGGCGAAATTTCCTCAGCAGCGATTTGAACATCTCGGTATCTTCATTCCCGTTCTGCTGATTGAAATACGTTCGGATGTTAAAGTTCCTACTGTCGATCCGGTTGATCGCTCCTACTATGGGTAGGTTAGCCATTCGTTTGAATCTATCCGGCGTACGTATCGTTCCATCGAGCACTTCCATGCCGACGATCACGGAGAGGCAAATCGTAGCGCTCAGAAAGATCGCGAGCGCGATGATAATAAGACGAATACCCGGCTCTGGATTCACCGGAGGCGAGGCACGGAGAACCATTCGAAGGTTTTCGCTTGCAAGCTGTCGGTTCCGGGCCTCGTTGTACTTATCCAGGGCGAGCGTCCATTCCTGGGTAGCCAGCTCGACGTCCTTATTAAGAGCAGCGAGTTCGGCCTCCTTGCTCGCGAAGCCCGAAAAACTCGAACTGATCGCTCCCATCTTGGACCGAATCATCCGCATATTATCCTGCTGCACGCGTAATTCAATCTCCTTTTCTTCCAGCTGACGCTGGAGGTCGATTACAGTATAACCGGGCGACGTCGCCGCACCCTGGCGCAGTGAATTGTCCTGTTCCATGCGCAACTCCTCGCGGAGGAAATTCAAAGAATCGAGAAGAGCCTGATTGCTCGCTCCCTCCGTTATGTAACGCGCATTCATCTCATTGATTCTTGATCGTAATTCCAAAATGCGCTGGTTGCTGGCTGAGGTCGACGGTGCCGACAGTTGGGCAATGTTGTCCCGCAGGTTTCGAATCTGCAATTGTAGACGCGTAATGTTGCTTTGCGTAATTGCTGCCTCAGTCTCGAGCGAGGAAAGCTGCCCCATCTTCATTCCGCTCTCCCCCTCAATATTATATACGTTGTTACGTGATTTAAAATCCTTGAGCTGCTGTTGTTTCTGCTCGAGCTCTCTACGTTTCTTTTCACTTAAATCCCTGAGAAACTCTACCGACTCGCTGGTTCGTTCGGAACGGAGTGATTTGTGGTAGCGGATAAACTCCTCCGTATAGGCGTTGGCCCCCAGTGCCGCCAAAGCAGGTTTGTCGGCCTTCATTGCGATATTAATGTAATCGGTATTGGGAATGCGATCGATCGAAAGGTTATCTACTATATCGTTATAGTTGTACCCGTACGCAATCAGGAAATCCGTTATCAGTTCGAAATCCGGGTCCGTCGACAGCAAAGGCGAAAAACGCTCAAGTTTGTCAGTGAGAATGGTCCTCACTTTTTCTACCTCCTCATCTGAAAAGCGGTACTGCGACGGGTCGGGCTGATGAAAGGGAACGTTTTCCGGATCCAGGTCGTGCAGTAAGAGGCGAAACGATGTCATATTCATCGCCAGCCCGGAATGCATAGAGCTAAGAAGATTGCTAAACCGAATCTCAGTATCACGACTACTGAACCGCTGTTCGGTGAGTTGAACCTGATCGTCAACCGTATAACCGGTGGCAATCTGGGCGTTTGCAAGGTATTTATCCGGAATGTCCCGCGTCAGAAAAAACGCGGCGATTCCCGCGATAAGCGGAACGGAGATGATGATCCAACTTTTTCTCCATAAGACTTTTCCAAGATACAAGAGGTCCATTGTTGTCGATTGGTTTTAGGGTCGCGCCACTCAGGAGTACACATGAAATACAAAAATTACGAGCCAACCTGTGGACAGGAATGACAGCTCACATCCATGGTAATCCGGCACGACGCATCAGCGGTAATAAAAGAATGCCAATTGCCGCCAGAAGCCGCTCTGGAACGGATTTTTACACACGCTTCCCGTTACCAATCCATCTCATTCTGTGAAAGTCCTAGGAATCTCGGCGTTCTACCACGACTCGGCCGCCGCAATAGTTTCGAACGGAGAAGTTATTGCCGCTGCTCAGGAAGAACGCTTTACCCGTAAGAAGCATGACCCCGGTTTCCCTGCCAATGCAGTCAGGTTCTGCCTCGACTATGCTGGCTGTTCGCTCGACAAGCTTGACGCGATTGCCTTCTATGATAAGCCTCTTCTCAAGTTTGAGCGATTGCTTGAAACATACTACGCCTTCACTCCCCGGGGTATCAACTCCTTTATTACGGCAATCCCCGTATGGTTGAAGGAAAAGATGTTTCTCAAACGTCTCCTGCAGGAAGAACTTTCCAGAATAGAAGCCTACAATACCCGTAAGGTCAAACTTCTTTTTCCTGAGCATCACCTTTCGCATGCGGCAAGCGCGTTTTATCCTTCACCTTTTGAAGAAGCCGCTATCCTTACCGTCGATGGTGTGGGTGAATGGGCAACTGCCTCGATCAGTCACGGACGCGGCAAGGACATTCGCATTCTCAGGGAACTGAAGTTTCCCCACTCCCTGGGTCTCCTGTACTCCGCCTTCACCTATTTCCTCGGCTTCAAAGTGAACTCGGGTGAGTACAAACTAATGGGACTGGCTCCCTATGGCGTTCCCGATTCCGAGGAGGTGAAGCGATTCGTACGAACTATCAGGTCGGAGCTCGTAGACATAAAAGACGATGGATCCATCTGGTTGAACCAGGAATATTTCAACTACGCCACCGGCCTTACGATGGTCAACGAAAAGAAGTGGGAGCGCCTGTTCGGCTTTCCCGTCCGTAAGCCGGAAGACGAGCTCGCCCTCCACCACTGTAACCTTGGACTTGCGATCCAACAGGTAACGGAAGACATTGTAGTCCGGATGGCCGCCGAGGCGCAACGACTAACCGGTAGTGAATATCTCTGCATGGCAGGTGGCGTCGCCCTCAATTGTGTCGCCAACGGTAAGTTGTTTAACAGTGGGTTGTTCAGGAACATTTTTATTCAACCTGCTGCGGGCGATGCCGGTGGTGCCCTGGGCGCGGCACAGGCGGCATGTCATATCTACTTCGGCCAGGAACGACAGACGCCGAAGGGACTTGACGGAATGCGGGGATCTTATCTGGGACCCGACTATTCGGACAAAGAAATCGAAACCGTAATCCGAAAATATGAGGCTGTATATCAAAAGTTTGAACAGACAGCGGACATGTGTAGGGACGTTGCAGAGAAACTTTCAGAAGGTAACGTCATCGGATGGGTACAGGGGCGAATGGAGTTCGGTCCACGTGCCCTCGGGGCGCGCAGCATTTTGGGCGACCCACGAAACGAAGAAATGCAGAGAAAACTCAACGTTAAGATAAAATACCGGGAATCATTCAGGCCCTTTGCTCCTTCGGTCATTGCCGAAGAGTGTAACCAATACTTTCAACACAACGGAGTTTCTCCCTACATGCTGATGGTTCAACCTGTGTGCTGTAAACGCAGAAGGCCACTCCCGGCTGACTATCACGAAAAATCGATCCGGGAGAAGCTGTATCACCTCCGTTCAGACATGCCAGCTGTAACCCACATTGATTTCTCAGCAAGGATACAGACGGTACATCGCGAGACGAACCCCGTCTATTACCAGTTGGTACAAGAGTTTAAGCGCCTGACAGGGTATGGCGTTGTCGTTAACACCAGCTTCAATGTTAGAGGTGAGCCAATCGTCAACACTCCCGAAGATGCGTACCGCTGCTTTATGCGTACAGAGATGGACTTCCTCGTTATTGGGAATTATCTGTTCGACAAAAAGCAGCAACCGCAATGGCAGGAAAAAGACAATTGGAAGGAAGAATTTACCCTTGACTAATAGACACTAAACAATCAATCGAAACAATATGGAATTCGTCAGAGACCTCTTCAGCTTTCTCCGTGAGCGGAGAAAATGGTGGCTAACCCCAATCATTCTACTGTTGATTTTTGTGGGCGTTCTGATTGTAATCGGAGGAAGCTCCGCTGTGGCACCATTTATTTACACCCTATTCTAAATCGATGACCGCACCTGCATCTGACCGTTTTAAGACTATCCTGGTCATAGTAACCGGATTGCTGGCTATTGGGTGGATCTTTCAAATACCGGCGCTCTGGAAAATTGCGACGATCATTGGTGCGGTCTCCATTTTTATCCCGGCGATTGCTGGCGCCATTGAATGGCTGTGGTTCAAAATCGCGCTCGTCCTCGGTTGGATCAACTCGCGAATCCTGCTCAGCGTCATCTACTTCCTATTCCTTTTGCCGATTGCATGGATATCTCGGCTGTTCAGGAAAGATCCGCTGGCACTCCGCAGGACCAACAGGCTAACACTCTATACAACGCGCGATCATCTGTACACGAAAAAAGACTTGGAAAATATCTGGTAAGTGAGGTGAGGCATGGGAACAACGAGTACGAGCACAACCACCGCCCGTCCAACCAGGACACACAGGGCACCCGCGGTCACGCATACGTGGCCAATCGACATTAAATCAAGGTCGGCGGCGACCTACGCTTACGCCGTCATCCGTCTCATTAGAGTACGCCAATGGGTGAAGAACCTTTTCCTTTTCATCCCGTCATTCTTCGCAGGTCATTTGTTCCGGGTTGAAGAACTCATTACGGTCTCCGCCGGCGCCCTGGCCTTCAGCTTTGTAGCTTCCGGTGTCTATGTAATCAACGATTATCGCGACCGACACGTAGATCGACTGCATCCCAAGAAGAAATTTCGACCTATTGCTTCAGGAGAAGTAGGAACAGGTGCAGCCTTCACATTAATTATTGTGTTGGTGTCGTCGGGGCTCGCCGGCGCAGCAGCTCTCAACCTGAGCTTCTTCTACATCCTCCTCGGATATTTTGCCTTGAACCTGGGCTACTCGATGGGTCTGAAGAATATCGGCATCGTCGACTTGTTTATTGTCGCTTTGGGATTTCTCCTGCGTGTCTATAGCGGTGGAGTCCTTGCCGACCTGTACGTGACTCATTGGTTGTCGCTAATGATCCTGCTTCTGGCACTATTCCTCATCATCGCCAAGCGAAGAGACGACCTCCTCCTCAACGCGCAGAACGGAACGATCGTACGCAAGTCAACACAGTCTTACAATCTCGAATTTATCACCTCCTGTCTGACACTACTCTCGGCAGTCGTAATCGTGGCCTACATCATGTACACAGTGTCGCCGGAAGTAACAGAACGCTTTGACAGTGACTACCTATTCGTCACGACCATTTTTGTGATCGCCGGTATAATGCGCTATCTCCAGATCGTATTCGTCGAAAACAGATCGGGATCTCCTACGCGTATTTTCATGAGAGACAAATTTATACTTGCCACTATCGCAGGCTGGATACTCAGTTTCTACCTGATCATCTATGCGTTATGAATTCATGACCTTTACGC
Organism: uncultured Roseivirgaceae bacterium; assembly: GCA_964532595.1. Lineage (GTDB taxonomy): Bacteria > Bacteroidota > Bacteroidia > Cytophagales > Cyclobacteriaceae > Chryseosolibacter. The sequence goes on from CAZHIQ010000001.1 coordinate 115,373, forward strand.
CATCAACGCCTCATGTGTCAGCGCGTACTCAGATCCACGGAAAGCAACGCCTGGCATTGTTCGACTTCGATGGAACGATTACCTCGCGTGACACACTCGAAGCGTTTATCCGCTTCTATCGGGGTAGCTCCGGCTATGTTGCCGGGCTCATCGCCCTCTTCCCTGTTTTGTCAGCGTACAAACTAGGCATTCTTCCCAACTGGAAAGCAAAAGAAAAACTCATGACCTGGTTCTTCCGCGGCGAAAACGTTACGACGTTCGACGCCCGGTGTGAACAATTCGCGCGTGAGATCGTTCCCCGACTAGTTCGACCCGAGGCACTTCGCGAAATCCGACAACATCAGGACAACAACACGGTCGTGTGCGTTGTATCAGCTTCCGCCGAGAACTGGGTAAAGCCGTGGTGCAGGGAACAAGGAATTCAATGCCTGGCCACACGATTGGAAGAAAAATCGGGAATACTCACAGGAAAATTTGAGGGTCAAAACTGTCACGGCGACGAAAAGGTGCACCGAATAAAAACAGCTTTCGAAATCGACCACTTCTCCGAAATCATCGCCTACGGTGACTCGTCGGGCGATCGTCAGATGCTTGAACTGGCGCACATCAAACATTACAAACCGTTTCGAAGCTCCGCGCGCCCTATTCAAACAGCCTGATGGCGATGACACCGCGCCCGGCCTTCTCGGGCGACTCCACCTGACGTGTAACGATACGATCTTCTGAAATGCCCGATTGTGTAAGATAATCGGCTACCGATTTTAATCGTTTCTCGCCACGTTCAAGATCATCAGTCTGTAACACCACAAGGTGAAACATCACTGACCGCCTCAGCTGCAACTTGTTTGCGACATAAAAAAGAAGTTCTTCCTGTGACGGTGTCAGGGTCGTTGATGTCTCAGGGAATATAATTTCCTGAGAAATTGATGCGCCCAGTTCCCGCTGCCAGTCTTCCCGGGTAAAGTAACGCTGTCCATCTCCAAGTACCGTTGCACGCCGTGTTACGTGCGCTTCATACAAATCGGCAAACTGCCCATCCCGGTTACTGGCGAAATAAGCAATGGAGTCACCGTAAATCGAAAAGTACGCATCAAACTTCGCCGAATTCACCATCTTGCCAAGGTTGACAGGCACCGACCACGTCTCCCATGAATCGTAAAGTCGCTCGCTGTAGAATATATCTGCATCACCTTCTCCCCCGTGACCGTTGCTGGCGAAATACAGCCGTTTCTTGTCGTTCGAAAGAAAGGGTGATATTTCAAACCCCTGCGTGTTCAGCGTTCCTCCCATGTTGCGGGGAACAGTCCATTGTCCTGTTTTGTCTTTGACACTGAAATACAAATCTTCCTCTCCATAGCTATCATCTCCCTGCATCGACAAGAAAACAACATCAACATCGGGTGACACGTAAACGCCGACAAAGCGCCGGGTATCTATGCCCGGAATTGGGATAAGCTGTGGACGCGTCCAATAGTCATTGATTCGCTCAGTGTAGTAGATCCCATCAATCGGACTGTACGGCGACGCGGATACAAAAAAACGCTTCTTCCCTTCGCGGTCAAAACCAACCAGAACGTTGTGAGCCGCGGTGTTCATGATGGCGGGAATGGTATTCGACGGACTTCTCCAAACGTCTCCCCGACCTTCACTGTGCCAGATATCGCTTCCTGAAAACTTTCCCCCTGAATTTGCGGCAAAAAGGGTACGGGTAAAAAACAGCTGACGTCCATCCGGAGATAAAAGCGGCATCCCCTCCTCTGCTGCTGAGTTCAGCGTCGGAGGAAGTTTGCGTACGGAGTTAAATTCCAGTTCCTGCCCGGGTACATTCAGGCAGAATCCAAGAATCGTCGAAAGAAGAAAACAACAGCGCTTTACCATGTGTACTGAGGGTATTTTCTGAAATTATTTACTCGCAAAGAGATGACAAGCTCATGGCTTCCGTCATTAAACTGTCGGAAAGGTCCGAGCGACATTTCGTACGCATAGGAGGCACTCAATCGGTGATCAAAGTTCCATCCGATGATAGCGATCCCGCTCTTGATATCCCGATATGTTAATCCCAGCCATATGTTCTGTCTGAAGTAACCTTTTACGCTATAATCAATCGCTACTTTGTTATCGGTTTGAACAAGAGCCAGTAAGGAAGGCTTTACAGTAACATCTGCGTCGACGGGAACTACCCAGCCGGCTTGCGCAGATGCGCGATAAAACGATTGAGTCATGTCCAGTTCTCCGCTGTTAAGGGCGCGATGAACCACAGGCAGGTAAGACACGCCAATGTAGAAGCGGGGACCGTAGACGAGTACTCCAGCCCGGACGTTGAGTTCATTTTGCGACGTTGATGCCGTTAGCAAATAGTCATAGTAGGGATCAGGATCCCGTACGGTCACCTCACCCACGTCAAGCTTCCTGTTCTCGAACAACACGGAAACCCCGCCGGCCATCCGGGTCTTCCCTCCCAGAGGATAGTGAACAGAATAGTTAACACTGGTCCCGACCGACTTTATGACTCCAACCTGCGTGTGAAAGAGCTGGCCTCCAATTCCGTGGATCATTCTCCGCGCCGCGGGTATCTGTCCTTCAGCAAGCATGTCCGGACTACTCGGTCGTAACGCATTGTAGGAAAGATCAAGGGGATGAACCAGTCGGGTGTTATACGAAAGATTTAGGAATCGCGGAGCCTGGCTTCCGAAGCCCGCCCATTGGTGACGGTAGCTCATCTTGAAGTCACCAAAAGGCTCCACCCCGGAAAACGCCGGATTGAACATCGGCAACATCTGAAAGCGCTGGCCTTGATTCGGCACATACTGCCCGTACACCGACGTGCACCCCCACAGGCAACAAATTAAGACAACAAGAATTCGTACGTTCATCGTAGTATGGTTACGGTGCCTCTGTAAGTTTTACGATTGCGAAGGTTTAAATCAATCGTGTAGTAGTACGTGCCCGCAGGTAATAATTTTCCGTCCATTGTACCGTCCCACGGACTTCCAAAACCCTGCGTCCGAAATACGAGCACTCCGCTGCTTGTATAGACGCTCACCACAGCGCTGGCGATTTCTTCAACCCCACCTCCCGGCCAGTCAATCACCCACGTATCGTTTGCTTCGTCGCCGTTGGGTGTGAATCCGGTGGGAATAACCAGATCGACAAACGTATATTCCATACTGATCACAATCTCCAACGGCGAGCTGGCAGCATCACCTTCGTTCACTTCATAGACCAATTGGGCCGGCCGTAGGTCGGGGTCGACTGTATTGCGATGCAGATACCGAACTGACCGAAGCGCGGAACGGTACTCCTCGAGAGGAGCCCGTCCCGAGAATGTCAACCGACCTGTCTGATAATCGAGGCTTCCGCGAATGTTGGCCGTCCGCTGAAATGCCAGGTCATCAAGCTCGGCCCGGAACGGTCTCCCGACAAAGGATACACTAGCCCGACTCAAACTATCACTATCCGGATCCTGAATATCAATATCGGGCGACACAAAGGCATACTCGCCGTTGACTTCATAGTACAGCGTATCGCGAACAACGACCAACACGGGAGGATCGTCGACCGACACAACGGTAATGCTGATGGTCGCAGGCTCCCGGCTAAAGGCATAACCATCACTTGCCGACCAATCGAAGGCATCGTCACCAAAAAAGTCGGGGTCGGGCACATATTGTAACCCGGCGAGAGAGGATGCAGTAACCGAATCTCCCTCCGCCAATTGCACCTCACCGATCCGGAGCTTGCCGTTCTCGGGCAAGGAAACAATCATGATCGCAGCCAATGGATCATCGTTAGCATCGTTATATCCTTCCTGAAAGAATCCTTCGTCAAGGTCAAACGCAACATCTTCGTCCGTTACCAACGACAAGTCCGAAACATCGGGGAGTTGGTTTACCGTCAGCGTGAACTCCTGCACTACCTCCACCTGACCATCGGAAACACTGATGACCACATGGGACGAACCCGACGCCGACTCGGGTGGCTGTCCGTGCAGCCGAGCCCCTCCGCTCCCCGCGGGGGAAAGCGTTGCCCACGACGGACTTGCAATCGCGGAGAATTGTAGCGGATCGCCGTCCACATCTTCTGCTGCAATCGAGTAGTTGTATGGTTCGCCTACTACGGCGAAAGTGACGGGTGCCGAGGTAAAAACAGGAGGGTCATTCACGCCCTCCACGGTCAGCACGAATGATCGGGTCACCTGATGGATATGACCCGGTCCTTGCGGACCATCGTCTGAAACGGTGACGGTAACGGTTGTCTTCCCGAAGGCATTTGCTTTGGTCTTAAATCTCAGTATCGCCGTTGGCGAAGGAGAGTTATACGCTACCTCAAAAAGGTCAAACAATTCAGGGCGATCGGTCGCCGCCGTCACCGTAATTTTTTGCGTCTCCCCTTCTCCCGGGCCAATACCCGCAAGTGTTATTTGTTGGGTTGAGGCATCCTCCAGAACCGTAAAATCATTGATGGGATCCAGCGTAGGTGCGTCATTGACTTCACTCACCTGTACCTGGAAGCTCTGAGTATACGAGTTTTCATGCGGAGCAGTATTCGAACCGTTGTCGATCGCGATGACTGTAATTGTCACCGCACCCGAGGTATTGGGAACAACCCGATAGGTCAATGAGGCTGTGCTTCCTCCCCCATAATCGATGACCGGCGTCTCTATGATTGCCGTGTTACCCGATGTGGCCACGAACGTCAGCTGCTGATCATTTTCCCCAGGGCCAGGGGAAATACCTGTTATCGACAGCGTCACCGCTCCGACATTCTCAACGACAGACTGATCAGCAATTGCGTTAAACGACGGGGCATCATTGACAGGCTGTACTTCAACAAGAACGAAAAATGTTTCGCTCGTCCTCGTGCCGTCGCCTATACTTACCGGCACGGAAAGATCACCAAAAAAGTTTTGAAGGGGAGTGACCGTAGTTCCGTTGACCGTATAGTTCGATCCGGGAGAGACCTCCAACGTAAATCCGGTCGGATATACGTTACCGGGGTCTTCGACGACAAGATGCGACAACCCCAGTTCTATCGACGCATCCTCCAACACCGTCACCGGATGCTGATCTATGATGACTGGAGGGTCTACGGCCGCGGGTCTCACCTCGATGAAAAAGTTGAAATCTTCACTGGACGCTAAACCATCGTTAACACTCACAGGAATGACCAGCTCGCCGGTGAACATACTGACCGGCGTGACCGTTGTTCCGCTTACCGTATAATTAGCTCCCGCGGCAACTGACAAAGAAAATCCCACGGGATAGTCGTTATCAACATCCGTAACCGTCAGATGTGAAAAATCGATTGTGAAGCTCTCGTCCGCATCAATGCTCACCGGTACCTGTCCGGTGATAAGAGGCGGATCGTTTTCAGGTATGACCGTGACTAAAAGGTTAAAGACGTTGCTGCTTAGCACGCCATCGCTCACCTCGACCGGAATAGTCAACGTTCCGTTGAAATCCGCGACGGGAGTCACCACATTCCCTACCCGTGTATAACTGTCTCCCTCATGTACAATGAGTGTGAAACCCGTTGGATACAGGTTCTCCGCATCCATCACCTGCAAATGCTCCGGCAGGATACTTATCGGCGTGTCTTCAGGAGTTTCAAGCGGTACCTGTCCCGTTATAACAGGAGCGTCTGCGACAGCAGCAGTAAATGTCCCCTTTAGGAAGGGCCCCTCGCCTACCTCTACGGAAACACCAAGCACCCCTGCAACACCCATTGCCGCGAGTATTCGTAATCCACTTACCGGGCACAAGATTATTATTACACCCGGTAGGCCACAACGGCAAAACCAGTGTATACAAGCTGATACGCTGAAAACTTCCCGAGTAGTCACGCGCTTACCAAAGAAAAACCATGTTCCAATATTTCCACAGTATCTACCCTGTCATCGATTCTCTATCGCTATTCCTCTTCTGGGCGGGTATTATCATCGTCGGATACACATACCTTGGCTACGCCGCAGTGCTGTTTGTGCTTTCCAGGCTCCGTCGGGCCCGGAAGCCCGCAGGCGAATGGACTGATAACGCACTGCCGAAGGTTACGCTGGTGATTGCCGCATATAACGAGGAACAGTGTATCGAAGAAAAGCTTATCAATACGCTCAGTCTGGATTATCCGGAAGACAAGCTAGCGGTGTTTGTTGTCACCGACGGGTCGACCGACAATACTCCGGAGATCGTAAAAAAATTTCATGCCGTCAGACTCTTTCACGACTTCGAACGCAGAGGGAAAATCCATGCAGTAAACAGGGTTATGAAGCATGTCAGCACGCCTATTGTCGTGTACACTGATGCTAACACCCTGCTCAATCCGGAAGCATTGCGAAAACTGATTCGGCATTATGTTGACGAGAATGTAGGTGGAGTGGCCGGGGAAAAACAAATCTTCAGGAACACGGCTGACAATGCATCGGGGGCCGGCGAAGGGCTGTACTGGAGGTATGAATCCTATCTGAAAGCCCGTGATGCGGAAGTCTGGTCAATCGTAGGGGCGGCCGGCGAACTGTTCTCAATCCGGACCGCCTTGTACGAGGAGCCTCTTGAGGATACGGTTATTGAAGATTTCTTTTTATCGATGCGAATATGCGCACGCGGGTACCGGTTCATGTACGAACCGGAAGCCACCGCGCTTGAAACCGCATCGGCCTCTGTCGAAGAAGAGTGGAAACGAAAAGTTCGTATATGTGCCGGCGGATTTCAGGCGATAACCCGCATGCCGTACTTGCTCAACCCGTTCCGGTATGGAGTGTTGACATTTCAGTACATCTCGCATCGCGTCTTGCGATGGACACTCGCTCCGCTCTTTCTTCCCATTATCCTGTTAACGAATGTTTGGCTTGCCCTTGATGGAAACCCTCTCTATCTCACCCTCCTCGCCGGGCAGCTCCTCTTCTACGGTCTGGCATTAGCAGGGCGAGCGCTCCGCGATCGCAAGGTATCGATCAAAGGGTTCTTCGTCCCCTACTACTTTGTGGTAATGAATCTCTCGGTCTATGCCGGGTTGTATCGCTTTCTTCGGGGACGCCAACCCGTGGTATGGGAGAAAGCGCGGCGCGCCAGTGTGGCTCCGCAGTCGATCAAACCCTGATTTAGCGGCCTCTTTTTGCCATTTTTCGCTCCGAATATTATTTTGCAACCCTTAAACCACTCGTGTTATGGGGCGAATCTTTGAAAAACGGAAGCACAAGATGTTTGCACGCTTTGACCGCATGGCGAAGGCGTTCACGCGTATCGGCAAAGAGATATCCATTGCGGTAAAACAAGGCGGTCCTCATCCCGAGCACAACCCGAAGCTGCGCATGGCGATCCAAAACGCCAAGGGAGCCAATATGCCCAAAGACCGCGTTGAGGCTGCCATAAAGCGCGCATCTTCGAAGGAAGAAAAAGACTACCAGGAAGTGGTGTACGAAGGGTATGCCCCCCACGGTGTTCCCATTCTGGTAGAATGTGCAACGGACAACCCTACGCGCACTGTTGCGAACATCCGCCTTCACTTCTCAAAGAACGGAGGAAGTATGGGCAACTCCGGATCGGTGTCGTTTCTCTTCGAAAGAAAGGGTGTATTTAAATTCGATCCCGATAAATTGAACCTCGAAGAACTCGAGCTTGAACTGATTGACGCCGGAGCCGAAGATATCGAAACCAACGAGGAAGAAATCGTGGTCTACACGAAGTTCGCCGACTTCGGTCAGATGCAGAAGTTTCTCGAAGAACGAAATCTGGAAGCCCGAAGCAGCGAATTGCACTACATTCCAAACATGACCAAAGAACTTTCAGAAAGTGAACAGGACGATGTCCTTAAGCTGGTTGAAGCCTTGGAGTCGGACGACGACGTGCAAACGGTCTACCACAACCTCGCTTAATACAGCGGCGCTTCAACAGCCGCTATGACGATTCTTCCATCATTCGAAGAATTCCGACCGCCGCTGACAACGACCGGTATATCCGCTGCCTTCCGCCGGCTATTGCACTGGCCATCCCGTTGTAAAGTACTGACTTTCGGGCAGGTATGATTTTTTGAGTTACTCAAACGATGAACAGCGGGAAAGATATAATGCGCGATCTCATCGCAAGCCAACAGACCAATTGCGTCCTTAAAATCAAACTAAGGAACGCGCAGAATCCTGTTATTACAGCCGTTGAACAGATCGGGCGGAAAAAGATCGTTCTGAAACCCACTTGTTTATACGGTTATAAATTGCGGAAGCGCAATATCACTCTGCCCGAGATTGAATCCGTGGTTCGCTACAAAACCCGCTTTGACAGCCCTCTGTTTGCGCGGCTGCGGTATATCCGAAGCAACATCTCCTCCCTCAGACATACGCTGGATCAGATGAATGAACCGGCTATTCAGGGCCTGCAAACCCGCTAATCTTTTCTGACCAGCACCTGTGTCAATTGGGCAATCAGTTCTCCGTAACTATTCGGTTTGGTAAGAAAACCCGCGTTCAGGGACTGATACGTATGCATTTCACCCTCCGGCAAGTGCGTTGAATACATGATGATGTTAACATCACGGAATCGGTCATGTCGTCGAATCAGCTGCAGACAGGCATTCCCGTCTATTTTAGGCATGTTGATATCCAGGAAGACGTACTCGGGAAGCTCGTTATGACCGTGAAGGAGTTCGAGCGCCTCCTCCGCGCTTTGAGCGACAAGGCAAGTTATCGTCGGGTCTATTTGCTTGACTGCATCACAAAATATCTCAACGTCTTCAGGATCGTCATCGACGTGCAAAATCGTCATAGGTCGCGTTACGGATGATCGTGCAAAATAGCACATAAACGAAACAACAGCTTGTAAAATTCCAAAGGAACAGTAATTGTCCCCCCCTTAGGGGAAAAATCCAACGCTCGTGCACTCAACCCGCATAACTCAAATTTCACGACCGCCGGTCGCCGACCCTTAGCGGCTATGAGACTGATCCATCATCATGAACACAAGTAAATCCAAATGGAGACGAGTACCGATGGAGGACTTCTGGGTAAATGTTTCCCCACCGGATCATATTCTTCTTCTGTACGAAGACGATACTGAGTTTTTTCACGTTCTGTCGTCTTATGCGACCGCAGGCTTACGCGCGGGCGAATCGGTGATTGTCGTCGCCCGCCCTGAAAAGCTTGTTGTTCTGGAGCATACTCTCCGCCAAAAAGGTTTCAACCTTTTCGAACTGGGGCTGCGAGATCAATACATCGCCCTCGACGCCTACAATACCCTTGAGCAATTCATTATCGGTGACTGGCCCGATCCCAATCTCTGTCACCATCTACTCGCCAATCTCCTGCTCCGTGCCCGGAAAGGGAATCGTCCCGTTAGAATCTATGGAGAAATGGTCGCGATTCTTATGGAACAGGGACGGACCGGCGCCTCCGTCTTTCTGGAGGAATGGTGGAACCAGAAGGCCCTCGACGAGGAATTTACCGTGTTCTGCGCATATCCACGCAGTGATTTCGCAACCACATCGGTCGATTGCCTCGCACGCGTCTGCTCATGCCACTCGGTTCTCGTCGCCGCAGACGGGTCATCGGACCTCCAGGTTAAGGAGATTGCTGTTCGTCCCGGCGCAGGCTGATATTTCGAATGCTATCGAGCAAGGTCTGCATCGCTGCCGCCCGGTCAGGAAACCGTTCTATCAAATTATCCGATTCCTCAATATCCTTACTTAGGTCGTAGAGTTGACCCTCGGGAGAATCTGGTGTTGCAACTACAGTGGCCGGGGGCGAGAATCCGCCGGATCCTCCTTTCTCGATCATCTTCCAGTCGCCCTGACGGATAGCGAAGTGTCCCATCGACGAGTGGTGTATGACCGCCGGTTGGCCCGGTACGTTGTCCGTTGCGCCTTGCAATACAGGAACAATACTGTAGCTGTCAACTGCCGTAGACGGTGGATTCCCACCCACGATCTCAGCACAAGTAGCCATGAGGTTGGTGAGGGTCGTGAGCGCCGACGAAGTTGTTCCGGGAGTTACCCGTCCGGGCCAGCGAACGATAAAAGGAACGCGATGACCTCCCTCCCATATATCGGCTTTCATGCCCTTCAGGGGGCCAGCCGCCCGATGGTTAAATTTTTCGATAAAATGAGGCCGCCAATAAGGCCCGTTGTCACTCGCGAATACTACAACGGTATTCTCCGAAAGACCTTTGCTATCCAGTGCGTCAAGTATCCTGCCCACCTCCGCGTCGACCATTTGAACAAAATCACCGTAGAGGCCGGCGTCCGACTTTCCACCATATTCATCGGTGGGAACCCAGGGTGTGTGCGGCGCTGCCAGCGGGAGGTACAGAAAAAAAGGCGCGTCGTCCCGCTTGTCCAACCACGCGATAGCCTTCTCGGTGAAGGTCGGCAACACGTCTTCGAAGACGAAAGAAGGAGCCATCTTTCCCGCGCGCCAGAACGCGCCCGTATAGCCAGTGTTGAGGTCGTTGCCTTCCGTGTAAGCCGTGGGAAGTTCTGTCAACGTATCGTTTTCCAGGTAGCAATAAGGATCCATATCCAGAGACGCTGGCAGGATGAAGGAATAATCAAATCCCCGGGTTGTAGGACCATTCAGGGGCGGCCGCATAAAATCAATGTGGTCGGGATCCATATCGGTCACCACCCCGTTCTCCCTGACACCGTAACTTCCGGGTTCGAGAGCATGCTCATGCCCCGGTCGCAGCTGCCAATCCAACCCGAGATGCCACTTGCCAATGACCGCAGTGCGGTAACCGCGTTCCTGTAACCACGAGCCGACTGTGTGCGTCGCTGAATCAATCAACGTACGTCCATACCCGCGCAACACACCCTGAGGCAAACGGCTCCTCCACGGATATTGCCCCGTCAGCAAAGCATAACGCGTTGGCGTACATACGGACGAAGGAGAATGCGCGTCAGTAAAACGCATCCCGGCCGACGCAAGCCGGTCAATATTTGGAGTCCTGATCTTTCCGTCGGGATTATAACAGGAAAGATCACCGTAGCCCAGATCATCGGCCAGAATGTAAACAATGTTGGGGGTATCCCGCGACACAGTCTTGCTCTCCTGTCCACTCTTACATCCTGACAAGGCAACGGCGAAAGAAATTAAAATTAAAGCATTTTTCATTTTCCCGGGGGTTCAGGGTAAAGACGGCGAAAAATATCATAGGCATCCTCAGGGATATCCAACCGGTCGCCCGTGTTCCGCATGATACCCCTCAGGGTCTCAAGCATACGGCTAACGGTTTGTCTATGCGAGGAATTAAAGGCGAGGTTGTCGGTCTCCAGGGGATCCTTCTTCAGATCGTACAACTCAAGAAAGAGTTCGTTCTTAAAGAAATCAACAATAAGCTTGTGGTCCCCTTCCACGACGCAACGCTGAAAGTTGCTGAGAGATCCATTGCCATCGTATTGAATAAACACCGGGTCGCGATGACTCACGTCTCCCTGGATCAACGGAAGGAGAGACTGCCCGTCCATCGTCCCAGGCGATTTGAGACCGGTGTAGTCGATCAAGGTAGGAAAGACATCCACAAGACTGACGGGAACATCAGTTTCGCGTTGGCTCGGTTTGAAATCAGACGGAAATTTGACAATCAGCGGAACTCTGGCAGACGGCTCATACATACACATCTTCTGCCACAGAGAATGCCCGCCGAGCATCTCCCCATGATCCGCAGTAAAAACAATGATAGCCTTATCATACAATCCCTCCTCCTTTAAGGTTGCGATTACTCTGCCCACCTCATCGTCAAGCAACTTGACCAATCCGAGATACTTTGCCCACACTGCGCGCCAGTCATCTCGCGAATAACGCGTGCCAAGGAATCCGGTCAGGTTATACATCTGCAGAGGCGACTGCCCCGGATACCAGACGGCTACGTCACCCGGAAGCTCAACTTCCTTCTCATCCACCATCGAGTAATAGGGCTCCGGGATATGAAACGGCGGATGGGGCGCGAGGAACATGACGTTCAACAAAAGAGGTTTACGACGATCGCGTTGCCTGATGGCCTCGATACTCTGGTCGGCAATGTAGTGATCGAGAAAATTCTCAAGACCATCATCATAAACACCCAGCACGGGAATCGAGTAGTCGCGCATGTGTGTAGCCTCCCCGCCTACCATTTCAGGCACCCGTGTCTTGAACTCTTTTCCACCCGGTTTTGAAGCCCCTCGCGCCGCAACCCACTTGCTATAATCCTTCTGCGTAATCCATCGGGTCTTGCTGTTGTCCGAACGCTCGATATCCTCTTCCGTAAAAAAGTGCTGCTTCCCTACATGCCAGCTATCCCAGCGCTGACCGAAGTAGTTGTACAGATTAGGAACACCTGCCTTGACCTTCGAGGCCGGCTTGTCGTTAGAATGCCATCCATTAATCAACGAACCCGACCGGTTGGGATATAAGCCCGTAAAAAACGATCCCCTCGAGGGGACACAAATCGGCGAGGCAACATACGCGCGGTTAAAACTTACCGCATCGCGACGCAGTGACTCGATGTTGGGCGTCAACTCTCCCAGTACATCATAACGCAACTGATCCGCCATGATAACAATGACCGGTGTATCCTTTCGCTGGGCCACCGCACAACCAAGGGCGAGGAAAAGTATACCGATAGTGCTCTTGAAACGCTTCATGACTTCTTGTACATTGAAAGGATCTCGGGATTCACGGTTTCGAGATAGGTCACCAGAAGCTTCTCCAACGCCCGTGCACGCGCTGTGTTTTTCGCCGCCAGGTCGTTCAACTCACCTGGATCATCGGCCAGGTTATACAGCTCTACCTTACCTGTCTTCCAGAACTTGATGAGCTTGAAATTCCCTTGCATCACCGCCGAATGCGGATACGAGTTATTATAGCGATGAAAATAAAGGGCACGCTGATCCAGTGCCGCAGATGTCTTACCGCCACGTAACAGACTTGCGAAGCTCCATCCGTCGGTAACCTCTCCCGAAGGTGAAGTACCTCCCACCAGCTCCCGGAAGGTTGGCAACAAATCCCAGCCGACAACAGGTGTCTCCACATAACTGCTCGACGCAATCCCGGGGCCGCGAACTATAAAGGGTACGCGCACGCCTCCTTCGTAAAGGGTCCACTTCCCACCGCGCAAAGGATGATTCCGCATTGGATCGGCGAACTTGTCGGGATGATCCAGACGGTTCTTCACAGGTGGAAAAAATTCCGTAGCACCATTGTCAGCCATAAAGATCACATAAGTGTTATCTGCTATTCCCAACTCTTCGATCTTGTTTAAGACGATGCCGATGCTGGTGTCAAGATCTTCCAGCATAGCGGCAAAGCCGTGATGACCGTGTTTTTTTCCCTTCTCTTTGCTCTCGTACTTCTTCAATGTCTCCGGGCGTCCTTGCACATCCACATGTGTAGCATAGTGTGAGAGTTGGAGGTAAAAGGGATTTCCACCCCTTACCTGGCGCTCCATAAAGTTCACCGCCCGGTCAGCAATCGTGAAAGCACGCTTGGGGTCTTGTTGTACAAACAGCGCGTTGAAACGTTCGGCCTTGTCGCTTATTACGTCACCATGGCGGTTCCCCGTATCACCATCGCTTTCGTCATAGCCAGCGTCTTCCGGCGAAAACCCGGCGCGCATATCCCACTTGCCGTAGTGCGCCGTCTTGTACCGCGGATCAACCTGTCGGAACATCTGAGGAAGCGTGACGTAACCCGTAGTGGAGGGATGATAGCGCTGCGGGAACGATTCTCCATTTCCTTGACGCGCCGGTGTATGGCCGAACAAAATGCTCCTGCGCGAAGGCGAGCAGATCGCCGCCGGTGCATATCCCCTCGTCAGACGCATTCCTTCCGCTGCCAGACGGGCGAGGTTCGGTGTCTCATGGTAATCACTACCTGATCGAGGATCACGTGGATCCATAGGAACCGATAAGCTACTCCAGCCCAGATCATCGGCAAGTATAAAAACAATGTTGGGGGGTTGCTGCTGGCTCTTGGCGTGAAAGCCGGCAAACAACGACAACACCAGGACGCAAATACACTTCGAATACATTTCTTTCATCTCATTAATCGTTTGTATGGATTCGGAACGCCTCGTTGTAAGCACCTCGCTCCCTAAATCCCGGGAAAGGACGCATGAGTCCAAACCGCGGGTACGACTCAAATACATCGCCGGTACCCAGTACTCTGGGGTCTTTCTGGTCTGTGAGTTCGCTGACAAGCGCCTCGCGCAGTTGTCCGAGTATCTCCGAGTACTCGGGTTCACCGGAAAGGTCACGCAGACAATGTGGATCTTCACGGATATTATACAACTGTTCAGCGGGGCGTTTAGCAAAAGCGGCGCGGAATAACACGGGCCATTCGTTGTGCCTGCGGATCATTTCCCGTTTGGAGGGAGAATCATCAATATCCTCATACCCGTACACTATGGGTTTTGTATTCTCATCGAGAGCTATCCCCGTTGCCGAGGTTGGCGCAGGATCGCCCATAGGCCAGCGCTCCGGCGCAAAATTGCGGATATACAACCAGTCTTGTGTACGCATTGCCCGAGCGGGATATCCAAGATTATCAGGACGCGCATGGGTATGCCGCTCCCGGCCTGCTAACACGAAGTGGCGATGGGGTTCGGCAAGCTGATTTCTAAGAAGGGGAATCAGACTCTTTCCTTCATTCTCTTTAAGCGGAGTCGCTCCGGAAACTTCCAGAAACGTAGGCGCGAGATCTATCAGGCTCACAAGGTCATCGACGACTCTCCCGCCGGCAACACCCGGACCGCAGATAGCCAGGGGTACGTGAATACCATATTCCTGCAAACTGGCTTTCGCATGAGGAAATGCCATACCGTTGTCCGACGTAACCACAACCAGCGTATTGTCGAGCATACCTCTTTCTTCAAGCATCGTCAGCATTCGCGCCAACTGCTTGTCGAACCATGAGATTTCAAGCGCATAATCGTGCATATCATTGGCGATGGAATCCGTCGAGGGAAGGAACGGAGGAAGATCCGGTTGAACGCTTTCGGCTGCGCGGCGACCTGAGCCGTACTCATAGACGCGATGGGGTTCGTGGGCTCCAAACCAGAAAAAGAAGGGCTCTCCCTCACTATGTGCGTCGAGGAAGGCCTGAAAGTTCCGCGCATAGTCCAGCCGATGCAATCCTTTGTATGGGACTTCGTCGAACATGTGCTCGTTGTATGCCTCACCGACGGGATTCGTTTTCCATCCGGCGTCCTGCCAGTTCCCGGGCCCCCATGCTTTTCCGGTGTAGCCTACGGCATACCCGCTGTTCCCGAGGTTCTGCGTAAATACCTCAAACTTCGAGGGGAAGTAACTTCCGTGCGTTCCTGCCTCTTCCAGCTGCCAGATCGGCCTGCCGGTCAACAGTGCTGCCCGGGACGGACTGCATTGGGGAGCAGCCACGAACGCCTGGGTAAACAACACACCCTCGCGTGCCACCCTGTCGAAGGCGGGTGTATGAAAACCCTGAGTACCGTAGGCAGAAGCATGTGGCCATGACTGATCATCAGAAATTACAAATAGGATATTGGGGCGGGCTACCGTATCGTACCGGGCATCAGGTGTCCGGCACTGACATACCAGCATGATCCCTGCAACAAAGCACACCAACCTCAATAACCTGGATCCTTTATTTCTCATTTCTTTCTGTTTTTCATTGAAGCATGCGCTGCGAGATATCGTACGGCAAAACCTCTTGCGCCTCCTTCCCGCTTACCACCGGGCGCCGATCAGCTTCATATTCAAATATTGTTTTACGTCCTCTTGAAATCTTCATCCCTGCGGGCCGGCCGGCTTCGAGTGAAGCTTCGATGGTCACATCACCCACCACCAGAGAACCTTCTCGAGCCTTCTTTCCATCGCCTGGAATAACAGCCTCACTTTCAGGTCCCACACGAAGCACCGCAAGAAATCGGGCCTGTTCACTCCGACCTTTTGTCGTTGCCATGAGGTGCCATTGTTCATCGTCGTATTTTTTGAGGTCGCCGGAGGCCGTACGCGATCCTCGCCAGTTAACCGCCGGAACATCAAAAGTATCGGCAACTGCCCAGTTCGTTTCACCGGATGCCAACAACTTCCCATACCCTCTGGCAAATCCAAAGTCCGATTGAAACGTGTCGTTGGCTGAGTCAATCGCAATCGCGGTCATGCTGTGAATCAACCACGACCAGGCTACCGGTCGATTCGCTTCGAGTTCATCGTATATCACTACAATGTCAGGCTTGATCAGAATGAGATGACGAAGGAATTTTTTTACCCCTACATCGTCGCCCGTTTCTTCACTGGTATACGCCCTCGATGCATCCCCCATAGCATATGCAAGTCCGTCTCCTTCCGCGAAATACCGAATCATCGCATACGATTCAGTACTGCACGGTTGTCCCTGACCATCAGCCAACACACTGTTTGTACTTTTCGTCTGTTGATACCATCCCGTACGGTGCGGGTCCGTCATCGCCACCTTGTAACCCGTCCGGAAGAACGTACGCCGACCGCCGTAAAGGATATTGAATGAATTCTGATCAGCGAGAAAATGACCGTAGCACCCGTACGGGCTTGAGCGCATGGCGACCGCCAGGTTTTCAGGTGTATTCAGGGGATTAGTATGAAGAGAGACGATGCCTATCTCTTTGAACACCTTACCCATGTCCTCCGTAGGGGGAACAGGATCCGGTGTGGGAAGATCATGGATATGGGCAAGTCTGAACCACCGCAATAGTGACGAAGATGCGTAGTCCGGACTTTCATACTTTTCGCAGGCACGGGCATACCAGCTTGCACGTGCATCACCCGTGAGCTTGGCCAGAGCATCAGCATATGCCGGAAACGCTGCGCCGGGACTAAAGATTTCCTCCGTATTATCCCCAAACCCGTCGGCTGACGATCCCGGCGGGATGTGGTATATCATCCAGTCGATATTGTTCACATACCAGGGATGCTCCCTGAAGAAATCAAAACCTGTATACTTCCTTATGTAGAAGGGAATCTCCAACACCGTCTCCATATTCATCGTGAAGTAAGAGACGCCTTCAATCCATCCTCCATCCTTCCCTCCCAGTACCGGCGTCCGCGCCAGAAACAGACTATAGGCATAGCCAAGCCATTCATCGGCAGCGGGATGATCTCCATGAAGAGCCAGTGCCGACTGGAAGAAATAATGAAGGATATGTTGCCATACATGACCGCTTAACAGCCGAACCTCAATGTTGTTTCGCCACGAGCGATAAAACCTGTCGGCTCGTACATGAATCGCCTGGCGCAGCAACGCGCGCTCCTGCTCGTTGAACGCGTCGTAAAACGTATCGTAAGCCAGCGCAAGTGCCAGCATACATCGTGCATCCGAGAAGTCGCTATAGGCCGACGAGGTCACTCCATCGGGATCCCATCCGGCAACCGCACGGGCAATTTCCATGGCACGGTTACGATAGGTGTTGTCTCCGCTCAGCAGATAGGCCTCAGCCAACCTCTTCACCGCCGCAGCTGCAAAGTCGCCAAGTCGCTTGCTGGCTTCCTGCTCAAACTTGCGTTGCCGTTCGGCATCTTCCGATTTTCGTTTGGCCACGCCATCCGTTTCCTGTGGAATAGTGACCTTCAAAAAGTCATCCGCCTCACGAATAATGGCGCGGGCATCGTCAGTTTCGGCGCGGGCGCGTAAAGAACGCAAATCGCTGACTTCCGTTAACACCCGCGGATGTTCAGACGGAATACGCTCCAGAAATGCGCTGGGGGTTGGACTTACCAACGAAGGAACGTCACTTGTAATAACAAAATGTTGTCGCGGGGACCAGTCCTTTGACGATACACGATATTGCCAGTACCAGTTTCCTTCACCGAGTTTCTCATGCGGATTGAACATCGCCCATGCGTGCTGTTCCGCCGTGATTGCGCCTTCGCGGAAGAGTGAATCGCGCGACAAGCGTATATCATAGACGACATCCTTTCCACTTGTGCGCGGCCATCGAAGTACCGGCGGGTTGAACTGAGGAACAATTCCTCCCGTGGGCTCAGCAAACTCAAGATATCGCTTGTAGACGTGCGATACCTCCCCAACGTTTTCGCTACGAGGACTTACCGCGCAGGCTGATAGCCAAAGGACAAGGAGAATGGCTGCCGAACTTCTACCGTATCTGATTACTTGAGTCCCCATACCCGTAAATTTCTGTAACGGAAATGCGACCACTGCATCTGGCGGAAGCCAATCTTGCCATCGTCGTAAACTTCTCCATATGTCTTGCCATCATCAATCCAGTCGATGATCATGCGATCGTCGACGAAAAACCGGATATGTGCTCCATCCTTGACCAGGCGAAGATGATGAATCGCCGTCGACTCTTTTGGGATACCTACCGGTCCCTGTTGAACAAGTGCGAACATGTTGTTCTTTCGCAGGTGGGCGAACTCCCTGTCAGGATTCTTAGGGTTGTTAGCGTAGTACGAGATATGGTAGCTGCGCATTAATTCTTTTGTATACTGACGGAAAGTACCATCGCGCGATGGCAGGGACGAATCGAAAATATCGCGACCGTCTACGCCTTTCGCCGCAAAGAAAACGATAGCCAACCCTCCTTCAGGATTGAGATTCTGCATTTCCCACTCGGCCACAAAACGCGATGGAAAATCCTTCGGACACCAGAAAACATGGTGCCATTTCTGATCTGGGGCGTACATCTCCATCCACCCGTCACGGAACTCGACCTTTCCCGGCCCTTCCATTACCCAGTCTTCGACCGATCGCGCATTCGACAAGTCGCTGTCAAAGATTAGTTCCCCTTTCTCCCAGTTGCCGGGTTTCGACATCGACGGGGGAAGAGTGTTCTGATCAATTCCCCATGATTTATTCGGCTCCGGCCCCATATCGAGCGTCAGGGTCCCACCCTTAACCAGATCACTATGCGAAATCCACGACCTCTCGTGGTCTTGACCGTTCCAGGCAGCCTGTTGGATATAGTAATTCTTCGGGCCGTTGTTCTCTGCATCAATGACGATCTTTTCTCCGGAGTAATAACGCGGATTAAGATGAATGACGACCTGATCAAAGATGGGGCTGCCAATCTCGTAATACGGCTCCGACGAAACGCCTCCGTTAACCGAGAATATGCCCATCTTCATCAGCACGGCGAGAGACCCCATCAGTCCCTGATCCTCGTCACCCATATAACCATGGTTGGGTGTCAGGTCACTGTAAACTTCTTCAACAATACGACGACTCCAGTGCTGCGTCAGCCAGGGGGAGCCTGCGTGATTGAAGAGAAAAGCCGTTTGAATAGACGGTTGGTTTCCGTAGTTAATGAAGACTTCGCGGTTTTGCCTGAGGCGTTCAACCGAATGCGATTTACCGGAAACAAAGTCATGCGCCTCGGCCTTCTGGAACGAGGCGTTTAGTTTTTCGGTGAAAGCATCCGGTCCCCCCATAAGGTTTATGAGCCCCTGTACATCATGTGGAACAAACCAGGTATACTGCGCTGCATTTCCTTCCACCCATCCGTCGCCATAGTGGAGAATATTCACGGGCTGCTTCCATTTTCCATCAGCTTGCCGAACCCACATCCAGTCTATATCGGAGTTCCACAGGTTTCTGTAGTTCGTCGCACGCATTCTGAACATGGCAGCGTCTTCAGCGTAACCAAGAGCTTCCGCCATCTGCGAAAGGGCATAATCCTGATAGGCGTACTCCAGCGTTTGTGCCGCCCCATCCTGGTGGAAACCATAGCGAACACTATCGAGCGGATACGGAACATAACCGCGTTCGATATAAGCTTCTATTCCACCCCCGCGCATCGTATTGTGTTCGTATCCGCATCTTGACATAAGTCCACCCGGCATATGATTCTTTCGCATTGCCTTGTAGGCCTTTTCGATATCAAATCCCCGGATCCCCTTCATATAAGCGCTGACAATAAAAGGAGTTGAAGAAGCTCCGGTCATAACATACGTATAGTTCCCTCCCGACGGTCCTCTGGGAATCAACCCTCCATCGTCGTACATCTTCAGCATGGAGTTAACGAACGATTCGGTAACTTCGGGATACACAAGATGCCACAACGTATTCAGCGTCCACTGTGCCCCCCAGAAGGAATCTGAGTTGTGGTGCGTGAAGAGGGGTTTCCCATTTTCATCAAGCGGAATCTGTCCTGCACGCGGTTCACTGCCGGTGTTGTCGAGATACTGTCCGTTGACATCGTTGACAATCCTGCGTCCCTGGAGTGCGTGCCATAGATCGGTATAAAAGCGTCGGCGATCCTTTTCGGACCCACCCCTTACTTCAATACGGCTCAGCCATTCATTCCAGGTATCGCGGGCATTGAGTACCACGCGGTCAAAATCCCAATGCGGAAGTTCCGTCTCGAGATTGAGACGCGCGTTCTCAATACTCACATAGGAAATCGCCACCTTCATTTGTACCGACCGATTGGCGGTTCCGGTAAAACGCACATAGGCACCGGTGGCCGGGCCTTCAACCTGCGAAATATCTTCAAGTACCTCTCCTTCCTTCCACCCGCCCATAGTTTCGAAAGGCTTGTCGAACTGCGCAACGAAGTATACTGTGACGGGTTTAGGCCGACGGACCGTGCTTCCCATTAAAGCATAGCCTTCGATAGCCACGTCTGAAACGCGCCTGACGTAGCCCGACTCAGTAGTAGAGGGTCCGAGTGACGTTGTGAAATCGAAGTGAATGTGAGCTGTATCGGACGTATGAAAGGTGTATCGGTGAAAACCGACCCTCGTTGTCGCGGTAAGCTCAGCGGTAATATCGTAGTCAGATAACCTGACTTTATGAAACCCCGGCCGTACGATCTCGTCGTTGTGAGAGAAAGACGATCCGTATTTCTTGGGACCAAGATGTCCCTTGAACTTTCCTGTTGTCGGAAGCACCGGGATGCCTGAAAGTTGCCATGCGTGAATATGGCTAAAGCTGCGGATAGTGTCGTCGTTATAACGATAACCCGATCCCCACGTGCCGTTAACTTCGGTGTCCGGGCTCAGGTTAACCATCCCGAAGGGCAGCGTTGCTGAGTTGAAAAAAAACCATCGGGAATTTGCGGCATCAACAAATGGATCGACCAGGTCGACTGGCGCAGTGGCTGAAGATGTGGTGTCGCCCGATTGTGGTTGTCTGCAACCAGCAACGACACAAACCACAACCACAAAAAATAGTAGAAAAGACTTTTGATTTGAGTATCTCATCGCAATACACATTCACTCCCCCTCAGCATTTGCCATCCCTGGCCCTGCGAATGGGTTAAAACGGCGCAGACAATGTCTGCGCCGTAGTTAACGGATAAAACCTAAATTAGTAACCTTCGTTCTGAGATAGCTTGTTCGTTGTCCGCTCTATTTGTGACAACGGAATCGGGCGTAAGGTGTGCTTGTTGGCAATATGGTTGGCCGCGGCGGCTAATTCGTTGTGCAGCTTAACCCGCTCGATCAGCTTTCCGGTACGCTTCAGATCAGTCCAGCGTTGGTCCTCACCTGCCAGCTCCCGTGCGCGTTCATCGAGGATATCATCGATAGTCACGGAAGTCAGCTCCATGTCAGCTTCCATTCCCGGCTTTGCAGCCCGGCGACGTACCTCGTTGATTTGCTCCAGTGCTGCATCAGGATCTCCCGCCTTCAAATAAGCTTCGGCCGCGATGAGGTAGGTTTCCGCCAGGCGGAAGACAAACAGATCGCGACGTCCCTGATCATCGCCATAGGGAAGATTGGCTTCAAAGAACTTCCATATCGGAGGGAACTGATTGTCCTTCGACGGATTCATATAGTACTCGTCAAGGTTGACAACGATAAAAGGCTTGGAAGCAATCTTCTCTTCCGACCAGGGCTCATCCCAACGGGGGAAGTACAATACCGTATCCCCTACTGACACACTACCCTGGTTGACAGTCGCGTAAAACACACGAAGGAACGTTGCGTCATAACGACTATCGATATCCGGATCATAAAGCGTGTTTAGGAAACGTGTCGGGACGAAATGGGGCTGTTGCCGGTTGTAGGTGCTGGAACGATCCATTCCCACCAATGCATCCACACCCTGTCCGAAAATCGAATGGGCGTTGTTACCATCCCCGTTCGTTGCAAGGTTGTTGCTGTACTGGACGGAGAATATGATTTCGTCGTTCACATCGTTGCCTTGCGCGAACACCTCGGCAAAGGTATCCAGAAGTCTGTACTGGGGCGCGTCGATCACCGTCTTCGCATGGTTTGCGGCTTTGGTGAAGTCATCCGCGCTGCCGAAGTCGCGATAACCGCGGGTGAGGTACACTTTTGCGAGCAAATGTCTCGCGGCGCCCTCCGTGGCACGTCCATAGTTGTCCGGTTCGGCGGGTAGTACGTCGACTGCGTCTTCGAGATCACGGATGATCTGAGCATAGACATCCGCCTCGGGCGTCCGTTCCGCGGTAGTCACCACGCTGGTAATCTCTTCAACCACCAGGGGCACAGCGCCGTATTGCTGAACCAGATAGAAGTAGTAAAGCGCGCGGAGAAACTTGGCTTCACCAACACGCACCGCCTTTTCATCCTCGTCCATTTCGACACGCGATGCGCGGCTGATAGCGGTATTCGTACGTCCAATAGCCTTGTAAAGTACATCCC
Organism: uncultured Roseivirgaceae bacterium; assembly: GCA_964532595.1. Taxonomy (GTDB): domain Bacteria; phylum Bacteroidota; class Bacteroidia; order Cytophagales; family Cyclobacteriaceae; genus Chryseosolibacter. The sequence continues at coordinate 137,915 of CAZHIQ010000001.1, forward strand.
ACAAGGTATTGACGACCTCCGTCTGCGAGTGAATGCCCTGAGGAGCATACTCATTCAGATTGTTGAGGTTTCCCACATCAGGGTCTCCGGGGCGTGTGAAGATGTCAGTACCGCTGAGCATAAGTGTCCGCTCCTTGTGAACTTCGCGAAGCGAAGAGTAGGCCGACGCAACCAGGTCATTGAAGCCCTGTTGGTCAACGTAGTAAGATTCAGTGGTGCGATTCGAAACCGGATTTTCATCCAGCAGATCGCTGCATGCAACCGCCGACATGACCACAGCAGTAAGCACCAGCTTATTAATATATCGATTGATGTAGTTCATTTTTCTCGAGGTTAGCGATTAGAAAGATACATTCACACCCATCAGGTAAACTGAAGAGCTGACCCCCATGTTGAACGTGTTAAACTCAGCCCACTCGGGATCGAATCCCTCGTACTTGGTAAATACAAGCGGGTTGTTAGCTGTTACGTATACACGGAATCGCGACATCTTGAGACGGTCGAGTACAGGCGCGGGGAATGAATAACCCAGCGTGATGTTCTGCACACGGACAAACGACATGTCGGTATAAGACTTCAACTCCTCGAAAACGCGACCTCCTGTTTTGTTGATAGCAGGCCATTCGTTGGAAGGGTTGGTTTCCGTCCAGTAGTTTACATTCAACTTGTTATAGCGGCCATTCCACTCACGACCAAAGTTCGAATCGTGGAAGCGGCTGCGGGCCATTGCCCCCTGGCGGGAGTACAGCATAAATGAGAAGTCGAATCCTTTGTACTCCAGGGTGTTCGTGATACCACCAATCCATTTCGGCAGCGGACTACCAATGATGGTGCGGTCGTGCTCAGCAGTGATCTCGCCATCGTCGTTCAGGTCCTTGACCTTAACATTACCCGGTTCAAATCCATATCCATCGGCTACGTCGGCTTCATCCAACTGCCATATCCCGTCAAATACATAGTCGTAGTGAACGCGGATCGGGTGGCCAATAAACCACAAATTTCCAATGTCGTCCTGGTTGTCTCCGTAGAGTTCAAGAATCTTGTTCTTGTTTGCAGCAAACGTAACGTTTGTTCTCCAGGTGAAATCACCTGTCGAAACGTTGACAGTCTGAAGTGTCACTTCCACCCCTTTGTTCTGGGTTGAACCGATGTTCGCCATGATCTCACTGAATCCAGTGTGCGGAGGCAGCTCGCGGCTGAGAATCAGGTCGCGCGTCTCGCGATTGTAAATTTCGACCGATCCACCGATCCTGTTCTGAAGGAAACCAAAGTCGATACCGAAGTTCGTCTCATAGCTCTTCTCCCATCCGAGGCTGTGGTTAGCAATCGCGCCCGGCGCGAAGCCCAACGCAGGCGTTCCGTTCCAGTCATAAGCTGTCTGAGCCAGTGAAGCATGAGTCGCATACGGGTCAACCGCATCGTTGCCTACAACACCATAGCTCAATCGGAATTTCAGGTTTGAGAAAAGATTCAGGTCCTGAATAAAGGCTTCATCACCCGCACGCCACGCCACCGCAGCGGAAGGGAAAAATCCCCACTTGTGACCTTCAGCCAGCTTGGAAGAGCCGTCCGTCCTTCCGGTAAGTGTCAACTGGTATTTCTCCTTGAACGTATAGTTGAACCGTGCCATGTACGACACCAGAGCCCATTCGGTGAGATAGCTCGATACTCCAACAATCTCACCCGCTGATCCGGTATTATACCAGTGCGAATCGAAGGGCAGGTTGCGCACCTCCTGCGAGGCGCCCTCGTTCCGGTTCACTACGATACTGTTTCCGAGGATACCGGTAAAGGCATGGTCGCCCTGGTTCAAATCGTACGAGAGGATGTTGTCAAGGGTATACGAAAGCCGGAAATCTGTGATATACCGTGCATTCGGGTTTTGCGTTCCCGTATTTGCTTTTGACATTCTTCCTGCAAACTTACCGTTGCGAATTGTCTCGATGTAAGGCGAGAACACCGTGCGGAACTTGAGATTCTTTACCGGGTTGAGCTCGAGATAAACGTTACCGAACAACCTGTAATTACGGTACTCATCCTTTACATTCTTGGGATCGAAGAGTGGGTTCGGAGTCTGACTGTCGCTGGTGGTCGGCCAGAAGAGCAACTCACCATTCTCGTCAAACGCGTCGCCGGTAGGACGTACCCGATAGGCACCACGAAGCGCTTCGTTGGATCCCTGATCTTGCAGACTGTATGAGAAGTAAGTAGAGACACCGGCCTTAATCCAGTCGTTCACTTTGCCGTCAACATTTGCCTTTAACGTAAATCGTTCAAACTTCTCACCAGGAACGTTCCCTTCTTCGCTCAGGTATCCGCCTGAGAAGAAATAGGTAGAGTTTTCATTGCCCCCTGAGAGAGATACGTTGTGGCTTGTCTGGAATCCGTCTTCGAGCAGAAGGTCGATCCAGTCGGTATACTTGTTATTTGCGATATTCTCCAACTCCTTGGCATCGAAGTAACGGTTTGAACCGTTCTTGATCGCTTCTTCCACATAGGCAACGAACTGGGGACCGTCCATCATGTCGGGCAGATTCGTCGGCTTGCGGATACCCGCGTAGCCATCGTAAGAAATGACATTCTTGCCGGCTCTACCCTTGCGCGTCGTAACGATAATTACACCGTTGGCACCACGCGAGCCGTAGATCGCTGTCGCTGAGGCATCCTTCAAGACATCGATTTTCTCGATGTCCGCAGGGTTAAGTGCGTTCAGCGAACCGCCCATGACTCCGTCGATCACAACAAGGGGCTCGTTTCCTTTTCCAATGGAGTTGATACCCCGAATGTCGATTGCAAAGTCATCACCCGGCTTGCCATTGGTCTTGAGGATATTGACACCCGCAACCTGACCTTGCATGGCGCCGGCGGCCTGAATCGGAGCCGTACGGATAATGTCGGCATTGGACACCGAGCTCACCGCGCCGGTGAGGTCGCTTTTCTTCATCTCACCATAGCCCACCACGACAACTTCGTCGAGCGATTGGACATCGGGTGAAAGAGAGATATCGATTGTCGAGCGATGGCCGACCGGAACTTCCTGGCTCAGGTAACCAATAAAAGAAAAGATGAGCACAGCGTCACCACTCGGTACATCAATGCTATACCGACCATCCGCGTCCGTTGTCGTTCCTACTGAGGTTCCCTTGATCAGAATATTGGCGCCCGGCAGCGGATCGGCATTGACATCCGTCACTACGCCTGAAACGCGGGTGCTCTGGAGCGGGCCGCTGAGGTTGGACTCCAGCAGGCCGAGTTGGCGCCGACTGAGAATGATGTAATCGCCTGAAACCTCAAAAGCGACATTGAGCGGCGTAAGAAGCCGGTCAAGAACATCGGCCAGTTTGCTGTTTTCCACAACCAGGGAGACCTTTTCACCGATCGGAATCGATTGTGGGTTGTAAGCAAATTTAGTTTCGATTGAGGCTTCGATCTCATCCAGAATGTGTTTCACCTTCCGGTTCTCCACACGAAGGGAGATAACTTCGTCAAGTACGGTTTGACCGTATGAATCCTCGGAGGCCCCCAGGACGAGACCTGTGAACATGATTGCCAATAAAATTTGCAACATCGAGAATTTCATAAACGCATAGATCAAACCAACCAGGGTACGTGGTTTTTTCATAAATTAGCCATGTTTTGTTTGTAATCCGACAAAACACCCCGGCACAATGTCCCCCGTTGCAGCAAAGGTCATTGTGAAGGGTGCGAAAAGAGATCGGTGGTGTTAGCGCATCACCGATTTTTTTTTGAGTAGTTGTTTATGTCATATCGTTCATGATTTTTGTTGAACCAGCACTATCAGATTAACAACCGGTGCTTGTAATCACAACACTTGCATCGATCGTCTCGTACCGTGCACCAATTGCGCGGCAAATGATCCGGAGCTTTTCAAAAAGCGACTCGGACCCTAGCGGGGCAGTAACAAAGCAGTTCGCCATGACCTCCTCATCAAAGATGATTTCGACTCCGTACGCTTCTTCAAGCACACGGAATACCTCGGAGATGGCCGTATTTTCAAAATTGAATTGATTAACGCGTATCGCCGGCTTGACAATTTCGGGCTCCGGCACCAGCGACTTGCCAAAGGCATCATCCTCGCGGCGGTAAGTCACCTGTTGATTTGCAGCCAGGATTACGGCTCCTGACGAAGATTGGTGAGCAGGATCAGCCTTTCGCGAATAGACGGAAACGCGGCCTGTCTTTACTGCGACGATGACCTCACTTCCGTTTGCCGGGGCTTCCACCCGAAAACTGGTCCCCAGTACCCGTGTGACCACATCATCAGTATGGACCAAAAAGGGCTGTGCGGGATTTCGGGCGACATCGAAGAAAGCAACTCCCGACAAGAAGACTTCGCGGCTCGCTCCCTCAACAAACTTCTTGCTGTAGCGCAGCCGGCTGTTGGGTTCAAGTATGACGGTACTGCCATCGGCCAGGAACACACGCAAGGGGCCCTCCGAAAGGTTTACTTCCTCGACCATTCCATCATCGATAATGTCAGTAAGCGCGAAGGTGTCTTCGGCCAGCGAGGTGATATTAAACGATGTATATATAAAGACGGCCAAACCCGCCAGCACCAGCGGCACTACCGCCCAGGCCAAACGGCTCTTCTTCGGTTTTTGGGGCACAGGTGGGATCTCTTCCTCAATTCGTGCCCACAACGTATTAATATAGTGTTCGGAAAAGCGCTTTTCCTGTACGTTCTTAAGATTCAACACGAGTACCCGTGCCTGATGAATCCGCACAACCATCTCGGGATGCTGTTCCATAAACGCCTCCCAAAACCGTACGGCCTCCGGGTCGCTGCGATGCGCCCAGGCGACGAAGCTCTCATCCGCCGCAAGATCTTCTACGTTGTATTGTGTGTAGTCCATTCGTTTAAAGAGGCTCTTATATACTAATGCACGGGAAGACGGGTTTTAATCCATTCGGAGGAAGATTTTTTTTTGATCTGTCGAAGTGCCAGACCTGGCCCATCGAACCGAGTCCCGCGGGGCTCCGCCCGGAAGGCGCAGTACCGCATTCGTAACTCGTAATTCGTAATTCCCAAAATCCTTTGATCGTCCATTTTTCCTGCGTACATTAACTATCGTAAACCGAAACCTAGATGCCTCACGTCCCGCAAAATGACCGGAATTGGCGTGCCTTCAAAAAAGGCAGTCGGGAAGCTTTTGAGTGCATTTACCGCGAGCATATCCGCGACCTTCTCAACTATGGGTATAAGGTCACGACCGACCGCAGGATAATCGAAGACAGCATTCAGGATCTTTTTGTAGAACTCTGGAACGGACGGGAGACGGTGAGCGAGACAACGTCCGTGCGCTTCTATCTGTTCAAGGCTTTGCGTTACAAGATTGTCCGTAACCTGAAATCCGGAGGAGTCTTTTTACTGGATGAACTCACCGAAGATTGTGAATCAATGACGGAGTCCTCCTATGAACACGATCTGATAGCCCTTGAAGTTCAATCCGCCCAGGCCGCCAATCTGCGGGAGCTTATATCCACCCTCCCCGCCCGACAGCGGGAAGCCATCAACCTTCGCTACTATCACAACTTCACCAACGAAGAAATTGCGCATATCATGGGGGTTAATTACCAGTCGGCCTGTAAGTTCATTTACACCGGACTGAAGAACCTCAAGAGAAACCTCGAGGTATCCGTGATGTAGACGTGAGGCGCGAATCGCCAATCGTGAATCGCGTGCCCGCCGAAGCGGGATGGAAACGCAGCCGGGACAATCGTGAGGCGTCGACCGCCTGTATTTTCTATCTTTGCGGAATAGTTGGCTAATTGCAACACGCCTATGAAGCGCGCGCCCGTTCGCAAAGGCAAGAAAAGTAAGAAAGACGAACCCGTTAAAGAGACGCCGCGACGCGGATGGATTTCCCGCGCCAAACGCATCATCTGGATTGGCTTTATCCTGGCGATCACGCTTCCCCCCTTGTACATCTTTATTGTACGCATCGACTTGTTCGGTCTCTTCGGGCCCATGCCAGAGTATCACGCCATCGAAAACCCGGAGAACGACCTTTCTTCCGAACTTATCTCATCCGACGGCGTATCGATGGGGCGATACTTTCGGTACAACCGCAGCCAGGTTCGGTATCAGGATCTTGCTCCCGTGCTGGTCTCTACACTGATTTTATCCGAAGACCACCGCTATTACAGTCACGCGGGAATGGATCTCTGGGCTTACGGACGGGTACTCTGGGGACTCATCACTTTTCGAAACGCCGGAGGAGGGAGCACCATCACTCAACAACTCGCCAAAAACCTCTACACACTCAACCCTCAGCTGGAGGGTCGCCTGGCCCGTTTGGGGCCGCTTCCGCGAAGGCTCGTTCAGAAGTCGAAGGAGTGGATCATCTCCATTCAGCTTGAACAGAACTTCACCAAGGAAGAGATCATCACGATGTACCTTAACACGAGTTTCTTCGGCAGCAACGCGTATGGTATCAAAGTGGCCGCTGAAACCTATTTTAACAAGCAGCCTCGCGACCTAAGCCTTCAGGAGTCGGCTATGCTTGTTGGCCTTCTCCAGAATCCTTCAGTTTTCAATCCCTATTACCACCCGGACAACGCGCTGCGTAAGCGCAATCAGGTCATACACAAGCTGTACAAATACGGCTATATCAGCTCCCGAAATGCCTACGACTCACTTACATCGCTTCCTCTCGCGCTTGATTACAGCGTCGAAAACCACAACACAGGTCTTGCACCATATTTTCAAACCATGCTGGAACGACAGCTTGATCAGTGGTGTCGGGAGAAGGGATACGACCTGCGGGAATCTGGCCTGAAAATTCACACCACGATCGACAGTCGTATGCAGCGATATGCCGAACAGGCGATGCGCGAACACATGGCGCGGTTACAGAAGGAGTTTGAAGATCAATGGAGTAACCGGGAAAGCGAACCATGGGTCGATGACGGAGGGTACGAAATCGCTGACTTTATCGAGCAGAAGATGACGCGTCTGCTGCGTTACCGGAAACTTGTACAGCGCTATGCCCACTACCCCGACTCGATAGATATTGTTCTCAACACCAAGCGTCGCATGACCGTATTCTCCTGGGAAGGTGAGCGCGATACGCTCTTCAGTCCAATGGATTCTCTTCGCTACTATAATCGAATGCTGCAATCGGGTGTCATGGCGATGGACCCGCAGACCGGTGAAGTGAAGGCGTGGGTAGGAGGTATAAGTCACAAGTATTTCAAGTACGATCATGTGCGCGCCGCCAGGCGGCAACCGGGTTCGGTATTCAAACCCTTCGTGTACGGAAAAGCCATTGAGGATGGCTATTCTCCGTGCCATGTCCTTCAGGACGTCTCTCCCATCATCACACTGTCAGACGGCACTACATGGCAACCTCGCAATGCAGAAGGTGATTTGGGAACCGGTGAGCCATTGACCCTGCGACGCGCTCTTGCATTGTCAAAGAACACCATCAGCGCACAGTTGATTGATCTCGTGCGTCCGGCGAATGTCGCCGAATTTGCACGCCGTCTGGGAATCAGGACACCGCTCGCGCCAGTGCCCTCACTCAGTCTCGGAACGAGCGAGGTGACACTGTATGATATGGTGGCGGCGTACGCAAGCTTTGTCAATCTGGGCATCTACACCGAGCCCTTTATGATTACACGGATTGAGGATAAGCACGGAAATGTAATCGAGAGCTTCATACCCAAGACACGTCAGGTGATGGACGAAAAAACAGCATACAAAATGGTTTATATGTTGCGTGGCGGAGTTGAAGAGCCGGGAGGAACCTCACAAGGGATACATCCCTTCCTCAAGCTAAACAATGAAGTGGGAGGTAAAACCGGCACAACCGACAACGCCTCCGATGGGTGGTATATCGGAATTACGAACAACCTCGTGTGCGGCGTATGGGTCGGAGGCGACGAGCCTCGCATTCATTTCCCTTCCTGGGTTTTCGGCGCTGGCGGAAGAACCGCGCGTCCGATTTGGGAGAAGTTTATGATGGCGGTGTATAACGATCCGAGCATCAGCTACGGAAAGGGAACCTTCCGCAGACCCGTTGACCCGCTCGACGTAACACTGGATTGTGGGGCTATGGGAACACTTGAGGGAATTCAATGACGAGTGATCGGTCCTGGTTCCGGTTGTATGTGGAGGTGCGACGCCGACGGATTCACGCCGTAACCCCAACTTCAAACTCGCCTTTCTATTTTCCTCATTCTTCACTACATTGGTCTATAAGCCCAACCCAATGAAATCGCCCGGCGTCGATATTACGCAAGAAAAATTCGTTGTTGAACTGCTGAAACAAGGCAATGAAAACGCGTTTGACGCCCTTTTTCGGGACTACGCTCCGAAGATCTATAACTTCAGCTACCGGTATCTGAAGTCGCGCGAGGAAGCGGAAGAAGTGGTGCAGGAAACCTTCATGCGTGTATGGGAAGCCCGGCAATGCATCGATACTGACTACTCCTTTAGCGGATTTCTTTTCACTATAGCCTATCGCCTCGTTCTTAACCGTCTCCGTAAAATCCGAAACGACCAGAAAGGTCGGAAGGAATGGAAAGGATCGAGCCACCATTCGGGCAATCAAACCGAAGAGACGGTCAACTATAACAACCTCAACGAAATCGTCCACTCAGCTATATCCGAACTCCCGCCGCGACGCAAGATGATCTTCCAATTGGTTAAGGAAGAGAATCTGACCTATCAGCAAACCGCCGAGAAACTGCGGATATCCGTAAAAACGGTCGAAGCCCAGATGACAGAGGCCCTGCGATATCTCAGAAAAAAGCTTATCTCCGGCGTCATTGCCGCCACCTTCCTGCTTTACTGATTTTTTTTCTTTCCGACTAGGGGTCCGGCCCCGCCCGCGTGTAGACCTTATTATATAAAGATCTGCACATGCCAGAAATAACTAACTCACTGCTAGAGAAATTTATTGAAGGGCGATGTACGGAAGCGGAGGTAGAAGCCATAAACCGATGGCTTGAGACCCCCGCCAATGAACGCATCGTCCGCGCACTAATGCGCAAACATTGGGACTCCGCCAGCGACACCAACGCCGGAATTGACGTTGAGGCACTGCTGGGACGAACCCGCGAACGGATAACTGAATTTAGTCCAGTGCAAAGGAAACAAAACAGCTCGGTGTGGCAACTCGGCGTCGCAGCTTCGGTCTCGCTGATCGCAATGTGCGTCATCGCGTGGCTGCTGATACCCCTGGAAATGCGTCCGACTATCACCAGCACCTCGTCGGTGCAGGAGGAAGTCACCTCCTCAAACGGTCAAATCGTACTGACCGTACTCCCCGACGGAACGAAGGTCTGGCTGAACGCCCAAAGCCGTCTCCTCTACCCTGGCTCGTTCGGAAAAACCCGGGAGGTATTCCTCGAAGGGGAAGCCTACTTCGATGTCGTAGAAGACCCCTCACGCCCATTCCTGGTTCACGCCGACGATATCACCATCCGTGTACTGGGTACTGCCTTCAATATCAAGTCATATCCGGATGATCGAACTATTTCCACTACCCTGGTTCGGGGAAAAGTCGTCATCGAAACGGTAGACAACCGAAACGGCAAAACCATTGAATTGGAACCCAATCAACAAGCAGTCTTCAACCACGAATCGAACGATATCGAACTCCATGAAGTGGACGCAAACCGGTATGCCTCGTGGACGAACGGAAGCCTGGTTTTCGAAGATGATCAGGTCTACGACGTGCTGAAAACACTGGAACGATGGTACGGCGTTCAGATACGGGTACAGGAAAAAAGCAACCTCGACTGCCGCCTCACCGCCCGCATTGACAAAGAAACTCTTTCTGAGACGATGGCACTGCTGCACGCCCTGACAGGTATGCGCTATACCGTTAACGACGGTGAAGTCATTATTCAGGGGAAAATTTGTGAACCTTAACCCTAAACAATGAAAAACAGCTACAGACGACCACCTACGTGAGACCTGATAGACAAAATCCGCGACCGGCAACTCTCGCCAAAGATCTACCGGCGCGCGGACTCTCCAGGAAAAACCAAAGTTTCACCTTTCATTCACGAATGTATGAAAAACATTTCCCTCAAGAAATGGACCCTCCCATTTTTTGGAACCCTACTAACGCAGCGAAAAATGTGCAGCATCACTCTTGCCGTTCTGCTCCTGTTCCAGAATCCGCTCCAGGCCGGACGACCTGCGTCCGAAATTCAGGTCTCCATCCGGATACTTAACGAGCCGTTGAAGGTCGCTCTCGTCAAAATCGAGCGACAAACGGATCTCAAGTTCTTCTATCTCTCAAGTCAGATAGATACGAATCGAAAAGTCTCGCTGAGCGCTGACCGACAGCCTCTCGACAGCGTGCTCCAGCAGCTCTTCAAAGGATCGGGTGTTTCATACTCCATCTCGGGAAAGCAGATTGTTCTAAAGACAACTTCTTCCGCCTCGGAAGCTACAACCTCCTTTTCCATACCTGAATCAGCGCAGAACGCCAGGATGGAATCGTCGCCATCTCTCACAATTCTTGACATTCCGGCCCTCTTCCGCATCCAGGGACAGGTTGTCAATGAAAAAGCAGAGCCGCTTCCCGGCGTTAACGTGCTCATCAAGGGAACAAGCATAGGTACCGCGACAGATGTTAATGGAAAATATGTGCTCGATATCGAGAACGAGAATGTGGTACTCATCTTTTCTTTCATTGGGTATGAGACGCAGGAAGTATCAGTAGGCAACCGAAGCGTACTCAACGTCACGATGTCTCCCGATGTCAAAGCGCTCGAAGAAGTGGTTGTTGTTGGATATGGAACAGTAAACAAGCGCGATCTCACAGGTTCTATCGGATCGGTATCGGGCGATCAACTGAAAGAGGTACCCATCACTTCGCTTGAGCAAGGCATCCAGGGTAAGGTTGCCGGCGTACACGTAACTCAAGCCTCGTCAGCACCGGGAGGCGGTATCACCCTCAGGGTACGCGGCGGTACTTCGATAAATGCAGGAAATGAACCGTTGTATGTAATCGATGGGTTCCCCGTATACAATGATGCGAGCATGCTTCCCAGCACAGTCGATGAAGGAGTTCCTCCCAATCCCCTGGCCTCGATTAACCCGAACGATATCGAATCAATTGAAGTATTGAAAGACGCCTCCGCGACAGCAATCTACGGAGCCCGCGGTGCCAATGGCGTCGTGATCATTACCACCAAGCGCGGCAAGCCAGGTCGCCCCACCATTACCTACGAAAGCTACTACGGTATCCAGGAGGTGGCCAAGCGCTATGAAATGATGAATGCGGAAGAGTTCGCCACATCGGTAAACGAACTTGCTGAACGAAAAGGCCATGCGCCCTACCTCCCTTCTCCTGAGTCCTGGGAGAACAACGACACCGACTGGCAGGATCTGATCTTCCAGCGTGCACCGGTGCAAAACCATCAGATCAGCCTGCTCGGCGGAGACGAGAGCATGCAGTACGCACTCTCCGGCAACTACTACGACCAGGAAGGTATTGTGAAGAACTCGGGCTTCAAAAGATACTCGTTCCGCGTTAATCTCGACAAACGTATCAACGACCGGTTCAAGATTGGCAACAACCTCAGCATTAACCGATCAGTAACCAACGCTATCGTCACCAACGGAGAGAATAGTCCCTCCAATGGAATTATAGGTGCGGCGCTATCCATGCTTCCCATTCTTCCGGTAAGGGATCCGGACGGCAACTACGTTTTTGCGAACTACGCTGACAATTACAGCACCCGATTGGCACCACGCGACAACGACAACCCGGTGGCTCTCACGACCGACTACTTCGATGAAATGATCTCTGACCGCGTCATTGGAAACATCTTCGGCGAATACAAGATTCTCGACGGATTGACCTTCAATGTCAGCTTCGGAACGGATGTAGTCAAAAGTCACCGCGAAGTGTACTTCACCCGAAACACCTATTACGGCGGCGTCAAAAACGAAGGCGGTTACGCACGCACAGGATACTCCGAGAAGACTTCTTTCCTCAATGAGAACGTGCTTCGCTATACCAGGTCGTTCGGTAACATCCACGACTTAGATCTGACCTTCGCTTATACATGGCAGAACGAAATGTATAAGTCGCACTCGATGGTCAACATCAACTTCATTACCGATATTATGCAAAATGCAGGTATCGAAACTGGTAATCGTGAAGGAGGCCCAAGCATCAACGCTAGCGAACAACGTTCGGATATCGTCTCGTGGGTAGGCCGTGTTAACTACATTTTCCACGACCGATATCTCTTCACTGCAACGGGTCGGATGGATGGCTCATCCAAATTCGGCACCGGTAACAAATGGGGGTTCTTCCCATCGGCGGCTTTTGCATGGCGGATCTCGGACGAAGCGTTCCTGGCCAACAGCCGTACTTTCAGTGATCTGAAACTGCGCCTGAGCTACGGTGTCACGGGAAATGCGGAGATCGGTAGCTATCGTTCTCTCGCCGGGCTCGACGACGTACGCTATAGCTTCAATGGCTCCCCGGTCATTGGGTTCGTTCCTAACAGCCTTGGCAATCCTGACCTCAAATGGGAAACGACACGGCAATTTGATGTCGGTCTCGATGTGGGTTTGTTCGACAACCGAGTCTCCATGACTATGGACTACTATATCAAAAACACGGACGATCTCCTGCTAGAGATCACCCTTCCGATCAGTTCGGGCTTCACGCGGGCGTTGAAGAATTCCGGGTCAGTCCAGAATAAAGGGATCGAACTCGGAATCAATGGAAAGGTCTTAGACCGTGCCTTCAAGTGGGAAACGAACTTCAATATCTCGGCTAATAGAAATAAAGTTATCGATCTCGGAGAAAGCGACCGCTTCTTCGGAGCTGAGCTCCCCGTCAAGTTCATCAGTGCTACGCTCGTTCAGGAGGGGTATCCGCTCGGTGCGTACTATGGATGGAAAGTCGCAGGAGTAATCCGCGACGAGGCCGACCTGGAAGCATATAAACCGGGAGGCGAAATCGGTGACTACAAGTTCGTAGATGTAGACGACGACGGTAAAATAGGTGCTGACGATCGGATGGTACTCGGCAATCCCTATCCCGACTTCATCTATGGCTGGAGCAACAACTTTTCCTACAAGAACTTCAGTCTGAATGTCTTCTTTCAAGGCGTTGAAGGTATGGATGTGTTAAACATCAACCTTATCCGATTCGAAAATCTTGCCCTCAAAGTCAACAACACGAAGCGCCGGTTTACAGAGCGATGGACTCCTGAGAATCCCGACGCGAAGTTTCCCAAATTCGGTCCGGGTGGACAAGCGGTGCCTGCAAACGAAATGAACAGCACTGTTGTCGAAGACGGATCACACCTTCGTCTCAAGGCAGTCACGCTGGGGTATACTGTTCCGCTCAAGTCGAAACACATTAACAATCTAAAATTCTACTTCACCGGGCGCAACCTGTTCACGATCACCAACTACACCGGATACAACCCGGAGGTTAACAGTCGTGGCCAGAACAACGTCAACCGTAACATTGACTGGGGTTCGTATCCTCTCGATCGCACGTACCTGCTCGGCCTGAATGTCTCATTCTAATTACAACGCCATGAAACTAAGTCTGAAAATACTGATGATAGCCGGTCTTCTAACTTCATGCATCGGCGTGCTGGATGAAGACCCTAGCGATTTTATCGGCCCGGCCAACTTCTACAAGAACAAAGGCGATGCCCTTGCGGCACTCAACGGTGCCTACAGTGCGATGAAGGAAAATTATGCGAATGATCACTTTTTGTTGATGGTAGAGCTTCCTACCGAGGCAGTGGGTACTCACGGCGAAACGCTGACCGCTGAAAACCCCCAACTCGATGAATACCTTTGGGGCGAAACGCATGATGACATCCTCACCTATTATACCGCCGCCTACAGGACAATTAACACCGCGGCGGCGGTAGTTGATAACGTGGTGGACATTGACATGGAAGAAGAGCTTAAGAATCGAATCATCGCCGAGGCGCGATTTATCCGGGCCCTGACGTATTTCAATATGGTGAGGTTTTTCGGCGACCTTCCCCTTAAGAAACGTGCGGCGCGTGGCTTGAGCGACGCGGGAATGGTGCCTCGCGATCCTGCGTCCGAAATTTATGACTTCATCATTGAAGACCTGACGTTCGCCATCGATCATCTACCGGCCCGCGTCGAAATAACTGGAGCAGACATCGGCAGGGCGAGCAAGGAAGCTGCACAAACATTGATGGGCAAAGTGTATCTTACACGAGGAACCATGAACGCGACTAATCAGGTACCTGAAGCCTTGAGAATTGCTCAACCCGGCGACTTCCAAAAAGCTATAGACTACCTCACTCCCGTCATCACCGGAGGCTATCATCGGTTGCTCGACGAGTTCAGTGACCTTTGGGGATTCGGTACTGCGTTGAACAATGAGAATAACGAAGAGGTTATCTTCGATATCCAAAACATGGCGCGTCCCGGCTTCGGCGCACACCTCTCCGACCGGGTAGCGCCGTTTAACTCACCGCTAACAAAATCAGAAGGAGGAACGATGCAGGCAGAGTTGCCCTTCTTTCAATCGTTCGCCGCACATGACATTCGTAAAGAGATTACCTTCGTGACCTCCTATGTGGTCAACGGCCAGCTTGTCGTCTACGATCCTGACAATATAAACGGCAGTGGGTTCCGCGGTAATGTCCCCGGCTTCTACAAACTGCTAAAGCCCGATCTCAATAACCAAGATCCAAACAACTTCGTTGTTCTGCGCCACGCAGATGTCCTGCTTATGTATGCCGAGGCTTTGAACGAGATCAATAACGGACCGAATGAAGATGCCTACGACGCCATCAACGCAGTCCGTAACCGAGCTGGCCTTGATGACCTTATCGAAGGTCTCGACTACAGCTTATTCAAAGACTCGCTCTTCGTCGAGCGTAGAAAAGAACTCGTTCTGGAAGGGCACGGGTGGTTCGACAGCCAGCGTCACTTCGCCTGGGCGAAAAAACGCGTGGAAGATAGCTCAGGATTCGGGTTCGATGACTTCGGTCCTTCTACGACGATCGTAGTCGAAGATCCAAAGTTCCGCTTGATGCCGATCCCCCGCGCAGCACGTGACATTAATCCGTCGTTGAAACAAAACCCGGGTTGGGATTGACAAATACCTGAAGTGAACAGAAAGCAATTCCTTACGTTCACGGCGGGCGGACTTGCCAGCCTTCTGGCAAGTCCCTCCTTTTCCGCCGTGCGCAACGACTTCTTTCAAAAACGTGGTCGCACCTATTCCTTCGAGCCTTATCGCTCCGGAAAAACCGCCGCACCTGTCTACAAAATCACTCCAAACGATGGTGCTTACCTTCATACCTTCTTTGACGTGTGCCCCTGGAGCCCATCGGGACGGCTACTCGCCATCACACGTGTTCCCTATGAGAACCGGAAACCTGTCCTGGGCGATGTAGCCGACATCTGCATCATCGACCTCGACAACCAGACCATTCGCACTGTTTACCGCACACAAGCATGGTCCTTCCAACTGGGAACGCATGTGCAGTGGGGCAACGACGATACCTACATTTACAGCAATGACGTTATCAACCATGTAGCGGTCTGCGTCCGAATCAACATTGATACAGGAGAGACGACAGCCTACGCAGGGCCAAAATACGACGTCGCCAGAAGTGGGAAAGAAATTATCGGATCGCGACTCGAACTCCTCAACGCCACACAATACGGGTATGGGATCCCCGACACCGCCGACGGCTTCCCGGTATACGCTCACGCTTCACAAGAAAATCGCGACGGGTTGTGGCATACCGATCTCACCACAAACAAAAAGGAATTGCTGTTTTCGTATGGCGATATCCGCAAAGCGATTACTGATCGCGACAAATACCAGAACGGAGTTTTCTACTTCTTTCACTCGAAGTTTAACCCTCAGGCTACCCGTATCATGCAGGTGGTCCGGTGTCTGATCCCTGGCAACAAAGGCCGCAACTCCTCGCTCTTTACGCTTGATCTATCGACAAACAACCTGCGTGAGATTATCACGCGGGATGTATGGGAATTCAAAGGTCCTATAGGGATGGGGAATCATCCCAACTGGCATCCTAATGGAGACGACATCGTCATGAATCTCGTGCCCTCGTGGGAAGGCGACAACATCATGAGGTTCTGCAAGATAAAGCACGATGGATCGCAAAGAACCGTGCTTAGTCACACGCTTCAGGGCAGCGGCCATCCCAGTATAGATGGCTCCAACCGTTACATCGTCACCGACGCCTACCCACATCAGTCGTGGGCCGGAAGTGAGAACGGCGAAGTCCCCATTCGATTGATCGATCTGACGGCAGATCGCGAGTTGCAGCTATGCACAATCTTCACCGATATCGCTATGAAAGCCGGAAGAAGCAACTACAAAACGGAAGATGGCGGCAGCCACCTCAAGCTGGACCCTCACCCTGTGTGGAGCAGAGACTTTAAAAAGATTTGTTTCAACGGAGTTCCCAATGGTCAGCGACAGGTGTTCGTGTGCAATCTCGAATCACTTTTGAACTATTGATCATGCAAAAATACCGAATTGTATTCCTTATATGCGCTTGTCTGACAGCACCAGCTGCAGACATTCTGGGACAAACCAGGAAACCCAATATCATCCTCATCATGGCCGACGACCTCGGTTATGAAACGCTGCAGACTTACGGAGGAACTTCCTACCGAACACCACGACTCAACGAAATGGCATCCAAAGGCATGCGATTTGATAACGCGCACGCTACCCCTCTATGCACTCCCTCGCGTGTTCAGCTCATGACCGGTAAATACAACTTTCGGAACTATATCGGCTTCGGATTGCTTGACCCTGCTGAACTAACCTTCGCGCATTTGTTGAAGAATGCGGGCTATGTGACCGGCATAACTGGCAAGTGGCAACTATTAGGTCTGGAGAAAGAACAGGCCGATGCGGGAAATCGCCGCGGAAGCTATCCCTTTGAAGCGGGCTTCGACGATTACTGCCTGTGGCAGGTGGAAGAACGACTCTCACGCTATAAAGATCCAGTCATTACTTTCCGCGGAAACAAGACAGAGGAGCTCAAGGGACAGTACGGTCCCGATGTTTTCGCCAGGTTTGCGAATGACTTTATAACCCGTCATCGCGATACAACCTTCTTTCTATACTACCCCATGGTACTCGTGCATGATCCGTTTCAGCCTGTGCCCGGCCATGCCGACTACGAAAACCACGATCCCGGAATCAATGATCCAAAGTACTTCAGCGATATGATCACATACATGGACAAGATTGTCGGAGGAATCATTGACAAAGTGGAACAACTTGGAATCAGCGAAAACACGCTGATTCTCTTCATCGGTGATAATGGTACGGACAAAGACGTTGTCTCGATACAGAACGGACGTAAAGTTCAGGGTGGCAAGAGCGGTCACACCGATAATGCCACCCATGTTCCCATGATCGCCTACTGGAAGGAAACCATCCAGCCTGGAACCGTTAATCCCAATCTGATCGACTTTACCGATTTCGTGCCCACCCTTTGTGACATTGCGGAGGCAGCCCTTCCGCGCGATTTCTTCACTGACGGGACAAGCTTCTACCCGCAACTTCGCAGCGTAAACGATGCTCCCACGCGGGAATACGTATTCTGTGCTTATGATCCCAAACGCGGTAAGGACCGAATTCCGGCAACATGGATTCACGACAAGGAATGGAAACTCTATACCTCCGGAAAGTTCATTCATCTCGCGCGCGACCGCGAAGAAAAGAATCCCCTGACCGATGAACAACTCGACGCACGGGCCCGACAGGCAAAGGCGCGACTTCAAAAGGCGATGAACGAAATCCTCAACCGATAACAGGACACCATGCGATTTACCGTCGTTCTCGCATTCTTGTTCGCGAATGTCGCTATAGCACAGGATACACGTCCGAACGTTATGTTGATCTTTGTCGACGACCTTAACGATTGGGGCGGATTCGGGGGGCATCCCAACATCCTCACACCGAACATTGATCGACTTGCCCGTCAGGGAGTTCGGTTCACGCGCGCTTATGCCAACGCCCCCGCGTGTAATCCATCGCGCGCAAGCATACTCACCGGTATCCTTCCATCGACTTCCGGAGTTTACTGGAATAAGCAACCCTGGCGACCGGCTATGCCCGACGCAATCACCCTTCCGGAATACTTTTCGGCGCAAGGATATCGCACCACCGGCATCGGAAAAATATTTCACCTTCCCTACAACGACCTCAATGCATGGGACGAATTCATTCCATTCGTCCGATCGCCGGAGCCCGAATCACGTCCTGTTAATGGAAAGAAAGACAGCTTCGATTGGATGCCTATGGCTATGGGTGACGAAGACATGGCCGACTTCAAAACAGCGCAAAGCGCGATAGACTACCTCGACCAAACGTTTGACAAACCCTTCTTCCTGGCGGTCGGACTGTACAAGCCACATCTGCCATGGTACGTGCCGGAGAAGTACTTCGCCATGTATCCCCCCGAATCCGTTACTCTTCCTTTACACAGGGATAACGATCTCGATGACGTACCCCTGCAAGGTCAACTCATCGCCCGAGATCGCGGCGATCACGAATTTGTCGTGAAAAGAGGTCTATGGAAAGATGCAATACGCGCTTACAGCGCCAGTATCACATTCGTAGATGGACAGGTTGGGCGTCTGCTCGATGCACTTGAAAAAAGTCCGCATCGCGACAACACCATTGTTGTCTTGCTTAGCGATCACGGATGGCACCTGGGAGAGAAGGAGGCCTGGCGAAAATTTACTCTCTGGGAAGAATCGACGCGGGTGCCCTTTATCATACGCCTTCCTTCTTCTTCGACGGGCAGCATCTGCGAGCGTACGGTCAGTCTCGTCGACTTGTACCCTACCCTCCTTGAGCTGTGCGGATTGCCCCAACATCATCGCCTCGAAGGGCGTAGTCTTGTTCCCTTAATAAAAGTCCCAACCTCCGAATGGAAGTATCCTGCTCTCACGACCCAAGGGATGGGCAACCATGCAGTTCGCAGCGAGCGCTGGCGCTATATCCAGTACTTCGATGGTACCGAAGAGCTCTACGACCATAGCACCGATCCAAACGAATGGCATAACCTGGCGAATAAACCCGAATACCATCAAATAAAAACGGAGCTCGCATCATGGCTTCCAAAGACAAATGCGGCTAATGCTCCCTTTGAAGTCAGGAACAAATAACGAACGTAATGAAGAAAGTTGTGGTACTTGGTCTGGCAATCGCCTTTTGGATGACCGCCAATCACGACACTTGGGCACAACCTGCCCGGCCGAACATCATCCTGATCATGGCTGATGACATGGGCTATTCCGATCTCGGGTGTTACGGCGGAGAAATTGAAACCCCCAATCTCGACGCCCTCGCCCGGAACGGACTTCGGTTTACGAACTTCTATAACGCAGGAAGGTGTTGCCCTACCCGCGCGTCCCTGCTTACCGGTGTCTATCCCCACCAAGCCGGCATAGGAGGTATGATAAGCCGGTCACCTTCAGGTGAAGAAGGTCCCTATCAGGGATTCCTGAGCCGCAACACCGTAACGCTGGCGGAAGTCCTTCGTGAGGCAGGTTACTATACAGCCATGTCAGGAAAGTGGCATGTGGGAGAAGTGCGCCCCTACTGGCCACTCGATCGCGGCTTCAACGACTACTTCGGTCTGATCAGCGGTGCCGCCAACTACTTCGATATCCGAAAAGGAAAAAATGAAATCAAGCAAAACTTCGCTCGGGGAAATACACCATACTTGCCTCCTCCCGAAAACTTCTACATGACGGATGCGATAACTGACCACGCCGTTGAGACGTTGGAGAATCAACGCGACCAACAGCAGCCCTTCTTCCTTTATATCGCGTACACAGCGCCCCACTATCCTCTGCACGCACTCCCGGAAGACATCATGCGCTATAAAGGGAAGTTCAGTCGTGGCTGGGACGAACTTCGGCACGAGCGCTACCGAAGAATGGTCGCTATGGGTATCGCCGACGAGTCGATGCCATTAACAGCCAAAGATCCCCTGATTCCTTCATGGCGTGAAATTGAGAACAAGGAAGAGTTTGAACTCAAGATGGAAATTTACGCTGCCCAACTCGATCGGATGGATCAGGGAATCGGTAAAGTACTCGAAAAGCTTCGCGACATCGGCAAACTGGAGAATACACTGATACTCTTCTTATCAGACAACGGTGCAACAGCCGAAGGGGGATTGGAGGGGGAAGATTACCGACAGAACGGGCTACCACCGGGCGGCGTAGAATCATTTCAATCGTACGGCCGAGGATGGGCGCATTTGAGCAACACTCCGTTCCGCTATTACAAAATGTGGATGCATGAAGGAGGAATAGCTACACCGTTGATAGTATCATGGCCGCAGGTCATCAAAAATCCAGGTGCTATTGTACGCTATCCCGGACATATCATTGACGTAATGGCCACCGCAATTGACCTGGCCGGTGCCCGATATCCCGACTCTTACAACGGCAACTCTATTGTCCCCCTCGAAGGCATCACTCTTGCCCCCTTACTAAGGGGCGACGACCGCAAGGCACAAGAGTTTCTTTTCTGGGAGCACATGGGAAACAAGGCGGTAATGAAAGGCCGGTGGAAACTGGTAGCCAGGAAACACGAGGGTGACGGTCAGTGGGCGCTATACGATCTCTCCCGCGACCGCGCCGAAGAAAACGACCTCGCCGCCGATTATCCGCACGTAGTTAAAGAACTGCACGAGGCGTATGTAAGGTGGAGTGAGAAGACCGGAGCCAGGCGGTAGAAAGTACGAAGTACGAAGGACGAGGGACGAGGGACGAAGTACGAGGGACGCTTGCCCGCCGTGGCGGGAGGGACGGGCTTG
>CAZHIQ010000001.1:158858-341884 GCA_964532595.1 uncultured Roseivirgaceae bacterium
ACGAGGGACGAAGTACGAGGGACGCTTGCCCGCCGTGGCGGGAGGGACGGGCTTGCGATTCACGAACCGCCCCGTCGTAAGCGGTTCTCAACATCTCTCACTCCTCGCACTGATCCGGCGATATCTTCTACTCTCCTCTTGGCGGTCTTATCAACAACGGAGCCGGTCAGAACGACTTCGCCCTGTTGGACACTCACTTCGACGTTCGAGCAATCGACGAACGGATCGTCGGTCAATCGATCGTTGACTTCTTCGCGGATACGCTCGTCGGAACGCTTGTAATTGCGCGGGCCCTTGCCGCGGTGGGAGCCGCGTCCCATCTGTCCAGGCATGGAGCGCCCGGCGTCGTCACCTACAAACTCACTCATGTATCCGCCCATAGCGCTCCGGTATGTGTCGGGGTAGTTACTGCTTCTGTAACGGTGCCGGTAGGTGGGAATGTCCTCTTCGCTATACCCGCGATCCATGAAGCCGCGCTCACCCGCATTCCCGCGGTTGCGGCTGTAATGGGGGGTGCCTCTGTCGTGGTCGCTCGAGTATCCACGCCTCCGCTCAGCAGTGTTGGTCCGGTCATCTTCGACGCCAAGTTCGCTGAAGTGAAAGCCGCCTACCCTTGAGTAACTGCCCGTACGGGACATACCGTAGTCGAACCCGGCATCGTCCATCAACCAATCTTGTCTTCCCCGCCGATAATCTGCGGGACCGCCGCTTTGTCGTCGGTTGCGAGTGTCGTGCCGTGACTGCGCATTGGAATCATCGCCACTATCTTCGCCGTAGTCCTCACCATAGGGTCGCGCACCTTTGCCGAAATTGGCTCCGTAGCCCCTGTTCTCCTCTTCACGATTCTTGTCCATAGCCGTCTTATATTTTATTTCCCCAAATGCGTTAGCAGAAATCTTCGAAAAGAGTCATGCCTTTGGCTCGTTCGCGTTTACTCTCGTTTTTTCTTCATCCTTCCCCCTCTGCCAAACCATTTATGAGAATCCAGCTGTATAATACCGCCCGCCAGCGTCATCCCTCCCCCGATGTAGACAAAGGCGCCCGGACTCTTGGCAGCGTTTTCAGGAGTATCCTTTGTCATGAGAAAGCCCACGACCGACAGGACGGTGCCGGAAATAATGAGGGCTGTCCCTGTCCTGAATTGCTTGTGAGCGTTGACCATGTTGTGATGTAAGGCGTTGATGGCCACATCCATTTTCAAAATCTTTTCTTTCAGCGAATCGAGTTCCGTCTGTTGTGCTGCCGCCGGGGAAGAACACAAGAAGAGCACAGAAAACGTTTTCACAAGAAAAATAGGAAGGAGTCTCATTGCCAGTAGGGTTTAATTAGACAGTTTATTAACGGATGAGGTAATCTCTTCTAAAAGGGCGGATACAGCGAATAGGCCAACCGTTGTAGCTCATTTCAGCCACAAAGAACGCATTACCGCGGGTAGTTAATGGACGCTTTAAACTAAGAAAATTGATGCGGAGACTCGGCCTAAAACGAAAAAACCCTTTCCACAACAGTGAAAAGGGTGTTTTTCGTAGTCCGTAGGGGAATCGAACCCCTGTTACCAGAATGAAAATCTGGTGTCCTAACCCCTAGACGAACGGACCATCCTCTAAAAGTGGTGCAAAGATATATTCCCCTATTGTTTTTGCAAACATACACCCGCTTTTTTTCACAAAACCCTTTTCCGTTTATATTGGTTTTACTGGCAGGGACTTTTATTTTTGCACCCTCACTTCTGCCGACGGGCAGAGTATCAACGACTTAAAAAAAAACGAACATGACGAAAGTAGGTATTAACGGATTTGGCCGCATTGGCCGTCTTGCGTTCAGAGCTGCCCTTACGCGCAACGACCTGGAGATTGTCGGTATCAACGACCTTGTTGACCCCGAGTATATGGCGTATATGCTAAAGTACGATTCGACGCACGGCAGGTTCAACGGTACCGTGGAAGCCAAAGACGGGAACCTCATCGTTAATGGAAAAACCATTCGCGTAACCGCTGAGAAAGATCCGGCAAACCTGAAATGGAATGAAGTAGGTGCTGAGATCGTCATCGAATCAACCGGTCTTTTCCTCACCAAGGAACTCGCACAGAAACACATCACCGCAGGCGCCCGCAAAGTCGTCATGTCAGCCCCCGCCAAGGATGACACCCCGACGTTCGTCCTTGGGGTAAATCATAAAGAACTTACCAAAGAGCACACGATCGTTTCGAACGCTTCTTGTACGACCAACTGTATCGCTCCTGTAGCCAAGGTCCTGAACGACAAGTTCGGAATTGTTGAAGGTCTGATGAGCACCATCCACGCGGTAACCGCTACGCAGAAGACAGTCGATGGTCCTTCTGTAAAAGACTGGCGCGGCGGTCGTGGCGCATACCAGAATATCATCCCCTCTTCTACCGGAGCTGCAAAAGCTGTAGCCCTGGTAATTCCGCAACTGAAAGGCAGACTCACCGGTATGTCGTTCCGCGTACCCGTGGCTGACGTATCCGTCGTCGACCTGACCGTGCGCCTTGAGAAAAAAGCAACTTACGAAGACATCAAGAAGGCAATGAAGGACGCCTCTGAGGGCGAGCTGAAAGGAATTCTCGGCTATACGGAAGATGCCGTTGTATCACAGGACTTCATCGGCGATCCGAGAACGGCCATATTCGATGCTGAGGCGGGTATCGCGCTCAACGACAACTTCGTTAAGGTCGTAGCCTGGTACGACAACGAGTGGGGCTACTCCAACAAACTCGTCGACTTGGTGCTGGAAGTCGCCAAGAAGTAATCAATAACATTTTTTTTCCCGAAGGCCGCTTTTTAGCGGCCTTTTTTCGTTTTCGGCATGAAGATTTACGCTTTCCTGTAAATTTTGCAGGCGAATACTGCAATTTCTTCGTTTTATAACCGAACAAGGGAGGTTGCATGCAGGATTTCTACGAAGCCTTGGGTGTGAGTCGTACAGCCAGTCAGGCGCAGATCAAGTCTGCGTTCAAGAAACTAGCCATGCGCTACCACCCCGACCGGAACCCGGGAAACCGCGAGGCGGAGGAGACGTTCAAGAACCTCAACGAAGCCTACCGAACGCTCTCCGATCCTGTCAAACGCTCCCGTTACGACGCCCGATTCTACATCATCACCGACGAAGTCGAAGAAGCACACTGGCGTGAAGTCAGACGTCGGAGATATCAACAATGGCGCCAGCAGCGGGATCAAAACTACTATTACCGCCTCGACAAAAACTATTTCAAGATTCAGGGGCTTGCCTTCCTCGTATTTCTCATCATCGCGGGATTTTGCTTCGCTGTGATTCACACGGCCCACTACTACGTCCGTGAACAACAGATGGAAAAATGGCGGTCGAACAGCATGCAACTCAAACAGGTCAACGGACTCTTTGGCCAGGGTAAGTTTGACGACGCGTTCACCCTGATCCGCACGCTCGAAGAAAAAGACCCCCTCGACTTCCGGTTCGGGTTCGTACGCGACAGCCTGGTCGGGGCGCTGCGAAAGAAAGCCGATTATGAATTCGCCCAACAAGACTTCCGCTCAGCGATTTCCCACTACCTCGTTCTGAAAAACTACGAGAATCCTGTCCGATTCGAGACCCTCGAAAACATGTCGATGTGCCAGTACTATCTGGGCAATTACCGCGAGTCGATCGAAGCTCTGAAACACCTGCACAATCAACAGCCCGGCAATCTGGGGCTCGTCTATAAAATAGCAACGATCAACCTCGAGAAACTCGATAACCCCGAGGAAGCACTTCAATACTATACGCTGGGTAAGCGCCTCTTTAAACAAAACCTCACCCATGTCTACGGCAGCGCCTTTCAAATCGTCATGAACCCTTCCGACGTGCCCGATATATACTACAACATCTTCAGGGGGCGCGCGCTCGCAAACATGAAAACCGGTCATCTTTCAGACGCCATCACCGACTGCAATTGGGCCATCTTCCTCCGACCCCAGAACAGCGAAGGATATTACCTCCGCGCCGTCGCAAAAATCAGCGCACGCGAGCGCACGGGCATCTGCGAAGACCTCTTCACGGCCGGGAAACTCGGTTCCTCCGAAGCCTCCTCCCTCAGCCAGCGCTACTGTCAGCAAACTGCGAGGCGATGACCACTGGTTACCACGGGCTGTCAAACCGTATACATAACTGGTTGGTCGCCAACAAAGTCCAGTCCGTCGCTTCAAGGGGGGAAATATCACGGATGTAGGGTTTTTGTCGGATTTTGATGGCAACCGACCATTTCTGTAGTGATCTTTGGTCCCTATTCCCAAAACCCATCCACCCATGAACAGAATCGCTTACGGAACTTCCTCCCGCGCGCGCAAAGCCAAATGGACGCGCCAGGTCGTTGTCCTCTTCCTTGCCGTTGTTGTCGGTATTCTCGCCTCGGTTTCAGTCAACTTCTGAACCAGCTTCTCTCCGATTTCTGCGATGCTATTTACCAGGTGGGCATTCCTTGTCCCCGTGTATTGTATTTCGGGTGATTCATTAGCTTTGCTGAATGAACTTCGACCGGAATACGTTCCTGCAGAAACTCGCCCCTACTTCGCCGTCTCCCTTCCTGATTTCAATTGAGAAAGCAGAGGGGATATACCTTTACGGTCCCGATGGAAAGCGGTATGCAGACCTGATTTCCGGAATCGGCGTCAGCGTGGTAGGACACCGTCATCCCCGGGTTATCGAAGCCATACACGAACAGGTCGACAAACACCTGCATGTCATGGTTTATGGCGAGTACATCCAATCGAGCGTTAACCAACTCGCCGACAAGATCACGTCACTGCTCCCTTCCCAACTCAACTGCTGCTACTTTGTCAACTCCGGTGCGGAAGCCAACGAGGGAGCTCTCAAGCTGGCCAAGCGGATCACGGGACGAACGGAGATCATATCCTTCCGCGGCTCGTACCACGGTAGCACCCACGGCGCCCTCAGCGTGTCAGGTAACGAGACGAAAAAACGAGCCTTTCGTCCCCTACTCCCCGATGTACGTTTTATCCGTTTTAATGAAAAAGATGACCTCGAACAGATCACGGAGCGTACTGCTTGTGTCATCATGGAGACCATACAAGGCGACGCCGGAGTACGAATCCCATCTCCTGATTATATGTCAGCCCTCCGGTCGCGCTGCGATGCGACTGGCACGATTCTGATCCTCGACGAGATCCAAAGCGGAATGGGCCGGACCGGGAAACTCTTTGCCTTTGAACACTTCGGAATCGTGCCAGACATTCTCACGATTGGAAAAGCCTTCGGCGGAGGGCTACCCCTGGGGGCGTTTATTTCCGACCGAAAGCATATGGAATTGTTCACGCACGACCCGATGCTCGGCCACATCACAACATTTGGCGGTAACCCCGTTAGTTGCGCCGCTGCGGTGGCAACATTGGAAGTCCTGCTCGACGACGACCTCATCGGGCAGGTTGAACGGAAAGGCCAGCTTATTGAAAGCCTGCTTCAGCACCCCTCCGTCAGCGAGATTCGCCGAAAGGGAATGCTATTTGCGGTAGATTTCGAATCCGCCGACAAGGTGTCGGCGATCGTGAACAGATGCAAGGAGAACGGCGTGATATGCTATTGGTTTTTGTCGCACCCCTACAGCTTCCGGATTGCCCCTCCGCTTACTATCACCGACGACGAAATACGCGAATCGTGCGCCATTATTCTGGACGCGATTGAAAATACCTGATTATGGCCACCACCTCCTGGAACCGCCTCGACTACATGTTCAAGCTCATGGTAATTATTGCCCTGAGCATCTACACCGTAATTCTCTGCCGGGATATTGTTATACCCCTGGCATTTGCCGCCTTTCTCGCTACCGTGTCGCTGCCTGTCGTTAACCGGCTCGAACGACATGTCAGTTCTACCCTTGCGGTCACGCTGGTTGTAGTGGGCGGAACAATACTTCTCCTCTTCCTGATCTGGTTACTCATCAATCAGGTCATAGGGCTGGTGAACGACCTTCCTAACCTTCAACAACGCGCTGCGCGC
Source organism: uncultured Roseivirgaceae bacterium (assembly GCA_964532595.1). Lineage (GTDB taxonomy): Bacteria > Bacteroidota > Bacteroidia > Cytophagales > Cyclobacteriaceae > Chryseosolibacter. The sequence goes on from CAZHIQ010000001.1 coordinate 164,848, forward strand.
TTTGTAAACGATATCAAGGGTGTGATGTGGGAGCGTCTCAACATCGGCCAGACCGAACTAAATCAACTGGTCCAGGACGCCCTGAAGTCAGTCAGTGTATATCTCGGCGCTTTTCTCGTTACCACAGGCAACACGCTGGCTACACTGGTTCAGATCCCGATCTACATGTTTCTGATCCTGATATACCGCGATAAATTCATGACTTTTTTTACGAGCCTGACAACGGACAGCGACGAAGAACTTGTGTGGCGAAAGGAAGTTGAAGGCGTAGCGCAGGGCTATATTACGGGACTGCTTCTTGTAACACTCATTGTCTCCGTATTGAATACAACGGGGTTACTTCTGCTGGGAATCAAGCACGCTATTTTCTTCGGAATCCTCTCCGGCATTCTGACCATCATTCCCTATATCGGTATCTTCATCGGCGCGGCGCTCCCCGTATTGATGGCGCTCATCACAAAAGACAGTGCCTGGTATGCCGTAGGGGTTGTGGGCGTTTTCGCGGTCGTGCAGTTTCTTGAGGGTAACTTCATCACACCGCGTATCACCGGGTCGAAGGTAAGTATCAATGCCCTTGCCGCTATCATCGCCTTGCTACTCGGTGGAAAAATGTTGGGAATAGCCGGGATGATCCTGGCGGTTCCTGCGATTGGAATTATCAAGATCGTCCTTTCGTATTCTCGCCACCTTAAGCCCTTCGTAGTACTTCTGGGCGATGTCGACGAAAGAGAAAACCGACGGGATCCTACGGAACAGACACCTGCCGTCAAGGAAGTAAAGCAACAGGCAGCCCGACGAAAACGCCGGTATCGCCGGCGTCCGCCTTCCAGCAAGCCGTCAGTCTAAAGGGAAGGTCATCCCTTACAGCTTTTCGACCACCAGATTGTGATTGGTATAGATACAGATATCCGCTGCGATGTGCATGCTTTCGCGGACAATCTCTTCGGCCGAAAGATGAGGAGCGTGTTTCTTCAGCGCCAGGGCGGCCGACTGCGCGTACATTGCTCCCGACCCAATCGCCGCGATTTGATTGTCGGGCTCGAGCACATCTCCGTTGCCCGACAGCAGTAACAGTTCTTCGCTGTTGGCGCAAATGAGCATCGCTTCGAGGCGACGCAGAAACCGATCCATGCGCCAATCTTTCGCCAGCTCTATAGCAGCGCGTTTCATGTTTCCGCCATAGCTGTTCAGCTTCTCTTCGAAGCGTTCAAGCAGCGTGAACGCGTCGGCAGTAGATCCGGCGAATCCGGTCAGTACCTTCCCGTCATGGAGGCGACGAATCTTCTTCACATTACTCTTGGCCACGTAATTACCCATCGTGGCCTGGCCGTCGCCGGCAATAGCTACGGAGCCGTTATGAATGACGGCAAGAATGGTTGTTGCGTGTATCTTTTCCATGCGGTTACAACTAGGTTGGAATAAAAAATTCCCTGTGCAATGTCATAGACGGATTGCACAGGGAGATTATTGAGTTTTCCTGAAAGGAAGTAATTATCGTGCCGATCAGATCAGGATGCGAACAGGGTCTTCCAGCAATCCCTTAAGGGTCTTGAGGAAGGCAGCTGCCAATGCTCCGTCGACTGCCCTGTGGTCGGACGACAAAGTAACTTTCATTACGTTGCCCGGTACGACCTGGCCATTTTTCACCACCGGTGTCTCTTTGATGCCCCCCACAGCGAGAATACACGCATCCGGCGGGTTGATAATCGCGGTAAACTCCTCGACGCCAAACATACCGAGGTTAGACACCGTGAAAGTGCTTCCCTCCCAGTCGGCGGGCTGAAGCTTCTTGTCATGCGCCCGCTGAGCGAGATCTTTCACCTCTGCCGCGATATGCGACAGTGACTTGCTGTCAGCGAAGCGAACCACGGGCACCAGAAGACCTTCGTTAACCGCCACGGCGACACCAATATGGATATGATGGTTCTTGCGAATCTTATCTCCCAGCCACGACACGTTGATGTCGGGGTGCTGACGCAGCGCAGCGGCCACTGCCTTGATAACAATATCATTGAACGACACCTTAACAGGGCTGAGTTCATTTATACTCTTGCGCGCTTCTACGGCTTTGTCCATGTTGATTTCCATGGTGACATAGAAGTGAGGTGCCGAGAACTTGCTTTCGGAAAGGCGACGCGCGATTGTCTTGCGCATCTGGGAAACATTAATTTCCTCAAAGCTTTCTTCTCCTACCACACGCGGCAACACGACGGGGGCAGCGCTCTTTCCTTCCTTCGCAGGAGTTGCAGCCGGAGCTTTATAATTCTCTACATCCGATTTGGTGATGCGTCCCTGATCGCCCGTACCCTGGATTTTGGAAAGATCGATTCCGCGTTCACGCGCCAATCGCTTCGCCAGCGGCGATGCTTTGATACGACCGTTAGTTCCATGAGCCGTGCTTACTTCCTCTTTCTCCTCTTGCGAGGCAGAGGTCTCTGCCGCCTTTGCCTCAGGCGCTTTCTGTTGTCCGCCTGACTGCTGAGCTTCATGCGCTTTCAGCAAGGTTTTCCAGTCAGCGTCCTTTTCTCCAATGATGGCAAGCACATCGTTGACCGCCACGGCCTTCCCGGCGTCAGCTCCGATATGAAGGAGCGTTCCGGTATTGTACGATTCGTACTCCATGGTAGCCTTATCGGTTTCAATTTCTGCGAGCAACTCGCCGGACTTCACCGAATCTCCTACCTTTTTATGCCACGCAGCGATGACCCCTTCCGTCATCGTATCGCTCATTTTGGGCATCAACACGATCTCCGCCTTGATACCGGAGGTGTCGATATCCGTCGCAGTCGCAACTTCTTTTTCTTCTTTGGCCGGCGCTTCCGAGCTCTTCGCCTTCCCGCCGGATTCGGAGGTGGCGCCTTCCAGCAATGCCCTGTAGTCTTCTCCCTTTTCGCCTACTATAGCAAGGATATCGTTTACCTGCACTGCCTCTCCTTCTTTGGCTCCCAGATAAAGCACCGTACCGGTGTTGAACGATTCATAGTCCATGGTGGCCTTGTCGGTTTCGATTTCAGCCATCAATTCACCCGACTTCACGGTGTCTCCTACTTGTTTATGCCATTTGGCGATAACCCCTTCGGTCATGGTATCGCTCATTTTGGGCATGCGTACGATTTCTGCCATTTCTCGATTAATGTTTTACAATTTTTTCGCGGCGCGTTGAAGCTCCTTTCGGTATCAAGCCTCCAAAAATAGGCTATCGGAATGGATTTTCAAGGTCTTTTTAACCCGGGGCGCAATTTAGAAATTAAACGTGCCAATCAACAATTCCCACTTGCTTGTGGCAGGTTCGATGCCACGTACATACCGCAAGCCAACGTCAAATTGTGGCAGAAATCGCATGAGATTGATATCGAGCTTCGCTTCAATTCCAGCGGACGAGTACACCCGGGACGAACCGAGAGAAGGACTTCGCCCTTGTGCATAATCATAGAAAACGTTGGCCCGCAAACGTTGGATATTCACCAGCGGACCGATCGCAATATCGGGATACCAAAGCGGCAGGGTGTAATTCGCCGAAAAAGAATAGAACTGCTGAAAAATCGATACAGCCATGCCCCGAGGGGTCGGCACCTGATTGCGGAAGACATAATTATTGCGGGCCTGCTCCAATTTTGTCTCCTGCCACGCACCGTAGGTCCATAACGAATGATGGCGGGCAAACCCCGGAAAAAAGAAAACGCCAAAGGCCGACAATTGCTGTCCGTCAAAATCACCGCCGAAGGGGGTTGCAAACGATTGTAGTTCAACCTGCTGTCCCCAACGGCTGTAAATATCACGGCGACTTCGCTTCAGGAGTCGGTATGCTGTTATCTGGCCGTGATGGTAAATCAGCTTGCCGTTGTCAACGTAATCCCGGAAAAAATAGGCGAGCTTGTCACCGCGTGGAACAAGGCGTCCCCCCTCCCCGATGTTATTGCTGAAGTCGCGCACTTCGGTAAGGCCAATCGAACTTCCAAACGTAACATTCCCGTGGTACCGCGATGTCGTCGTGTTCAGGGGAATACGGAATCCGGCCTGCACGTTTTTCTCCTTCCACTTGAAGACAATATCGCGCTCATCGGTGACCACGGGATTGACCAACGTGTCATAGAAAACTGCTGAACCTTCATTGACCTTTCGATTGCCCACCGATGCCGAAACGTCGAGTATCGGAAACCACCCCTGATAACTTACCGATCCGCGGTAAACAGACGACCGCTCCTTGATATCAAAATAGTATCCAAGCCGAAGGGAGGTAGTGCTAAGAATATCGGTTGAAACGAGACCGATGCTCGCTTCGCTCAGATCATCCTCGATGGCAACGCCCCAGCTGTACGGATTGAATATCCCCGATGCCTTTCGATAGCGCGAAACCGGATAAACCCGTTCCGGAACATTCGCAAAAATATCGGGGCTCCCCTCCTGCTCCGTAAGGTGACGTGACAGAAACGGTCGCGTCATCGATACTGTGTCTGGCTTCCATAGCGCCGGGTCAAAACGTGTTCGTACCACATCCATCCCATCACGGCTCTGATCGTTGTAAAACAACGTTCGCCCGTCAGCGGAAACCGCGGGGTTGTAAGCCCCCAGCCGACTGCTTGTTACCTGAAATCGACTACCTGACTTCAGGTCAAGTGCATAAATATTGTCAATCCCTGATTTCGGAGAATTAAAAAGTAAGTAGTCGCCGTGTAGCACCGGGTACCCGATGTTCTCTTTGGAAATGGGGATCACATCCCGCATTGATCCGCTATCATAGTCAATCAGCGTTACTGTTCTTCCCTCACGCGTAGTTCTAAGCACCACAACGGTGCTACCGTCTTCCGACCATCGCGGCATTGAGAAAAAGTCGTTCGACGGATTATCAAAACGCTTTACTTCTTCTCCGGTGGTCGCGTCAAGAACCACAACGGACGTCTTATAGGTGATATCGGTCTCAATGGTGACGATACGATCACCCTTTGCAGTTATCGCCGCTCCTGCAAAGCGACTGCGCTTCTTTCCCACCCGTTTATGTTTCCCTGTCGACAGGTTGTAAGTCTTCACCTGTGAATAATTTCTTACCTGCCAACGCGGATCAAACCCGAACTCATTCCAGACCACCAGATCGCCAGCCGCCGATAACATGCCTGTCTCACTGCGTTGCCCCGGGATGAAGACACGCTCCTCACCGTTGCGCAGCAACACAAACTGAGCCACATCGCCAATACCACTTTTCAATGCCAGCACAGATCCGTCAGGCAGTGGCTGCGGATAGAGATAGTCCGTATAACCTTTCCTCCTGTCAGTGGGAACACGAATAAAGGATGTCAAGGTCAAAGCGGAAACCTGGTTTTCCCACCGCCTGGCAAGATTATCCGCCATGTCGTTATACAAGTCAGTCACATACATCCCCGTCTCTTTACGGATGGCGTTCGAGAAAGCAAATGGAATGAAGGGCACGCTCCATGAGCGTGCTGTTATACGCGACCACACTTGAGAATCACCGGTCCTTTCCCGGAGGTAACTCACCATGTGATAACCCAATTCATAATGATCGGGTATATTATGTTTATATGACCGCAGGTACTGCTTGTGATAATTGAATTTGCGCCCTTCCAACAGGTTGGTGCGCATGAGCAGACCGAAATGAGGGATATCGCCGCGGCCGCTCGGTGTTAGTGCCGTCTCAGCCACCACCGCATCACCCTCCCAGAACCATGAGGGTGCAGCAACCTGTGCCATTCCCGCGAGTGAGATATTTCCAAAGAGGTACTGAATCGCTTTGTTAAAGCCGCGGGTAGCATGCCGGTACTGGACCATGTGCCGGTACTCGTGCACTGTAAGCATGTCCAGCCAGTCGTTCGTCCCCAAAAAGTTGTAATCCTGTGTGGGCATCCCATAAAACTCCATGCGCCGCGGAAGTATGGATGCGAATCCATTGGAGACAGACGAGTGATTCTGCAATATCACGGAGGTGCGCCGAGGCGCCGGGCCCAGCGATTCGGCTCCCTCTTCGCGAACATGCTCGAGAGAATTGGCCACACGTTGTGCCTGCTGCTCAAACCCGTCAGTATAGAGAACCCGGAAGTTGGGTGTGGTTACCTGGTGCCATCGCAACGACGGAGGATTATTCTGAAGAACAACCTGCGCAGCAGATGAAAAAATTGTCAGAGAGAGCAGCGAACACAGAAACGTTTTTCTCATGTGTGACGATTATGCGGGACGGCGGGAGTTTCCCGCCCGCCCTAAAATAGGGCATTTCCCACGATTCCGTCTATAACTCCTCCGACGAATTACTCACCGTCTCCGATAACTATCTCTTTCTTCACCACCGCACTCACCTGAAAAAATCCAAGCGCACCGTTGCTGAGATTGTTGCGAGGCGGAGCGGGAATAGGACCGAACATTCCCCCTGTATCACTGGATAGTACGGTGTAAAGGTCGTTGAAAAAGATAAAACCACGGCGCGTTAAGCTGAACACTTCCAACCTCGCACGGTCGCCCATCCCGAAAAACACCGGCGACGGTAAAGCGTCAATAACTTCGCCAAATAGCGCATCGTCGCTAAAGTAGATATCAGTATCGAAACGGTGAATCAGCGTATCATTTCTGTAGTACTTGAACAGATAATAATTGGCCTCGTTCCGTGGTTCGCGCGCATACAACAACAGTTCGTAGTACTTCCCTGCCTCTTCGGGATCCTCCTTTTCAAGCTCGTTCTCCGCGTACTTCAGTGAGTCAATATTCGTGACGGGAAGTAACTTATCGGAAGCCTCATACAATTCCCCTTCTACCTCAACGCGAAGGCTATAGGTTTTTCCGACAACCCCGGTCAGAGGCGACACAGGAAGATATATTCCCAATGAATCTGTAGCGCCGTTGGGATTGTGAACAAAGTCATAGGTGGTACCGTCATCGTCCGTAATCGTAACGATAGCATCCGTGATGCGGGGCGTCTTTCCGATGCTATAGAAATCAGTGGTCCGGGTAACCTTCACATACTGGTATCCAGGCTGATCTGTTACGAGGGCCTCGATCACAATCCGAGGAGGTGTCTGACGCAGTTCGAGCTCGGTAGGCTCATCGCAACCAGCCAACGTCAACAAAATAAAAAGAACAGTGAATATTGCTGTCGATCGCATTTTTCTCAGAATTTAAAATTATAAGTAACCGAAGGGAGGATTGGGAACAGATAGATAAGACGCGCTTCCTTTTCGGTTCCATCGCCAATGATGTTCCCGTCCTTGTCCTGTCGCGTTCGCGTATAGATGGTGAACGGGTTCTTCTGGTTATACGCGTTGTAAAGTGAGAATACCCATTGCCCCTTCCATGCACGCGATGCGTTTTTTCTCGGATTCAACGTTGCTGAGAGATCCAGTCGGTGGAAATCAGGAAGCAGATAGCCGTTTCGCTCGGTAAGATGATCCGGGAGGTAGTGTCCGTACTCATACTTACCTGCAGGAAGGGTAAGCGGACGTCCCGAGCTATAGGTGAACGACGCCCCAAGGGTCCACTTTTCATTTAAATCATAGGAGCTTTGAATATTGAGCACGTGTCGGCGATCGTGATTCGCAGGGTACTCAAGCCCCTGGTTTACGCCCTCCACCTTCCGCATACTTTTCGACCATGTATAGCTCGCCATACCGGTCAGCTTTCCGGAGGTTTTCAACATCAGCACTTCAACGCCATATGCCCAGGCATCACCCTGCCGATACTCAGTAGGAAGATCTTGGTTGAAAGTAAGCTGCGCGTTGTCCGCAAACTCGGTCACATTGTTGATGTCTTTGTAATATCCCTCGATAGAGAATTCGTACATGTTATTGTTGAAATTCCGGAAGTAGCCGGCAGCGACCTGGTCTGCAATCTGTGGTTTCAGGTAGTAATTGCTCGGATTCCAGGTATTAAACGGCACAGGCGCAGTGGCCGCCGAAAGCAAGTGGGTATTTTGAACCATGCGGTTGTAGGAGAATTTTAACGACTGACCGTTGCCCAGCAGATAGCGGGCAGCCAATCGAGGCTCAACATTGACGTACGTCTTGATGTTCTCCCATTTGTCATAGTGGAGTGTATCTGTCCGAACAATATTGACGTTATCCTTCGGATCCTCGTACAGGTATACATCGCCGGCACCCACATTCTGAAACACTGACAGCCGCAATCCGTAGTCGAAGGTCAACCTCGGATCAACCGTATGCTGATGGCTTATATATAATGCGTGGTCAAGGGCATTCAAGGGCTGCATCTTCACTGTTTGCAGGACTGATCCTTCACTGTTCGGGCCGATCTCGGCCGGTGAAAACCGACGTCCCGTGACGTGATAGCCAAAGGTCAACTCCTTCCGGGCGTCGATCGAATAGGCCATATCCTGTTTGAGGCTGAACTCCTGCAGGTTCGAAACCCAGCGAAATCCCTGAACAGCGTCCTCCAGTTCGAGCTTGTAATCGAAGTTGCTGGCGATGATAGAAGTATTGGAAAACAGTCGGTCGTTGAACAAGTGATTCCACCGGAATGTCCCTGTACGGTTACCCCATCCGAAGCTGAAATCGTCGCCGAAGTTGAAAACATCGCGCCCCGCGTAGAAAGCAACAAAGAAGCGGTTGGCGTTATTCGACTTCCAGTTGACTTTGGCGTTTACATCGTAAAAATGCACGAGGTTATCTTCATTCGCCGCACGTAAGAACAAATCCACATAAGAGCGTCGCGCCGAAACAATAAACGAGCTTTTCTCACGAACGATCGGTCCTTCGATAGCCACGCGGCTGGCCAGCGTTCCGATACCACCGGTTACATCGAGTTCGCGGTTGTTACCATCTTTCGTTCTGACCTCAAGAATAGACGAGAGACGCCCGCCAAATCGTGCCGGTATTCCTCCTTTGTATAATTCCGCTTCTTTGATGACATCAGCGTTAAAAACAGAGAAAAGACCGAAGAGGTGCGATGGATCATAGACGGGAGCCTCATCAATAAGGATAAGGTTCTGATCGGCACTTCCTCCGCGAACAAAGTACGTCGAGGTGCCTTCACCGGCTGTCACGACACCGGGCAGCCGTTGAATATTCTTCACGATATCAACCTCACCAAACAGGGCGGGTAGTTTCTTCACTTGGTTAATATTAACCGTGTTACGACTCATTTGAACGGCAACAACATTTTCGTCAACCGCCCGCTCTTCAATAACAATCTCCTGAATGATCTGTGCATCAGAAGTCATTTCAATGTTAAGGCTTGTGGTCGACGTAAGCTCGACCGTTCTGATCTGGGTTTCATACCCCATGTAACTGAATCGTATTTCATACGATCCGGGAGGGACGGTTAAGGCATAAAATCCGTAATCGTTCGTGACCGTCCCCGACTGAAGCGAGGGTATGTAGATCGTAACGCCGATTAATTCTTCACCATTGGCCGCGTCGCGGACATAACCGTTTAGCGTGACTTTGTTCTGTGCCTGGACAAAAAGAGCAGAAAATAGGAATGTAGCTAGCAGGGGAAATCGATTCATAAAGAATTTACAAGTTTACAGTCGCCGGCCGTAACCGCGCAGCGAACAATGTGCACACACGGAAAAACGAGGAAATGGTTACCTTTGCAGGCCAGTAAGACGAAAAAAATTAACCATGATCAAGAAAATCCGGGAATTATATAAAGAATACAAAGCCTATGTCCGCGTAGACCTCGCTATGTACGGCGTTCTGCTACTCATGATCGCGCTTTATTTTCTGATTTCCGTCCTGTCTTCGTAATTTTCGAACACCCCAAAAACAACTAGCCCTCACTCTCTCATGAAATTGACCATTGTCCATATCCTCCTGTTTTTCATCCTCCTGATGGCGTACCAGTGCGCATCCGCGCAGGATTACGTTATTACCGTGCGAGGTGATTCCCTCAGCGGCGATGTCCGGCCTCTATTCTTCGGGGCTGAAAAGAAGGTTCAACTCACCACGGCTGATGACAAAACGCTTTACTCGATCACCGAAGTTCGTGCCTTCGCAAAAGACGGCGAGGTATTTCACCCAATCCGGGGGGAAAGAGGGTATGAGTTTATGAAACTCCTTCAACCGGGCTACCTGTCACTATACGCCTACCAGATGGAAAACCAAATGCGCTTTGACGGCCTTTGGCTTCAAAAGCGCGACGGCGCTCACCTGATAGTGCCCAATCTCGGCTTTCGGAAATACATCAGTCAGTTTCTTGAGGACTGTCCCAACGTGGCCGATAAGGTGAAGGAAGGCCAGTTTACCCGCCGTGATCTGACAGAGATTATCGATGCCTATAATAGTTGTATCGGCCAGCGGACAGCCCAGCACGTAGGCGCAATTGCCCAACTCGAAACCCAAAACGAAAAAGTCGCGCCCTGGCAAAACCTCGAAGACAGCATTCAGAAGAAAGAGTTCGCCGACAAAGGAACGGCATTGGAAATGGTCGCCGAAATACGCAAGAAAATCCGCGACAACGAACGTATCCCCAATTTCCTCATTGAAGGACTAAAGGGCACTCTTAACGGACACGGCCTTGACGACGAGTTAAAAACCGCGCTCCAAACGCTGGACTGATTCGGAATAAACCCAAAGAGCAGGATGGTCAGGAGATTTCTCCCCACGACTTCCGCTCATCATAGAATATGTGTCCGTCAGCCACTGTCAGAGGTGACTCATAATTATTCGTGTAGATCATTCCAGTCCCCAATCCCTGAGGAATGGCAGGATTGAATTCAGCCGTCAGTTGGCAGATTGCATTCAACCCTATACTCGATTCGAGGGCGGAAGTAATCCACCACCCGATGTTCAGATCACTGGCTGCAGCGATCCATTCGCGGGTACCTTTAATACCTCCGTGCAGACTGGGCTTCAAAATTATATAATGAGGTCGCAACTTCTTCAGCAGCGACTTCATGCGCGCGCTGTCGGTGATGCCGATAAGCTCTTCGTCAAACGCCACCGGAATCGGTGATTGGCGGCATACCTCCTCCATCTCTTCCAGCCCCGGCCGGATAGGTTGCTCGATCGAGTGGATATCAAAAGCAGCCAGGGCACGTAACCTGGCGAGAGCGTCTTCAGGTTTGAACGCACCGTTGGCGTCTAACCGCAACGTTATGTCTTCTCGGTAATATCGCCGGCGGATGTAGGACAACACTTCGCACTCCCTTTCAAAGTCTAAACCACCGACCTTCATCTTGATGGTTCGAAACCCCGCAGAAACCTTCTGGGCGATCTGTTCCATCATAAAATCCAATTCGCCCATCCAGATGAGTCCGTTGATCGGCAGGTGTAGGCCGCGAACAAAGGCGTTATCAAAAACAACACGCTTCCCACCGTTCATCAGATCCAACCAGGCGGTTTCCAGACCGAACCGTAACGCCGGAAGTTCGGGGGGAACGCGGTGATAGATATCATCAAGGCTGGTCAGTCCCTCCGTACTCAGCTCCCGGAGGGTTTGGTCCAGAACCTCTTCAAAGTCCGGCCGATCGTCGACGCTGAGACCGGGCAGCGGACCACACTCGCCCCAGCCCGTCACCCCCGGTTGATCCAAACTTTCGAGTTTGATAAACCACGATGTTTTGTCAGGCATGAGTCCCCTCGAGGTGCGGGCGCGGAAGCCAAACTTGAAAACTTTTCTAAAGAATGATGCGTGAATGTTCAAATTGCGACGATAGTGGCTTGTAAATCGTAAAACCAGCTTTTCCCTGCTGTTGAATTCGTAAGTTTGCGAGCCATGCGCACCAGTGAGTACACATACCAGCTTCCGCCTGACCGGATTGCTCACTATCCGCTCGCCGAGCGGGATACGTCAAAGCTCCTGTTCTACAAAGAAAGGAAAATTTCGCATCACACCTTTAAAGAGGTGTCCGCCCTCCTGCCCGACAATGCACTCCTGGTTTTCAACAATACCCGGGTAATTCCCGCTCGTCTGCATTTCCGGAAAGAAAGCGGTGCAAGGATAGAGATCTTCCTGCTCACACCCGTTGCTCCCTCGTCTTTGCTGATCGAAACCATGAGCGCCACGGGCACGTGCGAGTGGAACTGCACAATCGGCAACCTGCGTCGTTGGAACGATGGCTCGACCCTGGTGCAAACCGGGGGTGGAGTTACGCTCCGCGCCCGTCTGACCGATCGCCAGTCGGGGACGGTCAGGTTTGATTGGGACGGCGCCGGAACATTTGCAGAAGCAATAACCGCGCTGGGCACAACCCCCTTGCCTCCCTATATCAGGCGTGAGGCCGAGCCGACAGACCGGGAACGGTATCAGACGATTTATTCACAAAACGACGGAGCCGTCGCCGCCCCTACGGCGGGTCTCCATTTTACTCCTGCCGTCTTTGACGACCTCAAGAGCAAAGGGATTGAACATGACTTCCTCACTTTGCACGTGAGCGCCGGAACCTTCCAGCCAATCAAAACCGATAATCCGGAAGATCATCTCATGCACGAAGAGCAGGTCATCGTCTCCCGCGAGAATCTGGAGAACCTCCTCCGGGGCGACCGGAAGATCATTGCTGTCGGAACCACGTCGATGCGCAGTCTGGAAAGTCTTTACTGGTATGGGGTGAGATTGACCACCGATCCCGACGCGGATTTCAGTATCGATCAGACGGAGCCGTACCGGACGAAAACAGCTCCTTCAGCCACGGAAGCCTTCGCTGCTGTGGCCCGCTACATGGATCGCCTGGGAAAGACTGTCCTCACCGGAGAGACCTCTATCTATATCCGTCCCGGTTATACCTTCCGCGTATGCGACGGACTCATCACCAACTTTCACCAGCCTGGCTCGACGCTCATTCTGTTGGTGGCCGCTTTTGTCGGCGAAGACTGGCGGAAGATTTACGACGAAGCCCTCGCCGGCGGGTACCGCTTCCTGAGCTACGGCGACAGCTCCTTGCTCCTTCCTTTTGGCAATTGAGTCTCTCGGTTAAAGTCACAACTTCCCTTAAGGGAAGTTCAATTTTCAAACCCTCAAGCTCTACTTTACTAAAAACCATTAAATATCTCATTAATAGCCACTTACCATCACACACATAATTATACACTTTAAGTGCTGCAGGAATTTGCCGTTTCTGCTTGTAAACGTTTGTGGCTGTTAAACACCAGGTTATGCGTCAGTTAGACGTTTGAATAGCGGCTGTTATAGGAAATTAATGTCTTTTAGCCGAATTTTATGGGCTTTAGGCGAATACAATGAAGGCTAGACTGTTAAGGCTCCTGGATGTTGAACCAGACGAGGTAGAGCGGGTATTCGTGCTGTTCGTCATGGGCTTCTGCATGGGAATGTTTATCGCCGCTATAAACGTCGCCTCGCAGTCGCTGTTTCTGGAGCACTTTGACGAAGAAACCGAACTACCTGTCGCGTTTGTGGTTTCCGGCGTTTTCGGATTGCTGGCGACGCTGGTTTACACCTTTCTGCAAAACCGCATTCCCTTCCCTGCCCTTGCGGGGCTCAGCCTGCTCACGGTTGCGGGGATCACTGCGTTTATTGAATTCGGAGAATCTGTGTTCAGCGATCCCACGCAGATGTACGCGTTCGGTTTCACCCAGATCCTTCCACTAACCTTTATCGTCTATCTGGTCTTCTGGGGTTCTTTCGGACGTCTGTTTAAGCTTCGTCAGGCCCGACGCCTTGTGGGGCTGGTCGACATCGGCGCGTTAATGGCGACCTTCGTCGCGTTTTTCTCCGTACCGGTCCTCATCAGCATCTTCGGATCAACGCAGTCCCTCTACGGTCTGGCCCTCGTCAGTATTCTCATTTTCATAGGCCTCTTTGGCTATCTCACGCTCAGACACTTATCACACGCCAAGACATTGGCAGAAGAAAAGGCGCAGTTCAGGAAGCTCAGCGTCAAAGAGTTTTTGGGAAACCGCTATATCGTCTACATGTCGCTATTCATCATTTTCTCCATGATGGCCAGTGACTTCGTGGATTATTCCTTCTATAACGTTACCACGATGCAATTCGATACCGACTCGCTGGCATCGTTCATTGCGTATTTTGAAGGTACCATTGTCATCTTCGGATTTCTGTTCCAGGTATTTGCGACAGATCGAATCCACGCCATGTACGGCATGCGGGTTTCTCTCCTGGTCACTCCCGTGCTGATCGGACTGTTCACCGCGTGTGCTCTTGGTATTGGCTTTCTCTTCGGATACTCGCCGCAAGACAACTTCTTCGTCCTCTTCTTTATGATGGTGGCGGTAAGTAAGCTGTTCATCAACTCCTTGAAGGAAGGTCTTGACAACCCTACTTTCAAACTATACCTCCTTCCGCTGGAGAGCAATATTCGCATCGACGTTCAGACAAAGATCGAAGGGATTGTCACCGCTATTGCCAGTATCGTCGCCGGGCTAATGATCATTCTGATCACCCGCATCGAAATCTTTAACCTGATTCACATCACCCTTTTCACGTTGCCATTGATTGCCCTTTGGTTCCTGGTCGTCAACAAGATGCACTTCAATTACCGCCGCACCCTGCAGAATGCGCTTGAGCGAAACAAGAATTCAGGTGCGACGGCGATTGCCGAATATTCGGTAAACGCTGTACTCCAGAAACAACTTTCGAGTGAAGTCGAGGAAAAAGTGATATACGGTCTCCGACTGATGGAGAAACTTGACCCTGCCCTGTTCGAAACCGCTATTTTAAGGATTGCTTCCGACGATCACCCTCGTCTGCGGAAGTTCGCTGAAGAAAGGATCGAAGCGTTGGGAATTGCTCATGACGATGGCAATCAGTCCGTCCGTTCGCTGGCCCGCCTCGCGGCATCGGAAACGGAAGACAGCGACGTATTGGCGATCTCGACTGACAAGCTGATGAAATTGAGTAAGTCGCATCGTCAGGACGATCGCACGCTGGCCGCGAAGCTGCTTGTCAAGCACACCGATCAGCGCACACTCTTTATGTTATTGGAACTACTTCGGGATCCCGACTCCCGCGTGCGTTTTGAGGCCCTCAAAACAGCGCGGAAGGTTCAGCGGCCTGAAACCTGGTCATTATTGATCGAGATGCTTGGCTCGCCGCTGTACGGGCACCACGCTGCGGCAGCCCTTCGCGCAGCAGGACCGCGCGCCCTGAACGCACTCGAGGCTGCCTTCCATAAATCAGGGCAGTCTGAGACCGTGATGCTCCGCATCGTACAGATCATGGGCGGCATCCGCGGACATGAAGCTCTGCACCTCCTCTGGAAGAAAGCCGACTACCCGGACAAAAAAATTGTCCGGCAAATACTCTACGCCCTGCGTTATGTCAACCACCGCCCCGAGGGTCGCGAGGCAACGATGGTGATGGAGTTGGTCGAAATGGAAATCAGCAAGGCGATCTGGAATCTGGCTGCTTTGCAGGAACTCCCGCGAACACCCGAGATGCAGTTCCTCCGCGAAGCACTGGAAGAAGAAGTTACGCAGAACCACGAGCAGATTTTCATGCTCCTCTCAATTCTGTACGATCCTGAATCGGTCGAACTCGTTCGCCAAAACATCTCGTCGGGTGACCACGAAAGCATCGCCTTCGCGCTCGAACTCCTCGACCTATTCATTGACCAGGAATTGAAACCCAAGCTCCTGCCTCTGCTCGACGACAAACCTGTTGAAGAAAAACTTCGCCTGCTACAATACCACTTTCCACGTGAGCACTATACGCCGATTCAGGTCATCAACTACCTCCTGAACCGCGACTACAATCTGGTAAACCGCTGGACAAAAGTATGCGCCGTGCATGCTGCTGCCTATATGAACGACTTCCGTGTGAGCCGCGGATTGGTGGCGCAGGTCTTCAACGACGATCGGCTCCTGCAGGAGACGGCCGCTTGGGTGGTCTACCAGAAGGACCGCCTGGCTTTCAGCAACATCACGGAAAGGCTACCGTTACGCGACCGGCGGTTTGTAGATACTGCCATCAAGAATAACCAACTACTTGACGGACTCGATGACGGATTCTTCCTCCAGATTGAAATGGTGATGCTGATCCGTCAACTTCCGGTGTTCCGGGATATTCACGGAGTACATCTGGCTGAATTGGCGGACAAAATCACAGCCGTTGAACTGGCTGCAGGGGAACGACTCACTCTTCCCGTTCACGACGAGCAGAAAGCAATTTTCATCGTTGCACACGGCGAAGTAAAAGTTATCGATAACGAGCGCGTACTCGACGTCATGGAACGCGGTGCTATATATGGAGAGTTGTTTACTCCTCCTGCACTCTTAAAAGCCGAGGCACTGGTGGCGCGGGAAAGAACAATTCTCTTCCGTGTAACCTTGCTCGACCTGTATTTCGTTATGGCAAACAACCATGAACTGGTACAGGGGCTGGTGCGCAACCTGACTACCCATGACAAGACTTTGACCTTACAACACTGACTGGAGATATATGGCCTTCGAGATTGACGTACTGATTGTATTTGCAGACCCGGATAACGAATCGCGCGGAGAAGACACGCCCGGATGGGTCTCCCAGTTCCGGCGCTTTCTGGGCCTGATGCTCAACCAGGTACTTGGAGAGAAAGCGCACATCATGTTGAAGAGCGACTATGAGAATCACGTCGCCCCTAATCTCGACAACGTGGGTATCCTCATTCCGATTCTTTCGTCCGACTTCACCAATACGAAGAGTTGTCTGGAAAGCCTGGAAGCTTTCGCAAATGCTGCCGGGCCTGAATGGCGAAGCCGTGTCTTCAAAGTCTTCAAAACTCCGCTCACCAGTCAGGAGCAACCCGAGTCCATTCGCGAACTCCTCGGATACGATATGTATCAACTCGATCCTGACTCGGGTGAAATCCGCGAATACACTGACTATTTCAGCAGCGAAGCGGAACGCCAGTACTGGATGAAAATGGTCGATCTCGCTTACGACCTATATGACGCCCTCGTTCTTATTAAAGAGGGAGGCCACCGCCCCCCGGTGCGCACGCTGCGCAAACGCCAAACCATTTACCTCGCAGAGACCGGACACGACCTTTCGGTTCAGCGGAATATCATCAAACGCGAACTACAACGCCATGGCTATACCGTGCTGCCCAACCAGGCCTTGCCCGGTACACTACAAGATCTCGAAGTTCGCGTTCGCCGTGATCTCGCCGAAAGCCAGCTCTCCATACACCTCATCGGAAGTGCCTATGGCGAGGTACCGGAAGGCTCCGACCGGTCGGTCGTAGAATTACAAAACCGCCTCGCTGCTGAAAAAAGCGCCGAAGCCAGGGAAAACAATCAGGAATTCGGTCGCCTGATCTGGATATCTCCCAACCTAAACAACGCGAGTGAACGGCAGAAGAGCTTCATCGAGAACATCAAACGCGATGTTGAAGCACAGGAAGGCGCAGAAATTCTGCAGACTCCGCTCGAGGACTTCAAGAATATCATGCGAGAAGAACTCGTCGACTTCGGTGAAAGAAAAGGGACGGATGACATCGACGGACGCTCGGTATACCTCATGCACGACCGTGTAGATGTTAATGACATAAAACCTATCCGGCAAGTCCTCGAAGAGGCCGGGTTCCGGGTACTGCTTCCGCAATTTGAAGGAGAACTCCTCGAAGTGCGCAAACAGCACATTGAAAACCTTAAGAATTTCGACGCAGCTATTATATATAAGGGAAAAGTCAACGATCAGTGGGTAAGGATGAAGGCCCTTGACTTGCTGAAAGCCCCTGGGTTCGGGCGGAAAAAGCCTATCATAGGCAAGGCTATTCTCACCGCGCCCGGTGCTCAGATCGATACCGAAGTATTCCGTCAACAGGACTTACAGGTTATTGAAGCAGCACAAGACAGCACAGCCGCTTCGTTGAAATCATTTCTCAACGAGTTTACCTCCTAGTCTATGCCGCAAACAATCGCTCAGGAATCCGTTAATCTCAACCCTTTCCCGGGGTTGCGCCCCTTCAGAATAGAAGAGAGCCACCTCTTTTTCGGTCGGGAAGGACAAAGCGATGAGGTGTTGCTGAAGCTTTCGAAAAACCGGTTCGTTGGCGTAATCGGTCCGTCAGGAAGTGGTAAGTCATCGTTCATCTACTGCGGCGTACTCCCGATACTCTACGGCGGTTTTCTCACTGACGCAAGTCCGGATTGGGAAGTAGTGGTAAGTCGGCCCGGTGCCTCCCCCATCGACAACCTGGCCGAATCACTTCTGGTTCAAACCGAGGAGTACCGGAATGCGGATGTAGAAGAAAAAAGAATCAAGCGTACAATCTTCTCAACCCTGCTCCGCAGTAGTTCTCTTGGCCTTGTTGAAGCTATTTCGCAAAGCCGCAGGACGAAAGACGCCAACTATCTTATTCTTATTGACCAGTTCGAGGAGCTCTTCCGATTCAAGGAAGGTCATGATGCCAACTCCATCAACGAAACCCTCGCTTTTGTCAATCTCCTCATTGAAGCGTCTAACTACCCCGATGCGCCGATCTACGTAGCGATCACCATGCGATCGGATTTCATTGGTGACTGTGCGCAGTTTCCGGATCTCACGCGGAAGATTAACGACAGCCACTACCTCATTCCGCAGCTGACCCGCGAACAGAAGCGGAAAGCAATCGAAGGCCCCGTTGCCGTAGGCGGTGGTACCATCAGTCCCCGACTGACGCAACAACTCCTCAATGATCTCGGAGACAACCCCGACCAGCTTCCCATTCTGCAGCACGCGCTTATGCGCACATGGTCGTACTGGCTCCGCTATCGTGATTACGACGACGAACCCCTCGACCTCAAGCATTACGAGGCTATTGGTACGATGTCGGAGGCCCTCTCCCAACACGCCAACGAGGCTTTTGATGAGCTGACTGAAGACCAGAAGCGCATCTGCGAGGTGATGTTCAAGGCGATCACGGAGAAACGCGGCGAGAACTTTGGTATACGCCGTCCCACGCGCCTGAATGAAATTGCCGCCATTGGGAACGTCACTGAAGAAGAGGTTATCGCCGTCATCGAGAAGTTTCGTGAACCGGGTCGCTCCCTGCTTACCCCTGGCTATGGCGTTCCCCTAACCGGGAAATCTATTATCGATATCTCGCATGAAAGTCTCATGCGTATCTGGATCCGTTTGAAAAACTGGGTCGACGATGAAGCTGACGCCGTGCAGATGTACATGCGCCTGGCAGAGGCGGCAGCGATGTATCAGATCGGAAAAGCCGGATTGTGGCGACCACCTGATCTTCAGCTCGCCCTCAACTGGGAGGCAAAACACAAGCCGACTCTGGTATGGGGACAGCGGTACCATCCCGCCTTCGAGCGGACCATGATATTCCTCGAGTACTCGCGGAAACAATGGGAGACGGAACAGCGTGTCAAGGAACTTGAACAAAAGCGCAAGCTTCGCAATGCACGTATTACCGCCTTATTCATGGCTACTGCAACGGTGATTTCGCTGGGCTTCCTTGTCTACGCATTCGTTCAACAGTCGATCGCGCAGGAAAACTTTGAAGAAGCGGAACACCAACGACGCATGGCCGATGAACGACGTATCGAAGCCGAACGCGCCACCGAACGCGCCCTGGCCGCACAGCAAGCTGAGGCGGAACAGCGCTCAGCCGCGGAGCAGGCCCGACTCGCCGCGGAGCAGGCCCGGGTTGTTGCTGAACAGCGGCGCCTCGAAGCGGAGGCCGCGCAGCAGGAAGCGTTGTTACAGAAAGACCGCGCTAACCAGAATGCAGACCTTGCCCTTCGCCGGGAACAGGAAGCGCGCACCAGCGAGGAACGTGCTCTTGCCGCGCGCGAAGAGTCACAGCGCCTGCGCTACCTTTCTATCGGGAAAGCGATGGCGATCAAATCGAAAGAGCTCAACAGCGATCGCGTACAACAAGCGCTTCTCGCGCAACAGGCGTATAACTTCAATACAGCTCACGATGGCTACGCCTATGACAACGACATTTACAACGGTCTCTTCTACGCGTTGCGAAACCATGACCATCCGCTTACGCGCAGCCTCGAAGGGCACGTAAAAGGCGCTGCGCGGGCATTGGAATCTCGCTACAACCACAAGTACATCTACTCGGGGGGTAGTGATGGAAAAATCATTCAGTGGAACTTCAGCGGCGAACGATGGGAAGCACGCGAAATCGTTCCGGCGCGCGTTGACCATAAAGACCGCACCCAAAGGTATCTGGTCTTTACCCTTGACATCAGTCCGGACGAAAAACTCCTCGCCGCCGGTGGATTGTATCCGACCGATCGCGAAAATAACTTTGTAGAGCTGTACGACCTGACGAACCTGAATGCACCTCCTGTCCGTATCGGAGGTTACAAGTCAGACATCGGGGATATTCACTTTACCCCCGATGGGAAAGGTTTCTATGCTCGCGATAACGCGGGCCGGAGCATACGGTACTCCGACCTTAAGACCGCACGTGAGGTTATCGCTGTGAAGGAAAAAATAACCGCGTTGAAACTCAGTCCGGACGGTAAGCGACTTGCAGCCGCGGGAGTGAATGGGTCGGTGTTCATCTGGGACATTGAGAACAACTACCAGGAATCGGTAGTACAGATTCCCAATGCTTCACTATCCGCGATCTGCTATGCGCCCGACTCGAGGACACTCGTGGTCGGCACGACGGCTGGCCAGGTTCACCTCGTAGAGAACGGAAGAATCACCCGAACCCTACCGGGACACACCGCCGGGATCACTAACATCCGGTTCAACTACAAGGGGTCGTTCCTCGCAACAGCCAGCTGGGATTGGACTGTGCGTCTCTGGAACTATCACGACCTACGGCGACAGCCCATTGTGTTAAGTGACCACGACTGGGTGTGGAATCTGGCGTTCACTCCTGATGATGAACAACTCGTGGCCGGTATCCAGAGCGTTAAGGAAACCAAGATAGGTCAAGTCGACCAGACGATTCACGCATGGCCGACCGAAATAAAAACCATGTCAGGAATTTTGTGCGACTTGCTCGAACGAAATATGACAGCCGACGAGTGGGCAAATCATGTTGGGTCCGACCTTCCTTACGAAGAAACGTGTAAGTGATCGCGATGTAAGGGAGAAGGGACGTAACCCAAGGGCTTGCCCTTGCGTAAGGCTCCAAACGAACTATGCAGATATAAAAGACCATAAACCCATAAACCGTGTAGCCACCGCATCGTTCAGCCGCGATAGCGATCGAGGGTCAGCCACAACTTTCCCAGCGCGCTAAGGGCGAATAAGGCAGGCACAGGATTCATTATTCAGCATGATAAGATCTCTACTATTAACATTTATTCTCATTGGATCCGTTGTCTCCGCGCAAGCACAATGCGCTCAGACGCTGCGACTCGCGCAATCGATCTATGAACAAGGACGATTGCAGGATATACCGCCCCTGCTCCTCCCCTGTCTGGTGGGTGATCAACTGAGTCATGACGGAAAAGTCGCCGCCTACAAGCTTCTGACTTTAACCTATCTCTATCTGGAAGAGCCGGCCAAGGCCGATGAGATGATGCTGCTTCTGTTGCGCACAGAAACAGAATTCAAAGAGAGCGAAGTGGTAGACCCCGCCGAGTTTATTGCCCTTCTGCGGACCTTTCGCCGGGAGCCGGTATTCCGTCTCGGCCTGAAAACGTCAGCTGTAGCCACGGAGCGGTCGGTGGTGAGCGCAGATTATATCGACGATGGCACCAACCGAGGTAGTCACGGATTTGGGTTCGTTGCGGGGCTTTCGGGGGAGATTCCCTTCACCGGTAAATTGGACGCCTTTACACTCAACCCCGAGTTCATGCTGCAGATTGTGGCTTTCAATGGGCAAAACGAATATGATCAAAGCGCCGAGCGCGGTGATACCGCGCGCGTGACGCCCGCAACCGAACGCCAGGTATGGGTATCGTTGCCTGTATCGCTGCAATACAACCTGTACTCCGGCCAAATAACACACTATTACGCATCGCTCGGGTTAAGCGCCGACTATCTTATGTCGTCAAGAATGACCCTGTCGTCGACGCGTGAAGGAAGCTCTGGTATTGAAGAAGGGACGCGGTCACTTACTCATATGCGAAACCGCTTTAACTCCGGCGCGCTTGCTTCGGCAGGTGTGAAGCGAAAGATCGGAAAAGGCTTACTCATCGCTGAAGTCCGTTTTAAGATGGGATTATTTCCCGTTTCTTCGCGAGCCCACACCTATGCCGATCCCGCGCTTGTCTTCGATTACAAATACGTGGAAGGTATCAACCGAATCAATTCGCTGATGTTTTCCGTTGGCTATGTCATAAACCGGTACAACCCTAAGAAACTGGCATCAAGGTAATATGTTACGATCACGAGTTATTGTTGCGATACTATGCGCCGGATTGATGGCGAGCTGCACGACATTTGAAGATGCACCTCCGACCAATCGGGTGTCGTTCGTACACTTTTACAGTAGCAGCATTCCCTTTGTGGGCCGCACAGCCGAAGTGGACACCGATGGCGGGTTCATTCTCAGCGGCGAGATCCGCCATTCCAATGGCTCCACCGATGCGCTGATCATCAAAACAGACGCCCGCGGGCGGAAAGAATGGGAACGCATCATTCCCGGGGGCGTAATCAAAGACATTAAAGCAACCGAATCTCACTACATCGTCACCGGCGACAGCATTGCTCTGAACCCTGAGTCTTCACAAGTTCATGAGCTTGTCAATAGCTACGCACGGCTGATGATATTGGATAAGAAGGGCACTATTACCGCCAGCCGAATTACTAAGAAACTTGTTCAGCAGGTCGAAAGTGGAAACAGCGCGTGGGTGAATGTCGACTATTACGGAGATGCCGTTACCTTTGACAACAACGGCAACATTCTCATGCTGGGCAGCTACCGGGTTCCGGGAGAGAACATGCGTGCATACCTCGCGGTATTTGATCCTTCCGACATTACCGATTCACTTGAACATATTAGCTACACACAGCTTGACCATGATTATGTCAACTGCAACAGTATTCATGTGACGCCGTCCTCAAAGGCCGTTTGGGCCAGCCGAATCTACTCGGCCAACCAGAACCTTTCGCGTCAATACACACTCTTCCCGTTTGTTCCTCTGCATGGCCCAACCCCTCCCCTGTCTTTTGACGCTGCTCCGAGTTTTGGAGGCAATGACAACAGAAGCCATGCTGTACAGGATATCCAGCGATCACCGTTGGGTTTCGCTGCCATAGGCACCTATGCTGAGACAAATGGTCAGAACGCGAACATTTACTTCATCCGGCTTGATGCAGGGTATACCGTAATCCCTGGAAGCGTCCGGTATATCGACGGTCAGCAATTACTCCTTAACAACAGACTCCTGGCTAACGAGACAAAGACCTCGTCTGACAGTCAGGACGAAGGGCTGGCGCTAGCAGCCACTGACGATGGCTATGTCCTCGCCGGTTCGATCACCAGCACGCCGATGATCGGAAACGGAGGAAAAGATATTCTTCTCATCAAACTCGACCCCTTCGGTAACCTCATCTGGAAAAAAATCCTGGGGGGTTCGGGTGACGAGGTCGTCTCCTCCATCAAGGAGACGTCCGACAAAGGGCTCCTGATCTTCGGGACCAATACGATCAACGGCCTTTCATCGATGATGCTGATAAAAACAGATGCACTCGGAAATCTTGATAAATAAGGAAGCACTCTCCATGAAATCAGTTTTACGACTTTTTATTTTTGCAATTGCTATAGGTTCAAGTCACCTGGCTGCCGCACAATGTGGTAGTTCCCCCACGATGGGCACTGTACAAGCCCCTACCGATATAACCGAAAATTCGGCAAGACTGGAAGCGAATCACACCTCGGATGGGGGGGCAAACTGCGAGATCATTTCGACTGGCTTTGTGTGGGACACACAGTCGCGCATGAATTTAGGAGGCTATGCGAACAGCGTTGATGGCGATCCCTCAGAGGGCAATGGACCATTTTCCTTTTCAGCAGAACTGACCGGCCTTCCTTCCGGCACGCGGATCTACTACCGCGCATTCATCCGCAACAATCACAACAACGCCAACCAGGGTACGCGATCCTCGAATGAGCTTAGCTTTTACACCCTGGCCGTCGCACCGGCGGAACACGCCGCGTCTCTTACAGCAACGGCGCTTGATAACCGCGAAATCCAACTAACGTTTCCCGCAGCCGGCGACATCGCAAATGCTGACGGGTATGTCGTTCTTATGCGCGCTGGGGCCGATCCTACAACCGCAGGACTGATTAACGGCGCGGTCCCGGATGGTGCCGATGATTTCGTTTACCGCGTTAACAGCACATCAGCGACCAGTCTCCTGGTATCAAACCTCGACGCGGGTACGACGTACCACTTCACGATTATCCCCTATAATCGCGAGGGCTTTACGAACGAGACGTATCATTACCTGACCAGTCCCGGATCTCCCGTCGCCAGCGCCACAACGGAGCCGGAAGTAGTTATTACCGCCCTTGGTACCATAGCGAGTAGTCCGCTCGGCTCGGGAACGGAAAACGTCCCCCTGATTGGATTCTCCCTCGAATCGACCGGCGATGTAACGTTCGAAAGACTCGTTATCAATCTTTCGTCTACAACCAGCGGAAAATTCAGCAATTTCCGTTTTGTCGAGTCATCGGACGTCAATTATGATGTTTCGGACAGTCCGGTTCCAGGTGCTGCCCTCAACGTGCAATCGTCAAGTATCGAAATACTACTTTCCGAACTGCTCTCCGCCTCCGATACCCGATATTTTTTCCTGGTAGCAGATGTTGAGGCTTCCGTTAACGGAACTACACCTTCCGTCACCCTGTCGTTCGACGAAGATGATCTCACCTTCGATCCCAACAACAAGCGCCCGGGTGGTCAGTCGCGCAACTATTCGTTCGCAGACACCACTCCACCGGTGCTGCTAAGTTTCACGCCGGCCAACGGAAGCGTTATCGACATCAACACCGCCAAGCTGATAATGACGTTCAATGAAAACGTCGACAATATTACAACGGCTGCAACTTCGAACGCCCATCGGGTAGTTATTTATGACGCGACTACAAACACGTCAGTAGCGCAGATCGACCGGAATGCGGTTGTCGCGAACGGTACCTCACCAGTAGCTGAAGTCAACATCCCCCCTGGTGTGTTGAAAGCCCATTCTTCCTATTACGTATTAGTCGGAAACGGTGTCATCGAAGACGTCCCCGCCGACAATGATTGGCCGGGTATCAGCGATCCATCGGTCTGGACATTCTCGACGTCGGGTGTCGTTGTCACGGGGCCTTCTGCAAGCATTTGTTCAGGAACATTCGAAGCTATCGGCGATATTGTTATCAGTGAAACGGGGAACGGTGACTTCAACGAAGGAAATAACGTCACCCTTATTCTCGGTCTTGAAAACCCGGCCGAGTTTGCCCTTTCCAACGCCGGAATTGTTGTTAACACGACCGGGTCCGATATATCGAATGTGTCGGTCAGCGCCGGGCTGACCACTCTTACCCTGACCTACACCATTAACGGAACGTCCGACCTTGATGCTATCACCATTCAAGGATTAAAAGTTTACGGTACCGGAAATGCGGCGACCACGACCTTACGCCGTGTCGGGGGAACAGCGAGCCAGGACGGGAACGATGGTGTCAACGCTTCATCCCACACGTACGCAACCATCGACGTGGGGGCCGTTCCACCGCCCCAGCCGGCGCTCGCTCCTGCTCAGACTTTCAGCTACTGTGAAGGCGAAGATCTCAGTACGGCAACCCTGGCACTTATCGATAATGGTGCCGACGAATACCGATGGTACAGTGACGCGGGACTTAACACCCTGCGGGTAGCTACTCCGAATGAAACCGTGAATCTTGTTACCGATCTCGGTATGACAGCCGCAGCCACGGTAGGAACTCACCGATTCTACGTTGTAGCAGTGGCCAGTTGCCAAAGCGCTCCACCGCTAGAAGTGGTGGTAACGGTAACCAACAACCCTGTTGCTGATGCTGGTCTTGACAAGACAGGAGCTGACGCGGTATGTCCGGGAACAGAAATAACCCTGGGAGGCAACCCTACCCTACAAACACCCTCTTCCCCCGGAGGCTATACGTACGATTGGGATTACATAGAAGGAACAACCGAGCCTGCGTCTCAGGCGAATCCCAAATACACCGTCAACAATAGCAGCACCACGACTTCGAATTTCTACAACTTCGAAGTAGTGATCACCGATGCCAACGGATGTTCTGGTAGTGATCAGGTGACTGTCGAAGTAAAACCCACTTTCTCGGTCTTCCTTACCAGTCCGAGTTCAACGATATTCACGCCGAGTTCCCCGAATCAGAACCTGAGCGCAACTCCTGCGGGCGGTACCTTTACAGGTATCGGCGTTGTACAATCAGGAGCCTCCACATTTCAGTTCAGCCCTTCGGTTGCCCACAACACTGACCCGAATACCCTGCCGAAGAGCTTCAATGTCTACTACACCGTTACGCAAAATGGATGTACGCGCGAGAATTTTCACGTAGCGACCTTCACAATATCCAACTCGTTCTTTGCTACGCTGGAATCCGAATACTGTTCCAACGAGTATCCCAGCCCGACAACAGCCGGCGTTCAATTGAGCCTCGACCAGAATGGCTACGACTACATGGAAGCTTTCGAGGCTTCCTGGAACACCTTTGAGCGGTATTCCCGTGCAAATGTGCCGACCTGGCAGCTCTCATTAGGCTACGGACAAGGAGTCTATGTACTCTACGGAAATGACTTTTATCAGTGTACTCAAAGCCTGGGCTGCACGGGTGTGATTCCTCCGGACTCCGATCCGCAGTGGGTGCAGGTCGACCTCTTGAAAGTAAAATTCACCGGCCGGATTGCGAACTACTATGAATATGCCTACGGAGGAAATTCCCTTGGAGCCACAATAGTCAAATTGGGCACTACCTATAGCGTCGGCGGTAAGACATTCCCTTATTATCAAATGGGAACCAACGTCAGTTACAATGACTGCGACGCATGTCAGTATGCCTACCCTGCGGCCTACCTCGACTTAGAGCGTCCCGAAGACGTGCATCTTCTTCTCTCCGAATGGAACCCGGGTTATTACTATTATCGACATGACCTCGTACGCTTCGGCAAGCGTGTTTACCGGTGTATTCCCAGTATCATCACACCCGCCGGAGATCCGGTATCAGGAAACCCGGCAGCGAACCCCGGGCTGTGGGAGGATGTTACGAACTCGAATTTTGCCAACGGACAGTACTTCCACCTCGAGGAGTCACCCGGAGTATTCCGCGCCGGATTCTACGTCCGTGGTCAGCACGTCCAGATCAACCGCAACCCTACCGTTTTCTTTAATGGTCTGGTTAACGGGGAGGACGTCTGTCAATTCGAAGTGCTTGACCTGGACAACCAGGCGGCTTCCGCCGGAAACGAATACAACTTAATTGGCAGCCTCTCAAATCTTAACTATGTGCAGGACTTCCAGATGCGACGAAGCGGAAGCGAGCCGTTTAGCGATGGCGGAGGCGCAATACAGAACAGTCTGTTCCAACCTGGCCACGCCACCTTCAATACTAACCTGGCCTTTGGAACCGGAAACGAGACCCAAAAAAGTGTTGAAATCCGGTACCGCGTTCACCCGGGAACTACAGGAAGCGCGGGACAACCCTGCTACGGTACCTCTACAATTACCGTGGATATTATCAAGAACTCAAACTTCAGTTTCCATCCGAGCGTTCAAGACGACGCAGTGTTCTGCTATCTCGACGAGCCGAAGGAACTTCGTGCGGTAAACGCTAATGGAAATGACATTATCGGTCAGATTAACCAGCCTAATTCAGTTAGCTATAGCGGTCATGGCGTAATCAACCTCACACAGAGCCGGGGATCTTTCCGCCCGGGAATAGCTATTGACGAACAAAGTCCGGGCACCCGGACACAACAGACTGTGATAGTTACTGCCACTTACCTCGACCAAAACCGCTGTCGAAGTATGACGACCAAAACCCTGAAGGTCAACCCCGACATCAAACCATCGTTTAGCCTGAATGGACGGGTAACGTATTGCTATGAGGATATAGCCAACAACTTCATCGGACACTCTGAGAATTTTACTGTCGGCGGCAATCCCGTCTCTTCGACAGGACACTACCAGATCTTTTACAGAGACCCATCAGGGACACCGCATAGGCTCGATTCGATCCCGAGCACCAACATTGCCTTTATTCCCGGAGGTTTCTACGACCAGACGCAGCAAATCCTGACGAATGAGAGCTACCCTACAGAATTAAACAAGTCGGTCACCCTTGATGTCGTGTACTGGGAAACACTGACCACCAACGATACCGTGTGTACAGAATCTACGACCGTTCCCATTACCATCAATCCCGCGGTAGCACTCGATATCTTTGGGCTGAACAACGGAGACATTCTCTGCAGGAACGACAACAACCTTCTCTCCCAGGGTAACACCGTAACTTTTGATGGTAGTGTAACGGGAGCCGGCGTCTTCAGTCTGGACGATGACCCGGATTTCACCGCCGTCAACCCCACGCTGAATGCCACGGTAAACACCGTTGCGGGGAAAGCCACGATCAATCTTTTGGAAGCCTATAATGCGGCGTCCGACCCTACTGATCCCCGACAAGTGTATCTCGAGTATCGCTATACGGCGCCCGGTTGTACCGGACCTTCAACCGTAGTAAAGGGATTTCATATCTCTCCGCCCCCGCCGATTGCTTTCGATTTTGCTGAATCGCCAGCAGCCAATTCCATCTTCTGTAACGACGCAGAGATCGCGGAATTGAAGACCGTACAAAACACCAACGTAACAATCACAGGTTTCGGCATCACCGACTCCGGTACGGGCAATGGAACGGCCCTGTTTAATCCTGCCCTTGCTTATTCGACAAGTATGAACAACGGCGGAACGATCAATACACGTCAGGACATCACCGTTACAGCCCGGATTATTGACGGCATTGGATGTGCAAATACCGCGAACGTTGTTTACTCCGTAAATCCGATTCCCACGGCGACAGTGGACTTTTCGAAAAAGCAATTCTGCTATGAAGACGCCCCCGCCACCTTCCAGGGCCTTCAAAGCAATTCATGGTTTCAGATTGAATACCTGGGCGTGACAACACCCTACTCCGAAGACTTCGGCGGTCCGGGCTCACCTCAGCCTCAGGTGACATTCAATCCCACCGCCCGTTT
This sequence comes from uncultured Roseivirgaceae bacterium, assembly GCA_964532595.1. Classification (GTDB taxonomy): domain Bacteria; phylum Bacteroidota; class Bacteroidia; order Cytophagales; family Cyclobacteriaceae; genus Chryseosolibacter. Next base: position 193,854 of record CAZHIQ010000001.1, read on the forward strand.
TGACCATGCCATTTCCATGGGGGCCAGCACGCTCACTCCAGTCGACTTCAACGTATACTACACAGCAGCCGACGCCAATGGCTGTACACACACCGTTGGCCCTACGCTCGTGTCCGTCGCCAACCGGATTGAGGTGCAGATTGCCGGCATCACTGAAGAAGACAACATCTACTGTTCGAACCGAAACAACGGCAGCACTATTCTGACGTTTAACCCCTTCCCTTCCGATAACACGAAAAGGGAATTCAGTATCAATGGCGACGAACAGTCTCTCACGATAAACCGATTCGATTTCCGGCCTCCGCTTCACGGCGGTGACTTTACCCTTGAGTATGTGGTTTATTCAGGGGAGAACAACTGTTCAAACACTGAAACAGTCCAGGTAAAAGTATTACCGAGTCCAAAAGCCGTGTTTACTACGGAGCCAGCATGTGAAGACGACCTGATTGAATTCAGCGCAGACGGAAGTCAAAACCTCGATGACCTCAACCCCGTGTATACCTGGACGCTCGCTGACGCCACAGCGATCGGGCAAACGGTTCACCATCGGTTCACAGGAACCAACCTTTTCGGAGTAAACCTGAAGGTGGAGTATCCCGCGTATCTCAACAACCCGGCGCTTGTTTGTAAAGACAGCCTGCGCCTTGATCAGGTGGTCGGCGCCAACCCCACGGATTTGCGGTTCAAGTTTTCGAGCATCTGCGAGGATGACGAGACGCAACTTGAAATCACACCCGATATTCCGATTAGCCGCGTATCGTGGGACTTCGGTGACGGTGTAACGACACCGCTTGGATTCTCGGCCGACCTGATCACGGGCATTGACCGCACCACAGGCGAATATCAGCGCCCTCGCCACACATTCTCCGGGGCGGGACAGTACCGCATTGTAGTTACGGGAAAAACTGCCGACGTATTCGGGGGATGTGAACGCGTTGAAGAACATTATATCTCTATTCTTCCCAACTGGGCTCCTAACCCCTCGCAGCCGTACTACGACATGGCTTCGATCAGTGGAGGTTCAGGAGGATGGGTTCCCGAGCATGACCTGACAAACCCTACATGGGATTTCGCGCCTGCCGTCAAGTCGCGCATCCTGGCACCTGAACCGGCCTGGATTACCAGTTCCTCGACGCCATACAAGCCAGGGGACGCTTCCTACGTCAACAGTCCCTGTTTCGATCTCTCGTCGTTCAGTCGCCCCGTAATATCCCTCAATCACTGGACGGACACAGAACCATCTGACGGCGCTGTCTTGCAGTATTCGACCGACGGAGGAACGACATGGAACCGACTCGGCGACGTCGCCTCGGGACTCGAATGGTATAACAAACTCACTATCGCCGCCAACCCCGGTGACCAAACCAACCTTTCTTCGGGATGGTCGACCGCTGATCAGGAAGATTGGGTTATCGGCAAACACTCACTGGACGGTATCCATCCCCGAAATAAGGTTCGGTTCCGTATTGCGTTCGCCAGCTTTAACAACCCGGAAGGACGAGATGGATTTGCCTTCAACAATGTGCTCATTGAGGAACGCAACAGGACTGTTCTTGTAGAGAACTTCACGCACCTTAATCAGAACACTAACAACCTCCTGTTCAAAGGATTCAAGGCGATCGACCCGGATGATGGTAGTATCAACCCGCTTGAGCTCGTAAAACTCCAGTACCATCATTCGCCTGCTGTTCCCAACGTTGTACCCGATGTGCTGCATGATGCGAACCCGATTGATCACGACGCGCGCGCAGCCTTCTACGGTATTACCAATACAGCACGCGCGTTTATCGACGGAGGGTTTGGCCAGTCTTCGACAAACGCCACCTTTACATCGCCCGATGTCGACACTTACTTTAGTCTCCGCTCGCTGGTAACATCACCTGTCAACATCTCATTGAGTTTTGAGAACCAGCCGTCCGACCGCCTGAATGTAAAGGCCACAGTAAAGGCGAACATGGCACTCGACGATCCTCACAAGTACAATGTATTCATCGCGGTAGCCGAACGGGAGGTACTGGGTCAGGTGTACGTATTGCGCAAATTCCTGCCCTCCGCGGCTGGTGTCCCTCTCGGAGTTAGTTCACCCGCTGACCCTGAGCAGGAGATCACGGTGTCGTACGACATGCGCCACGTGACTAGACTCATCGACGGGACGTTTGCGCCGTTCGCGGTCATCGCTTTTGTGCAACATCTAGAGACAAAGAGTGTTCTGCAAACCGTTATGCGCGAGGATGCGACAGCGTCGTCCGACATCGTGACCGGTGTCGATCCGTCATCCGAAGCTCATGTGCGCTTCTTCCCTAATCCGGCCGATGACGTACTTCACATCGAGTTCGAAAGCGCGGTTGCAGAGGGCACAAAGCTCACGATGTTTGATACATGGGGCCGACAGGTCTTTGGTACCGAAGTGAATTCCTCTTCGATTTCCATACCTACGAAGGATTTGTCGGGAGGCGTCTATATTGTTGAACTGGATACTCCTAAGGGGAAGGTACGCCGAAAAATTATGGTGCTTCATGACTGACGCCGCTGCGTACCAACGCATAACACGACAGTCCAGACGCAAAGATTTTTGGTAAAAAAATGTGATCTTTGCCCAATCGGATAGTCACGGTGAACAGCCGTTGACCTCCGGTTGGGCAAACACATTTACGTCGGAACGCGTTGAGTTATCTTCCCCCCTTTTTTCTCTTTAACGCTCATCTTGAGACCATCTTCCCGGCGCTGCTCCGGCGCGTTATACTCACTCAGTATCAGCGCGAACGGATCGAGACACCCGACGACGACTTCCTCGATCTCGACTGGTTGCGCAACGGCAATCCGCGCGTCGCCATAATCTCGCACGGGCTAGAGGGAAGCAGTACGCGGCCGTACGTCAAAGGCATGGCACGCGCGCTCCATCAGCAGGGGTTCGACATCATTGCCTGGAACTTTCGCGGCTGCAGCGGTGAAATAAACCGTCAGCGCCGGTTTTATCACAGCGGGGCAACAGAAGATCTCGACCTTGTAGTCAGTCACGCCATCGGAAAAGGATACCGAACGGTGTATCTCGTCGGCTTCAGTCTTGGAGGCAATCTGACCCTGAAGTATATCGGGGAGCGAGAAGTCGCACCCGAGGTAAAACGAGTGGTGGCTATATCAGTGCCTCTCGACCTGAAGACCAGCTGTCACAAAATTTCAATGCCTGCAAATCGGATTTATTCGAATCGATTTTTGCGAAGCCTTAAGAAGAAGATTCGACAAAAAGCTGCGCTGCGCGGCGACATCGACGTGTCGCCCCTTGAGGAGATTCGTACACTCGAAGAATTTGATAATTGTTATACCGCTCCGCTGCATGGCTTTAAAGATGCTGTGCACTACTATGAATCGTGCAGTGCTCTTTGTTATATCAACGGCATCAACATACCAACTCTTATCATTAATACCCGTAACGATCCGTTCCTCAGCGAAGCTTGTTTCCCCGTGACACAACTCGACAATCACCCCTATGTAACACTACAGATCCTCTCACGCGGAGGGCATGTTGGCTTTACACAATTCAACAAAAATGGCTTATATTGGTCTGAGCAACGTGCTGCGGAATTTCTGACGGCCGGTGAGAGCGACACCCTGAACACAGAAGACAATGATTGACCGCTACAGTATCACCGCTTCTGCTGAAAAAGTCGCCGAAAGATTCTCGGTCGATGTTCCTGCCTTCTATCACGAGCATTACAACGCGTCGCCTACACAACTACTTCCTGTCATCACAGTCGCAGCCCCGGAAGGTTTGTCTTCATTCTACTGGGGCACGGCGCCGGAGTGGGCGAAGAACAAAACAGTAAGTGAGCGACTCATCAACCAACGCGCCGAGAACTTCAATGAGAAGCCCACTTTGAGAAAGGCGCTGCGAGCAAACCGCTGTATCGTTCCAGCAGACGGGTTTTACGGTTGGAAAAAAGTAGGCAAGAAAACAAGCATACCTTATCGCTTCGTTCTTGAGTCTGAGGAAATCTTCGCCTTTCCTGGATTATGGGAGGAATTTGAAGACACAGAGGGGAACGAGATTCAGACATTCTCTATTGTCACGGTCGCCGCTGACAGCGCGGTACACCCTATTCAGGAGCGGATGCCCCTCATTCTTACCCCCGCAAATGAAAAGATATGGATGAATCCCGATGCCCGGGAAGAAGATCTTCTGAAAATTATCGCAAACCCGGAAATACCGGCGTTGAACTTTTATTCCGTTTCTCCCCGCATCAGCGAACGCAATATCGACGTTCCATCCCTCATTACACCTACGCCACCCGCAGATCAGTTTGGGAATCTAACTCTCTTTGATTGAGCCTGGAATATCCAGTCGGCTGTCACAGCAGGGTGACCTCTAAAATCCGTCGTCATTCTCGCTTTCATCGCGACGGGGGTCATTGGGCAGGGCTTGTCCCGGAACGACGGGAGCTGCGGGGATATCCTGTTGAGGGTCATCGATAGGAGACAGGAAATCGGATTGAGGGTCGATTTCCGGATCGCGTTGAGGGTCGGGCTGAGGCGGAGCAGGGCGCGTCAACGTATCAAGATTAATGAAGTTGTACTCCTCTTCGGCCGGCGCCAGGGTATCAACCGAATCGGCCGGAGCCTTCTTCTTGAACAGGTTCTTGAAGAATCCGCCTTTGCGTTCTTTCCGCTTTTTCTTCTTCTCGAGCTTCGCTTCCGCCGCACGTTCGGAGGCTTGTTGCGCGCGGGCGAGTCGCACGTCAGGGAGAACCAGGTGATCACGCAGGTACCACATGTAGTTGTCCATATCCACGTTTAATCCGACGTGCTCGACATAGTATTTTGCCCTCTGGGCAACATAGCGATTGAGCGTGGGGTCGTACACCAGGCTATCGGCCGCGTTGTAACGCAACACACGCATTTCCCTGTCCTTCGTGATCACATAGGCGCTGTCTTCCGGTACCGCTTCAATATCAGCAGCAGGCACATCGACGATATAAGTGCTGTCGATTACCGACCGGGCCGCGCGGTCCAGCTCTTCCATCGATACATCCGCTCCGGTACTCTTACCGGAAAGCGAATCAGGAACCTCGACGAGCACGCGCGTCATCTCGACCGTGCGCATTTGGCGCTCTTTTTTGCGATAAGGGACCGGTTCAGCTACCAGATAGCGGTTTTTACTGGCTGTCAGTATTTTAGGTGTTGAGTCTTCCAGAAAGTAGCTGTATTTCTTTCGGAGAGCCTCTTTGTCGTGAATATAGGCACTTTGAAAAGCAGGGCAAACCGCGCGTTCTGAGCAAGCACCCAGCGCTATAGTAACAACGGCAATAATGACAAAAGCCCTGGTCATGAAAGGGTAATTCCCTCAAAAATAGCAAAATAGGTAATACTGTCCGCCTAAACAGACATTTACAGGGACGCTGGCGCCAACTTTATTTTAACGGGATTTCGGTCATTTTAGCATCCACCCCCCTATGAATTCGTCCGCTAAAGGAACCGCTTGAGCACGAGGTAAATTACCCCCAGCAAAAAGACGACGATAGATATCTTGTTGATGCTGTGCATAGCCCGAATGTTGAAATTTGTGGGCCTTGAGGGGTCTTTCCGACGGAAAAAGTATCCACCAACCTCTCCCAAAGAAAAAAAACGCCGCCACCAGGGCCTTTCGTCTTCACGCTTTGATTCCATACCTAAAACTGTTCGGCGGAGGGGGCCTCGATCCATTTGCCATCTCCGCGGATTATCTCAATCAATTCATCTACTGCCTGGGCCGACGGTACGTTGCGCTTGACAACCTCCTTCCCTTTGTAAAGAGTTATACGACCCGGCCCCGAACCCACGTACCCGTAGTCAGCATCAGCCATCTCGCCGGGCCCATTCACGATGCAGCCCATGATTCCTATCTTGATACCTTTCAGGTGGAACGTTCGTGCTCGGATCTTTGCCGTGGTTTCCTGAAGGTCAAAGAGCGTCCTGCCGCACGAAGGACACGAGATATACTCCGTCTTGGAAATTCTCGTTCGCGTGGCCTGCAGAATATTAAATGCCGTTTCGTTGACAAGTTTATCACCGCCACAGCTCTCTGCTGAGATCATAATCCCGTCTCCCATTCCGTCGAGCAGCAGCCCGCCCAGGTCAGTAGCGGCGTACAGTTGAAAAGACTCTGCATCCAGACCTGAATACGAACGTCTGATTATTACGGGGGTTTGGAGACCTGCCTCAATCAGATCCGTTATCAGCTTCCGTTGTTCGGCCATACCATGGGCATTCGTCGTCTCGACCACCAAAACAAAGGTGGAATTGCCGCGCAGTACTCCGAGCAGGTCGGAGCGCACGTCAGCCAGCGTAGCCCGGACAAAGTTGAGCTGCGGTGAAAGAGGCATTGACTGCGACAATAACTCCGCTTCAATCAGAGGGTAGACACGTTCTTCCTGATCACTGCACTCCTTCCAGGTGCGATAATCATAGATAAGACCGAGCGTACCGGGAATAGCAAAGTCGACGCGCTGATCTCCTGTATACACATAATCACAAGCAAGGTCAGTGATATTCCACTTATCGAGGGCCACCGCGTAGTGGTATCCCACAGCAAATAGCGACGCGGGGGTAAGAGTACCCTTGCCGGAAAAATCCGCGATCACACGAGGCACATGCTGGCCGCCGATATTGACCGTTTCACAGGTATTGCGTCGGGTATACGAGAAGGGATCGATAGGGTATTGTCCGACCGGTGGGATGGGCGCATGCCCAGCGCGATCCTTATACCGATCAACTAACTTCCTGGCTACAGGAATCTCAGCTTCGGGCGCCTCAGTCAACGAAACGCGGATGGTATCCCCCAATCCATCTTCGAGCAAGGTTCCAATTCCAACGGCCGATTTGATCCGGCCGTCCTCTCCCTCCCCCGCCTCGGTCACACCGAGGTGAAGTGGGTATGGTTTCAACCCTTCCGCATCGAGCTTCTGGACCAGCAAACGGTACGCCTGGACCATCACCTGCGGATTGCTTGATTTCATGGACAAGACGATATTGTAGTAGTTCAGATCTTCACAAATACGGAGAAACTCTAGCGCACTTTCCACCATTCCCAGAGGGGTGTCGCCATAGCGGCTCATGATGCGATCGGAAAGTGACCCGTGATTGGTCCCGATGCGCATCGCAGTTCCGTACTCTTTGCAGATCTTTACGAGCGGTGTGAATTTCTGGCGTATCCGATCGAGTTCCGCCTGGTAGGCGTCTTCAGTATAGTCGATCTGTTCAAAACGCTTCTTATCAACATAGTTTCCCGGGTTGATGCGAACCTTCTCAACCAGTCGGGCGGCCAGTTCTGCTGCATTAGGGGTGAAGTGAATATCTGCTACCAGCGGAACGCGGTAACCGCGCTGATGAAGTTCTTTTCGAATGCGTTCGAGGTTCTGGGCTTCCTTGATACTTGGAGCGGTTATCCGAACATACTCGCAGCCAGCCTCCACCATGCGAATGGCCTGTTCTACCGAGCCCTGTGTGTCCATCGTATCGACCGTTGTCATCGACTGTACGCGGATAGGATGATGTGCACCCATCGGAACCTCGCCGACGTTGACTTCGACCGTCTCACGGCGGCTGTAAGATACGAGGCTGTTACAATACTGCTTGATTGATGCGATTTCGGTGTTCACTCCGGAAGATTTACACAAAATTAACCTTTCCATGCCGATTTAGTTCCGGCGCTGTACTTTTTTGGCGGCCTAAATATCGCCTTCCATAGGACGAAGGAGAATTTCCTCTACTACTGCGCCCGGAGAAAGCGACCATGCGTTGTATACCGACTCCGCGATGTCGCTTGCTTTCATGAACCTCTCGTCGGGGAATCCCGATCCTTCCCAGCTACGGGTGAGCGTTGCCCCCGGGATGACGGACGTGACTCCGATCCTATGAGGTTTAAGCTCTTCCCGAAGACATTTGGAAAACCCCAGCAGCGCAAACTTCGAAATCGCATAGGATCCTCCGTTGTTATAGGCCTGGATACTCGCGATAGAACAGATGTTGAAGATATGTCCACCGCCGTGAGCCTTCATCGCGGATATCAGACATCTGGTCACATGGTAGGCACTGTACAGATTAGCACCAATCATGCTCTCCAGATTCCCGTCAGGCTCCGTTGAAATCTCTCCCGGTACAAAATAGCCAGCGTTGTTGACAAGTACATCAGGATGCTTTTCAAGAGATCCCGCATACTCACCAAAGGCAATGGCCTCATGCTTCACCGACAGATCCGCCTGCCTGATATAGACAGTCGCGCCGGGATAGCGCGACTCAGTTTCGCTTTTTAGTGCTTCCAACTCCCCTACGCGGCGCGAGCAGGTTACTGCGTCAAACCCCTGGCTTACAAACTTCTCGATAATGGCCCGACCAATCCCCTGAGATCCACCCGTTACAACAATTAACTTCCGCATTGTGCGTGCTCGATTTTGACTATATTTAGCAATTTAAAGAAAATTGGTACGATTCAGGCAGCTATGATTCGTGAGATCGGCAAATACTTCATATTCCTGAGCCAACTGTTCAGCAACCGCGAGCCTCTAAAGACGTATTACAAGCTGACACTCGATGAGTGTATCAGCGTAGGTCTTGGATCAGTGCTCCTTGTTGCTCTCGTCTCAACCTTTATGGGGGCGGTGACAACGGTGCAGACGGCGTACAACATGGTCAGCCCTTTGATTCCCAACTACGTCATTTCACAAGTGGTCCGTGAGATGACGGTTCTCGAGCTTGCTCCCACGATTATCGCTATCATCTATGCCGGAAAAGTCGGAACGGGGATGGCCAGCGGACTTGGCACTATGCGCATTACCGAACAAGTCGACGCGCTCGAGGTAATGGGTATCAACTCAATCTCATATCTCGTACTCCCTAAGATTATCGCTTCTATGCTCATGTATCCCCTCCTCGTCATTCTGGCGGGTGCGTGTTCGCTCATGGGGGGGTATATCGTGGGTACCCTTACGGGGATCATTTCTCCCAACGATTACATCTATGGCATCCGCTATACATTCAACGAATTCACAATTACTTTTGCCCTTATTAAGTCGGTGGTGTTCGCCTTTCTCGTCGCCTCTATTTCTTCCTATATGGGATACTACACACGTGGCGGCGCCCTTGAGGTAGGAATTTCCAGTACCCAGGCTGTTACCAACAGCGTTATTGCCATTTTGCTCGCCGACTATCTGCTCGCTCAGTTACTACTTGGAAAATGATCGAAGTCAGAAACATCTCGAAGTCATTTGGAGGGAAAACCATTCTGCAGGACGTCAGTGGCGTCTTCGAACAGGGGAAACCCAACCTTATCATAGGAGCCAGTGGAACCGGAAAGAGTGTTCTGCTGAAATGTATTGTAGGTCTTGTCAAACCTGACGAAGGTACGGTGATCTATGATGGGCGCGACTTTTTCGCCGGCGACAGAAATGTCAAAACGGAAATCCGCCGGGAGATAGGCATGTTGTTTCAAGGGGGCGCCCTTTTCGATTCCAAGAATGTCGAAGACAATGTCATGTTCCCCCTGAACATTCTGACGAAGATGCCGAAAGACGAGCGCCTGGATCGGGTCAACTTCTGCCTCAAGCGTGTCGGTCTTGAAAACGCGAACCTCAAAATGCCATCCGAACTTTCCGGTGGCATGAAGAAGCGCGTGGGCATCGCCCGGGCAATTGTCAACAACCCCAACTATCTCTTCTGCGACGAGCCCAACTCGGGTTTGGATCCCCAAACGGCGGTGGTTATTGACGAACTGATTCAGGATATTTCCGAAGACTACAACATGACAACGATTGTCGTTACCCACGACATGAACTCCGTCATGGGGATCGGCGAACGAATATTATTCCTCTACAAAGGCGTGAAGCTGTGGGAAGGGACAAAAGATGAAATCACTCAATCGGGAGTTAAAGAGCTCGATGATTTCATCTTCGCAAACAAGATCATGGCCAGAATGCGGCCGTAACTGCTGCCGTAGCTACCGTGTACTCCCTATAAGAGGGAGCTCGATAGAAAACGTAGTACCGCTGTCCTTCGTCGTCTTGAACGAAATCTTTCCGTTCATCTGTTGAACCGCCTGGCGGGAAATCGCAAGGCCCAATCCCGAACCCGACTTCTTTGTACTAAAGTGGGGAAGAAAAATGCGATCAGCAATGGCGTCATCTATTCCCGCCCCGTTGTCGGCAAAATCAATACGGAGCATGGTACCTGCGACTGTCGCCGTCACACTTACGCGCGTAGCCTGCCCGGGGCGTCCGGACTGAAGGCCATTCAGAATAAGATTTGAAAACGTCCGGCCAAGCAACTGCTCATCCGCCATCACAACAGCTTGACGGACCGAAGTGCGGAGCCGAATTTCTCCGGTAGGGCTGTGAAGATCTACAATCCTCCTCAACAGCGCAATAACGTCAACTGGTGCCATCACAGGCTCGGGCATTTTCGCAAATCCGCTAAATGACGAGGCTATTTCGTTGAGCGTGTCGACCTGACCGAGCAAAGTCGCTATAGCCTTCCTCGTCTTCTCAGGCGAGCCGGTTCCGGCCTGCAACGCGCGTTCAAGCTGTTGCAGGGTCAGCTTCATCGGTGTCAGCGGATTCTTGATCTCATGCGCTACCTGCTGCGCGATCTCACGCCAGGCTTTTTCCCGTTGCGTGTTCTCCAGCTCTACTTTGCTCTCCCCCAGCTTCAGCAGCATACTGTTATACTCCCGCACCATCATCCCGATTTCGTCATGAGCCGTCCAGGTCAGCGGAGTGCTTCCCGTGAGCGAAGTTCTCCGCAACGACTGCGTAATGAAGCGCAATGGGAACGTGAGCCACTCTGAAACAAAGTACGACAGCAAAAGCAACACAATACAAATGACTGCGAATACATTGAGGATGTTGGCAAGAATGGTCGTCTGAACCTGTTCAAGAGCGAACAGCGATTGAAAGAAGGGAATTCCTACGATGCTCTTAAGCTCGCCGGTTCGCGGCGATTTCATAGCTGTATAGGCCACATAGAACCGGAGCTTTCCAACCTGTTCCGATGCGATTACCTGATTTTCGCCTCTGAGAATGCGATAATAGGCGTAGGCATTCATGTACGGCGACAACAGGTTGCTCTCAAAAATAAGAGGCTGACTCGTCGCAAGAAGTTCTCCGCGAAGGTTGTAAACATTGGCGTCGAGATTGGAGAGCTTGGCAAGGTCAACCAATTCGCTGGTTAGCGTGATTCGTCTCTCCTCCCCTTCCTGTGGACTGTCATGAAGAGCTGTCGCCAGTTGCTGCCCAAAAGCTCTTGACTTATTCAGGTAGTCATTGCTTAACTGATCCTGCGAGGAACGACTGGTCAGACGCAAGGTCGTAAGACTTACCAGGATGAGAGGCACAAAAAAAGCCAGATTGAGATAGAGTTGAATACGCGCGGAAAAGAAAAGGCGTCGTCCCAGCAGATAATGATATACCCCTTGAATAAAAATCAACACCAGTATAACAAACAGCCCCAGCACGAAAAGAAATGAGAAGTTCGCCACTTTGAATCCCGCCGGCGTCGCTGGAGTTGACACTACAGCGATGCGGCCACTCTGATCTTCCTGTCCGATGTGGTCATACTCCCTGACGTTCAACCCACCGGCGTACAAATCCGGCTCATCAAGCCACCTCCGATCAAAGAAGTTTTCATAGTTAAACTCGCCTGAGCTGTAAACCAATTCCTTGTTCGCGAACACGGCGTAGTTCAGATCGCGCGTATGATAAAATTGCTGAAAATTCCGATCGACGAGCAGCTCGGGATAGACAGTCTCGGGAATGATCTTCTTGAGCGAAAGCTCAACAACAATATACCCGTAGATATTGCCAGCTCTCACCACCGGCACCACCATAAGGTACTGCTGAGCGATGTCGCGCTCAGGACTCTGAATAAAAAAAACATTGTCGTACTCCGTGCGATACCGGTCGTCCTGATATGATCGCATGACATCTCTCAGGGTTGCAGAAAGGGGATTGTCAAGGGATAGACCGTAGGAGTTGTACAGCGAAATTCTGATGTCGTATTTGTTGAGGTAGGTGGGTAGGAACACCTGACGAATTTTTTGCCTCACGGGCTCTTTCCCAAGGAACGGACTCATGAAGCGCGTTTGGACAAAAGCATCACTGGATATCTTGTCTGCCGCCTCCTTGAGCAGAAATTCCGCAAAAATATCGCGATCAATAAGAAAGCTACTTGCAAAGCGAAACAGGCTCTGAATCTTTTCCTTTTGCGTGAAGTGTTGAATCGCCCACGCCCCGTTTATGGAAAGGAAGAAAATCCCTACGAAAAGGTACGCAAATGTTCCATACGACAATCGCTTCAGATTCTTATGAAGCTTCAGAAGAAAGACAAGAAAGAAGTTGAGAGACCCACAAAGCAGGGCTGGGAAATAGACCTGACCGGTAAGAGAGTTGATACCAGCAAATAAAAGCACGCCACCGAGAAATGCAGCGATTGCCAGATGTCTCTTCCGGAAAGCGGAAAGTAGACTGATGAATGGGTGTGAGAATAGAAACGCTGCCCCTCCCGACAAAACAACGATTGCCAGAGCTGCAATTCGAAGGGTATCGAACTGCAGCGACTGCGAGATACCCAGAGGGATGGAGGAGTTATTGTACATCGTCTGAATCACGATATACGGAAACAGCCAGGCGAACAGGATCAGCGTAGCGGCGAGAACGCCTCGCCCCCATTCCCATCCCGCCGACAGGCGCTGACGTATCACGTTGAAACGGACAAAGTTCTTGAAGAAGTAAATACACAGCGCCAGTACTGCGACTACGTTGAGGAAGAGATCGCCGAGCGATGCGTTGATCCACGACGATGCAAAAACCAGGGGGCTGAAGAAATCGCTGGTCGTCAGCGTTGCCGGGAACCTGACAAGCGACATCGTCGCGCGAAGGGCAAAGAATGCGACAGCCAGAAACAGAAAGGCTCCCTCGGGCGCCCGGCGTGCGATGCGCGGCAACAGCGCATAAACAAGCATGAGTAGCGTTACGATTGCTGCCGTGAGCAGTACGAGCGACGCTACCCTTACCGGCTCATTAAAGGGCAGATCAGGAGCGAGAAAACCGACCCGAAAAACACATTCCCCTCCGGGACACACGGGAACTCCCAGTGAAGCCACGGGATCCAGCACAGTAAAATTCGGTGATGGAAAAATACGCTGATTCCATTCAACGTCGAGATAGTCATTCGCAATTGGATATTCCTTACGTAAAGGTATCTGCGAAACGATAACGGATCGCGTATCGATGCGATGCTGGCGTAGAAGGTAAACATCCCTTCCGGTCGCAAACAAACGCAAAGCGAAATCATCGATAGCCACTTGTGTAGGGGGGACCGATCGGTTGTCGGACCAGAAGAAAAGTCGATTGTCGCGATAGACGAAGAACGGATAGGTCGTCTCAACGGCAAAAAGCAAGCGAAGGTCCACTTCCCCGTTTAGCAGTTCGCGCAGCTCCGCATCGACTACTGCGAGTTCGCGCTCTACACTTTCCGAAATACGTGCCGCGATCTCCTCCGTCGAATCGGGCTTTTCCGATATCCACGCAGCAAGCCAACCCGCAGCGAGCAGTACAAAGAAAGTAACAGCGAAGTAAAGCGGTCTGGCGTTCACCCCTTAAGAATTTAAGCACACAACGAGGGCTGCCAGTACTGCCCTATGTGGCGGGCTTTGTTGAGGCCGGCTTCGATAGTTCGGGCTTGTACTTTAGTCCTCCGAATGCATAAAGATACACGATACGGGAATACCGGTAGTTCCAGGGCACGAAAAGGATGGATGCGCCTATAATCACACCGATATAGACCCACTCGGAGGGATTGTCAAAGCCGTAATATAAAATCAGGCTGGCCGCCACGGTGATCATGACAATAAATCCGTAGCTGACATACATAGCTCCCTGATAGAAGCCCGGCTCAGGTTGGAGTCGTGTATTGCAATGAGGGCAAAACTCGTTCATATTGTTGAATTTGTGCGGCTTTCGCAGCACAGACCATGTGAACATCTGCCCCTCACGACAAACGGGACACTTCCCCTTAAGCAGCGCCTCGGCCAAGCTTCGTTTCGGCATTTCGGGAGTATTTAAACCAGAAGTAAGAAATAGTAATCACGGCTATATACGGCAGTATGAGCAAGTAGAGGATACCGGTGTTTATACCTGCCGCGATACCCGGACTCCCGTTGCTGAAGTTGTTTTCAAGGCTTGTGCGGCACATTGCGCACTGCGAAAGGGCGTCGCCCGCAGCCATCATCAGAAAGAATAATACGATGATAAATCGCCTGCTCATGCGTAGTAAGGACTGATCATAAAATACACAATTACCCCCGATATTGCAACGTAGAGCCATACCGGAAGGGTGATTCTCGCTAGCGCCTTGTGCCTTTTGTAATCACGTGTAAGACCCCTGACGAACGTGAAGAGCACCAAAGGAATAACACCAACCGAGAGTAAAATGTGCGTGATCAGCACAAAAAAATAAACAGAACGCATGGTTCCTTCTCCCCCATAAGGAGTCGAGTCGCTTGTTATGTGGTAGACGACGTACAAGGCCAGAAACATGGCCGAAAGCCCCAGACAGACCTTCATCAGGCGTTCGTGCAACTGCTGCTTTCCGCTCCGAATCGCTACAAAGGCAACAACCAGCAACAAGGCGGTAAGCGCGTTAATCGAAGCGTATATAGGCGGGAGAAAAGAGGTATCATAACCCTTTATCTTTGGCATACCGAAAAGCAGGGCCACCACCAGTGGCACCAGAATTGACAAAGCGATAATTGTCTTTCGATAGCGCGTCTCCCCGCTCTTCACATCTACTTCAGGTTGCATATCAGTATTTTCTCAGAATTATCTTTAGCTCCACGCTGAGGCGATCCACGTCATCACGGTCAGCGCCGTAGTAATTTCCCCGGATTCGGTACTTTCCGTCAACAAGCGCAACCGAAGTATCACCTTTCATGAGAAGTACGCAGCGTCGCAACCAGTCAGCATCGAACGACTTGTCCACTGCATCTGGCCCGACAATAGCCACCGGGTCATGAAGAAACTCTGTGCGTATCCGGTTAATGGCTGTTGCCTCCTCCCTGTTGAAATACACAACAAATAGGGAGTCACTTGTGTTCGGCTTAAGCCGGCTCATGACGGAGTCTGCAACGTGATAGGGTACGTTATAACGATAGTTGCACGAGTCCGGTGCGACCAACGGCGCTTGCTGATAAAGTGGGGAAACCTGAAACTCGTTGCGTCCAAACACCTTCAGAAAAAGGAAAAGCAGCACGGGCCCACCGAGCGCCAGAAAGACCAGGAAAACAGCGTGTTTTGCATTCATAGTAAAAAAAGTGGCTTAGGTCTGAACACCTAAGCCACAATTATAAATTCCGATACCGAAAATGAGTGTCTGAAGTCGGTAAAAATCAATACTCAGAATCTGAGATTAAAAATGGTCATCCCCTCGTACACGAGGGCGATAAGCAGCCACACGACAAAAATCATCGGTAGCAGGATCGACCACATCAGAATTTTGGTTTCGTGGCGAAGGTGCATAAACTCGGCTACAATGTAGGCAGCCTTGACAATGGTTAATCCGATGAAAATCCAGATGCGGGTATTCGGGTATTCGTGGGGTACGAGGAATGCCACGGCAAACTCGATACCGGTCACAAAAGCCAGGATTCCGGCGACCGTCCAAAGCTTTTTGATCTTCTCCCTATCGGGAGGAAGAACGTTTACAGTCTGCTGGGTTCCTTCGTGATGGTGTGTAGCCATTATTTATGACGTTATATTTCAGAATCGATTGAACTATTATACCAAGTAAAAGAAGGTGAAGACGAAGACCCAAACAAGGTCTACAAAGTGCCAGTAGAGACCCACTTTCTCAACCATGTCGTAGTGTCCACGGCGTTCGTACACGCCCATTACGGTCTGATAGTATGCCATGAAGAGCAGGGAGACACCGATGGTAACGTGAAACCCGTGGAAACCCGTAATGAAGAAAAAGAATCCGGCAAAGTCGGGCGGTCCATACTGGTTCTGACTCAGGTTTGCCCCGAAGAACTTGGTGCCTTCTGCAACCGTATCGCCTGAGAACTGTCCGTGAATAAAGTGAGACCACTCCCACGCCTGGCAGGAAAGGAACGTGATACCGCCGATGAGCGTCCAGAGCATCCATTTTTCAACCGCTTTCCGGTCCATGCGGTGCCCCGCCTCTACAGCCAATACCATCGTGACCGAACTCATGATGAGGATAAAAGTCATGATACCCACGAACACGAGGGGAAACTCGCCCTGGAAGAAGGGAATCGCCTGAAACACCTTCTCCGGAATCGGCCAGTACTCCTGAGAGAATACAAAGTCACTAACGGGACCCTCATAAGCCGGGTGAGCGGTGCGCACCAGACCGTAGGTAATCAAGAATGCAGCGAAGGTAAAGGCATCAGACAGGAGGAAAAACCACATCATGAGCTTGCCGTAGCTGGCGCCCATCGGTGCAACCCCACCATCCCATACACTTCTGCCCGGAGCCGGAACGCTTGTCGGAGTACTTGCCATTGTTATTGCTTAATTTATCGGTTCAATAATAAGAAGACAAACAAATATAGCCAAAGCACACCCAAAAAATGCCAGTACATCGAACACAATTCCATGCTGAGCATGTTCCTGGAGTGAACCTTATAGCGAAAAGTCTTAACGAGTACAACGGCCAGCACAACCACACCACTGACGATGTGCAAGCCATGAACTCCTGTCAGGACATAGATAAACGAACTTGATGTATTACTTCCCATTCCTGAAAAGTAATAGTTCATCTCAACCATCTTCTCCCAGGCCAACCACTGACCGACGAGAAAACCAAGTCCGAGAAACGTCGTAATACCAAGGGCCAGCTTTGCCCGCTCTAGCTCATCATGTCTCGCGGACCGTTGAGCCCAAACCATCGTGATACTACTCAGCGCAATCAGCACGGTATTAATCCAGAACTGCTCCGGCAACTCGAACGACGACCAGCCGGGCTCGCCGCGCTTCACAATGTAGGCACTTGTCCAGCCTCCAAACATCATACACACACTTACCATGAACAGCCAAAGCGCGAACTTCTTAGGGTTCATACTCCGCTGCCTGGGAGCCTCTTCAACTATCCTTATATCGGGTGCCATACTCTTATCCATTTATCGTACGCTACTAATCCATCAATCACTAAACCTTATCCAACAGATAAGCAATCTGCACAACCGGCAGATACAGGAACGACCCAAACATAATCTTGAGGGCCGCCTTTCTATCGCCCGACTTCATCAACGAAAAAGTCTGGGCTAAAAACAACACACCACACAGAGTCACCACAACCGCCGATTTAATGCCGGTGATGCCGAATGTAGCCGGCAGCAATCCAAGCGGAATCAGAAACAGCGTATAGATCATGATCTGTATGGCAGTATTCAAATCTTTCTCACCGCCTGAGGGAAGTAATTTGAACCCTGCCTTGCGATAATCATCATCAGCCACCCAGGCAATAGCCCAGAAGTGAGGGAACTGCCAGATAAACTGAATACCAAAGATAATGAGCGCCTCATATGATATAGCTCCCGTTGCGGCCGTCCAGCCCAGCAGTGGCGGAAGTGCACCTGGGATCGCTCCCACCAAAACCGCGATAGGGCCTACCCGCTTAAGCGGTGTGTAGGCGAAGCTGTACAACACCATCGAGCAAAGGGAAAGGAACGTTGTCAGCGGATTGGTATAAATCAAGAGAATCGCCGTGCCTATCGCGAGGCAGACAATGCAAAAGGTAATAGCTTCGCTCACAGTAATGCGGCCGGTAGGCAGTGGGCGGTTACGTGTTCTCGTCATTACCTTGTCGAGGTCACGCTCGATAATCTGGTTTACAACAATCGAAGCCCCCGACACGAGGAAGCCACCTAAGAACAACATCATCAGCGTCGTCCAGTTCACGCCGGGCGAAGCCAGAACATATCCGAAGATGCAAGAAAAAGCCACCAGCAAACTAAGACGTGGCTTGAGCAACTCCCAGCACGCCTTACTCTTGGCGGCGACAAACTGAATCCCTTCTAATGTATGACTTTGACCTGCGATCATCTCACTTTTCACGTTACCTGCGGGTGCTTCCGGTTCAACTTCAACAACAACATAAACTGCACGCCGAAACACAGCGTCGACAACAATAGGTGTACAGGCTGGAGCACCGGCGGAACACCGAACCAACCCAGTCCTATTCCACTGACAATGGTGGTCGCGATCAGTGCAATGAGCCAGCCCACATAAACGCGGGCGTCCCTGTTCTTGCGGAACGTCACCACCAGGCCAACGTGCAGCAAGAGAACAATCCAGGAAAACGAACGGTGAATGACAAACGTCTCACCTATCGCGCTAATCCATGCCGATCGTCTCGTCACTTCAGATACCGCATCAATAGCTTCGCGCACCTGCGTACCCAGGAGTATCTGTACCAGCACCACTCCGATACACGCTACCAGCCACCAGAACCCTGTGGCAGGCGCTGAAACCGATCGCTCGGCCGAGCTGGCATGCACCAGGTAAATCAGCATTGCTACCAGCACCAGCGCCAGGAACATGTGCACCGTTATAGTCCATGGCGTCAGATTGCTCGACACGACAAACGACCCTATCCACCCCTGGAATATTACCAGAAGCAGCGTGAACAGGGCGATTATCGTCAGCTTCCTGTCGGACCTCCAGAATTTCAAAGAATAAACGAATACGAGCGTAATCAGAAATCCGATAATAACGCCGGTGATTCGGTTAAAATACTCGATCCAGGTTTTTGTGGGATTGAAATCCCCCTCCACCCGTACCGATTCATCGTTCAATAACTGATCGGCCGTCTCGCCTAGTCCTATCAATCTGAGGTAGCGCGCAAAGCGAACATTCTTCTCATGTCGATAGTCGGCGTAGATTTCCTTGTAATCGGGCGGCAGCTGCGATTCGTCAGTGGGCGGCACCCAGCTACCGAAACACTTTGGCCAATCAGGACATCCCATCCCCGACCCGGTACTCCGCACAACCCCTCCAACCAGGATCAGGATATAAACCGCGACCAACGTGGCGAGACTGAGCTTATAAAAAGCCCTGTACGTCATCATCAGCCACTTAGTCCTTTTTCTCTACGACGACGGCGCCTTGATTACCCGATGTTTCCAACTTAACCAGCTCATTCTCATGCGGCAAGTTTGACTCCGGCGTCTCGGAGAAAGGAACGGTTTGCGGAATGAAATCGTCCTTTGCGCCAGGCTTGCTATAGTCGTACGGCCAGCGATATACCGAAGGAATCTCTCCAGGCCAGTTTCCGTGTCCCGGATTCCTCGGTGTTGTCCACTCAAGCGTGTTCGAATTCCAGGGGTTGGCCGGAGCCTTCACGCCGCGGAACATACTGTAGAAGAAGTTAAAGAGGAATATAAACTGAGCCGCAAAGGTCACCATCGCAGCAACGGTTACGAGGACGTTCAGGTCCATGAACCCGCTGAAGGTATCGAAGTTAGTAAAGCTGTAATATCTTCTCGGGAAGCCTGCGATACCGATGTAGTGCATGGGGAAGAACACCAGGTAAACTCCCACAAAGCTGATCCAGAAGTGGACGTAGCCCAGACGCGCATCCATCATCCTTCCAAACATTTTAGGGAACCAGTGGTAAATACCCGCCAACATTCCGAAGAACGAAGCGCTACCCATCACAAGGTGAAAGTGAGCTACAACGAAATAGGTATCGTGGAGCTGAATATCGATCGCCGAGTTTCCTACGAAGATACCGGTAATACCGCCGGAAAGGAAGAACGACACCATACCGATAGAGAACAACATACCCGGTGTAAAGCGGATGTTACCCTGCCACAGCGTTGTTACATAGTTGAATATCTTCACGGCCGAGGGCACCGCAATGATCAGCGTCAGCAGCATGAAGATAGACCCCAGGAACGGGTTCATACCCGAGACAAACATATGGTGCGCCCACACGACGAAGCTGAGGATAGCAATAAACAGCATCGAACCGATCATGGCCTTGTAGCCGAAGATGGGTTTACGTGAGTTTGTTGCAATAATTTCAGAAGTGATACCCAGGGCCGGCAACAATACAATGTATACTTCCGGGTGACCGAGGAACCAGAAAAGGTGCTGGAACAATACCGCGCTACCTCCGGTGTTGGCAAGCGCCTCACCAGCGATGTAAATGTCGGACAAGAAGAAACTCGTACCAAAGCTGCGGTCAAAAATAAGCAGCAGGGCGGCCGAGAAAAGAACGGGGAATGAAAGAAGACCAACGATGGCGGTAAAGAACATGGCCCATACCGTAAGCGGCATCCGCGTGAACGACATACCGTGGGTACGCATGTTAATGACTGTCGTGATGTAGTTCACCCCTCCGAGCAGCTGACTGGCGATAAACAGCGCCATCGACACCAGCCAAAGAGTCATACCAAGGCCCGAACCCGAAATCGCCTGAGGCAATGCGCTCAACGGCGGGTAAACAGTCCATCCTCCGGCGGCAGGTCCTGTTTTGATAAACAGCGATACGAACATCAATACACTGGCGATGAAGAAAATCCAGTACGAAAGCATGTTCATAAAGCCCGACGCCATGTCGCGCGCACCAATCTGCAGCGGAATCAGGAAGTTGGCAAACGTACCACTAAGTCCTGCAGTGAGGACGAAGAACACCATGATAGTGCCATGCATCGTCACCAGCGCGAGATAAAACTCGGGATCAAGTTTCCCCTGCGTGTTTATCCAGCCTCCGAGCAGGGGTCGCAACCATTCCAGATTGGCATCCGGAAACGCCAGCTGTATACGGAACAAAATGGAGAGAAGACCACCGATAAGAGCCCAGAAAATACCCGTGATCAGGTATTGTTTCGCGATGACCTTATGATCCTCGCTGAAGATATATTTCGTCCAGAAATTACCTTCGTGATGTTCATGTTCGTGTCCATGATCATCGTGCTGGACCCCGCTGTGAACGTGAATATCAGTTGTTGCCATGTCTTGAATCTTTTAAGTCGTTGAACCTTAATTGCCTGCGGCTACTGCCATTCCCGGATCGGGCTGCAGCCCGGCCTTGATCATGGCCACTTCCTGCAGTTCAGCCGGAACATGTTTCAAATAATCGGGATTCTGCTTGAGCCACGCCTCCTGCCGTTGCTTCCAGGCCTCGTATGCTTCGGGCTCTTCAACAACAACAATCATTTTCATGGAGAAGTGAGCAGATCCACAAACTTCGGCACAAGCGAGTTCGTAGTTAAAATTCTGGTTACCCAGCTCATCACGCATTTCCTGCGTAGTCTTGGTCGCCGTAAACTTAAATTGTGTAGGCATACCCGGCACAGCATCCATCTTCACCCGGAAGTGAGGAATGTAAAGGCTATGCAGTACGTCTTTGGCGCGAATCTTCAAGAGCACCTCCTTGCCTTTTGGTACGCGGAGTTCGAGCGACTTGAAGTCATCAAACGAGTTGCGGTCGGTAAGATCCAATCCGAATTCATTCACCGGATCGATCAGCTTGAAATTATATTTTCCAAGGGTGTTATCCTTATTACCCGGATAACGAGCCGTCCATGCAAATTGCTGAGCAATAACTTCAATCACTTCAGCCTCTTCCGACGCCGGCGACGTAATGTCGTTCCAGGCACGAAGACCTGTAAAGATCAGGACCGTCAGGACAACCGCCGGGATGATGGTCCAGGCAAGCTCCAGGTAATGGTTATCAGGGTAGAACTTGGCTTTACGAGCGGGTCTGTGCTGGTATTTATAGGCAAAAATACCCATGATAAAGCTAATGATGGAGAACGCTATTACCGTCACAGCCATCGTAATCCAGAAGATAGTGTCGGTCCACGCTCCGTGAATCGTCGCCACGGGCAGGTGATAGTCTTCGAAGTAGGCAAAAGAATACCAGAAAAATCCGGCCAGACCTACAATCGTTACAATGAGAAACAATGAAGCATTCGTGCTGTTACTCGAATCGACCCTGCCGTCGTCTTCTGCATTGCGCTTTTTGGTAAGGCTTACAAGGCTACTGATTCTGAATAACAGAAACAGTATGATAAGGATGAGAACAACACCTAAGCCTATAATCAGATTCGTCATGATTTCCTACCCTTTTAAATGTGATGATTAAGACTTTCAACCAGCGTCGGATGGTTCTTACCAACGAGCGGTACTTTTGCCAATGCTGTCAGCGTAACGAGCAGGAACGCGGCAAGGAAGATAATGCCGACACCTATTTCGAGAAGTCCCAGACCGCCTTGCGTCTGCATTACACCGGGGGTCACCATGTTGAAGAAATCAAGCCAGTGGCCAACGATGACGATGGGGCAAACCAACTTGAGCATCGACAACTGTCTCTTGGCATCTCTTGTCATTAACAACAGGAATGGCAACACAAAGTTCAAAATCAGGTTCGCATAGAAGATTCCTGAATAAGGGCTGGTCGTCATTCTCTCGATGAAGTACACCGTTTCCTCAGGGATATTGGCGTACCAGATCAGCATAAACTGGCTGAACCATATATACGTCCAGAAGATACTGAAGGCAAAAATGTACTTACCCAGGTCATGAAAGTGATTCGCGTTAACCACCTTCAGGTAGCCGGCGCTTTTCAAATGCGCACAGATGAGGGTGATCGTCGCCAGGCCTGTCACCCACCAGCTGGCGAAAACATACCAGCCGAACATCGTACTAAACCAGTGTGTATCAATACTCATCACCCAATCCCACGCAGCTACAGAAGAGCTGACAGCAAAGAAAACCAGGAACCAGGCGGAGTTTGAACGGTTCTTGTACCAATAGATTGTCCGATCCTCCAGGTCTTCCGCAAGAACGTTCTTACGGATGAGGGTATAGAACCAGAACCACATTCCGAAGAACAATACCATACGAACGATAAAGAAGATCGGGAATCCACCGCCCTCACCGGGCCAGAAGAAAAACGCCGCCTTACCCGCGATGATAGAATCGAAGCGAGCGTCGCTGGTATCGTAGAGGTAATCGTGTGTCCAATGGAATATCGTGTGCCCCGTTACAAAAAACAATACAAAGGTGAG
Organism: uncultured Roseivirgaceae bacterium; assembly: GCA_964532595.1. Lineage (GTDB taxonomy): Bacteria > Bacteroidota > Bacteroidia > Cytophagales > Cyclobacteriaceae > Chryseosolibacter. Next base: position 216,913 of record CAZHIQ010000001.1, read on the forward strand.
GATACCTGCTATCGGAATCCAGTTACCCATAGCCAGGGGGATACGGATAATCCCTGCCGACCAACCCGCCTGTGCGGCGTAATGAATGGCTATAAAGAAGAGTCCGATAATACCGACACCGGCGAAGAAGACGTTGTTCATCCAAAGCGTGGTGAACAGGCGCTTCACCCAGTAAGCGGGCCCGTGGTGATCGGTTTCGGCGTGCGCGTCAGTCTGATGCGCGGCCCCCTGAAGGGTACTCGCCACCAACGACTCCTGCTGCGCAGCCATGGCATGTCCGTCAGACTCTGCAGGCCCTCCAAGTGCGAACAGGATTCCGATGATCATCAGCAGAACGCCGGCACCCAGAAGATAGAACAGCTTCTTTCGCGTCGCCGCCTGGAAGATATATTGTTCGTTTTCAATGATAACGTGAGCCATTTCTCTGTATTGTCAATTAAATCTGTGTCTCAATCGCCTGGCGCGTTGCCCCGTCATCTGGCGGCACACGCCATGTTTCATTCTCTGTTACCTCAGCAATCAGCGTTGTAATGTCTTCACATACTTCGCTATCTTCCAGCGGTCTTCAGGGCTTATCTGTGAACCGTGCGGCCACATGAGATTCCTGCCGTAGGTGATCACATGGAAAATGTGTCCTTCCGTGATGTTGCGCAAAGCGTCCGATTTATAATTGGGTGTCCCCGCGTAAGCTCCTTTTTCAACACCATCGACCGTGACACCTGAGGCTACCTTTCCGTCGCCCTCGCCTTTGGGGCCGTGGCAATGATCGCAATACAACGCGTACAGCGCCTTGCCTTCCGCCAATACCTCAGGGGTCTCCTCGAAAGGGCTTTTTAACTGATCAGCCAGCCGAAGACCAGTCGAATCGTTGGGCAAGCGATAGGGCAGCCATCCATTCGGATTTCTGGGGACTGTATTTGCAGGAGGCATCCGCATGTTCATCCGGTTAGGGTTGTACATGTTCGAGTTGAAGTACTCGGCATGCCCCTTGTCCCTTCCCGGAAGTGTGGGGTAGTCAATTGACGTTACCCACCGCCCGGCGTCGGGATCCGTGATTTGAGTGAACGGGTCATAAGGCACGGAGTGATACATGTTCGGCGCGTATTCAGTGCCGGGATTATTACCGCCAGCCCCGCAGCCTGCGAGCAGTGCCATTCCGAAGGCAGCTATAAGTATATTTCTTGTCGCGTTCATATCTTGAGTCGTGATCGTCGGTCGCGGCGACCGCAGGTCTCTATCCTATGTTTAGTCAAACACTTTCTCGTTAACTTCCGAAGCACCTGCCTCTTTCAGCAGTTGTGTAATGGCGTTGCGGTCCTGAGCTTTGTTTACATCAAGATCGATCGCCATGACCAGCTTATCATCCGTACTGCGTACGTCGAAGTGACGGGGCTTCCCATAGGGCTTCATATCGCTTACGATAAAGAAGCAGGCAACCATCCCCAGTGCCGACAGCAGAACAGTTAACTCGAAAGTCACCGGAACAAAAGGAGGCAGCGATGCATGGGGCTTACCACCGATGATCATCGGCCAGTCATAACCCAGCATCCAGAACTGCATCAAAAGGGCAAGGCAGGTTCCGGTCAATCCGAAGAAAAACGCAGCAACAGGCAGGCGGGTACGCTTGTAGCCAAGGGCCTCCTCCAGTCCGTGCACGGGAAACGGCGTGAACACTTCATGGATCTTGACACCTTTGCTGCGCAAAGTGTGCACCGCGCTAATCACGACGTCTTCGTCGTCGAAAACTCCTACCAGAAAATTCTTATTAGCGGCCATTTTATCTCTTATACTGTTAATACACGTGTTTACTGACGGGGCTGATCAATCTCGCGGGGCGTTCCATGCTGCCCTTCGGATGACGTTGACTTCAGGATACTCTTAATCTCGGCCATGTTAACCACAGGGAAAAACTTGGCGAACAGGAAGAAGGCCGTGAAAAACAATCCAAAAGTGAAGATGTACTGCCCGATGTCAAACATCGTCGGGTGGAACTGTGTCCAGCTCGAAGGCAGATAGTCTCTGTGGAGCGAGGTAACAATAATCACGAAACGCTCGAACCACATACCAATGTTTACAATGATCGAGAGGATAAACGTTGCCACCAGGCTCGTTCTGATCTTCTTGATCCAGAACAACTGCGGAGAAATCACGTTACAGGTCATCATTGACCAATACGCCCAGGCGTAAGGCCCTTGCACGCGGTTGAAGAAGGCGTACCCCTCATACTCAACCCCTGAGTACCAGGCAACAAAAAGCTCAGTGATATAGGCGATACCCACAATCGAACCGGTAACGATAATGATGATATTCATCAGTTCGATGTGATAGATCGTGATGTAATCTTCCAGGCGGAAAACTCTCCGGGTAATCAACAACAGTGTCAATACCATCGCGAAGCCCGAGAAAATAGCTCCCGCAACGAAGTAGGGCGGGAATATTGTCGTGTGCCATCCGGGAATAACCGAAGTAGCAAAGTCAAAAGAGACGATAGTGTGAACCGACAATACCAGAGGAGTAGAAAGACCTGCGAGGATTAACGCAACCGACTCGTAGCGCATCCAGGTCTTGGCGCCTCCCTCCCAGCCGAAGCTGAGGGTATTGTAAATCGCAGCGCGAGTCTTGGCGCCCTGGCGGATTGCCCGGTCGCGGATAGTGGCAAAGTCAGGAATCAGACCGACATACCAGAACACCAGCGAAACGGTAAAATAAGTCGAAATCGCGAATACGTCCCAAAGCAGTGGCGAGTTGAAGTTTACCCAAAGTGATCCCCACGTGTTGGGTAGAGGCAAGCTCCAGTATCCAACCCAAAGACGCCCCATGTGCATCAGGGGGAACGTCGCGGCACAGATAACGGCAAAAATTGTCATGGCCTCCGCAGCGCGGTTGATCGACATTCTCCAACGCTGGCGGAAGAGAAGAAGGATCGCGGAAATAAGGGTACCCGCGTGACCAATACCGACCCACCAGACGAAGTTCGTGATATCCCAGGCCCAACCAACCGTTTTGTTCAATCCCCACACACCGATTCCTTCCCAGAGAAGGACTACGACACAGTAGAAGCCGAAGCCCAACAGCGTCAGTGAAATGGCCATGGCCAGCAGCCACAGCGGATTCGGTTTTCCTTCAACGTGGCGGCTGATGTCTTCCGAGACATCTTTCAGGGTTTTTCCACCGGTAATCAGCGGATCGCGTACTGCGGATGTTACTTGCATTGTCGTCGTATAGCGTTATCCTTTCAACTTTCTATTTTGGTTTCAGACATTTATGCCTGCTGCTTCTCCTTGTTTCTCACCTTGGCCAGGTAGAAAATGTTGGGACGCGTATTGATTTCTTCAAGAACCGTATAAGCACGGACGTTGTCAGATTCCTTATCGTTTACGTAAGGTCTCTCAGGATGCAAAGGCCGCAGTTTCAACAGCTTGTTGATACGGCTTTCCGAATCGTTCATGTCTCCGAAGACAATCGCGCCTGTTGAACAAGCCGCAGCACAAGCTGTTACTACTTCACCATCGCGAACCTTCCGCTTTTCTTTACGGGCATTGAGCTTACCCGCCTGGATGCGTTGCACGCAGAAAGAGCATTTCTCCATGACACCGCGTGAACGAACGGTGACGTCGGGGTTGAGCACCATCTTGCCAAGATCGGTGTTCATCGCAGGGTTGGCGTTAGCAAACTGCTTGTTGTCGTGATACTTGAACCAGTTGAAGCGGCGTACTTTGTACGGGCAGTTATTCGCGCAATAGCGCGTACCGATACAACGGTTGTAAGTCATCTGGTTAAGCCCCTCGGAACTATGGGTTGTCGCAGCCACGGGACATACTGTTTCGCAAGGAGCGTTGTTACAGTGCTGACACAGCATTGGCTGGAATACAACCTCGGGATTCTCGGCGGCATGTTCCACACCCGACCAATCGTCAGCCGGCGCATCGCTGCTGTAGTAGCGGTCGATACGCAGCCAGGTCATCTCGCGACGGTTAATGACTTCCTCCCTTCCTACCAGGGCCACGTTGTTTTCAACGTTACAAGCCACCACGCAGGCGCCACAACCGATACAACTGTTCAAGTCGATGGCCATTCCCCAGTGGTGTCCTTTATAATCGTGATCTTTCCAAAGCGTAAGCTTCTCAGGATCGATCTTGTGATCTTCACTCTTCCACGTAGCGATCTTCGGGTTGTACTTCTCCTTCTCGAAAGTACCGTCAACGAAATCAGCGAGCGTAGTCTCCTGAATCACAGACTGACGTCCCATGTGGGTGTTCTGTGTCTGGGTCTGGGCAAGCTGATAATCCTCGTCGTAGTGAATTTCGAATTTAACATCGGTAGAGACGTAGTTCAGTGAACCATTCACCATACCGACCAAAGGATAGGCATTCGCTCCGATACCATCGGCGACCTTACCAGCCTTCGTACGACCGTATCCAAGCGGAATACCCAGCGTACCCTGCGGCTGGCCCGGTTGAACCATAACCGGAAGTTTTACCGTCTTGCCGTTGACCGTGATGGAAGCAAACTTGGTATGACTCTCATCAAACTTGATGTTTGCCGCATCTTTTACGGATACAGTCACATAATTATCCCACACTACCTTGGTAATGGGGTCATGGAGCTCCTGAAGCAGGGGGTTATTCGCCTGCGACCCGTCTCCTACTGTCCCGTTCGCATAAACGACGAGCTCAAATTCACCTGCCTTGTAATTGTTGGCGATAGCGCTGGCAGCTGCGCCCGGGTTTCCATTGAAGGTCACCGATGCACCTCCCTGAACCGGGAGCTCATAGACGCCATCATAGAGGCATTTATCCCAGAACGTCTGGAAATCGCCCTGGCCGCTGAAGAAGCGCTGACGCCAGCTCGATTTAAGGAATTCAAAGTAGTCCGTATTTTCTTCACCGGCCCAGACAAGGAAGCTCTCCTGCGCTGCGCGCGTCCTGAAGATCGGTGTGATCGCCGGTTGCGTGAGACTGAAGTGATTCAGTTTGGGTTCCGCGTCGTTCCAGCTCTCAAGATAGTGGTGATCGGGCGCCGCAAACTGACAAAGCGCTCCGGTCTCTTCCTCTTTGTAGCCTGTATGAACTGAAAGTGCTACGTTCTTCAACGCGTCGGCCAGTTCGGCGCCGCGCGGATGATCGTATACCGGGTTACAATTGTAGAAAATGACGGCACCAATGCGGTTACCAGCCACATCGCTGATGAACGAATTCATTGCCTCGTCATCACCCTGGCGATAGTTCACGGGAAGGTTCGGCAGAATGGTCGTACCATAGTTGCCGAGCATATCGTTAATGGCGTTTACAAGCACCTGGACTGCACGGTCGTTTGAGCCGGCGACGACGAGTGACTTGCCGCGATTCTGCCAAAGATTTTCAGCAGCGCGGTCGAGATGAGGTTTCTCAACACCACCGCTAACCGTGGGACGACCTGCCTTACGGGCAATCAGGTTGTACAGTTGGACCACCACAGCACCTTCTTCCGACGGTTTGATCGGCGTCCGGTAATCAGCGTTCGCTCCTGTAATAGACATCAGCGACTCAAACTGGAAGTGGCGTGACATCTCTTTCTTGTCTTCCCGAATCTCACGGCTCGCCGCGTATCCGACCTTGTTCTCGATATGGGCACCCCAGCTTCCAAGGAAGTCAGCCGAAATGCTCACGATCGTAGCCGCCTTGCTGAAGTCGTAGGTCGGGATAATTGCCTGACCGAAAGATTCCTCATTGGCTTTAAGCATGCCATAATGGGAAATCCGGTCGTATTGAATATGGCGTGTTGTGGGATATTTAGCGATAAACCGCTGAATAGTGGCCTTCGTACTCGGGCTGAGTACCGTGTTGCTGACGATGCGGATCTGGCCACCCGCAGCTGCCACTTCATTAAGTTTTGCGATAACCTGCTGATCGAGTGTCTCCCAGTCAGTGCGCTGGCCATTGGCCAGTGGACCGCGGAGGCGATCGTTATCATATAAAGAAAGGACGGAAGCCTCTACCTGAGCGCTCGTCCCTCCTTTAGTGACTGACGAAAGTGCGTTGCCGTCTACTTTGATCGGGCGACCTTCGCGGGTCTTTACAACAATACTACAGTAGTCGCCTCCGTTAACATACGTAGAAGCATAGTAATTGGGTATGCTGGCTTCGTAGTCGTCGGGTTTGTTGACAAACGGAATGGCGTGGCGCACCGGAGCCTCGCATGCCGCCAGGGAAACGGCTGAGACACCGAAGCCCATCATCTTCAAAAAGTCTCTACGGGAATGTCCCAGATCTTCTTCCGGACCGGGCTGGGCGAATTCTTCATTGGCATTCTTCACAAACGAAGTGCTGTTAGTGAGCTGCCCGAGGCCTTTCCAGTATATTTTCTTAGATTCCATATCTCGTTTTATCGCGACTTATAGCTTGTCTTTGTATTGCTTTTCGACCGGCCTTCAGACAGCCGGAGACTCTATCATATTAATAGTGACACTTCGAACACTCGAGACCACCAATGTCTTCAACCGTCATGCTACCCTCGTGCAACTCGAGAAGTTTGTCGTAATAGGCATTGCCCCGTGCATTGACGTCGGTCTTCCGGTGGCAGTCGATACACCAGCCCATAGTCAGCAGAGAGTGCTGGCGAACAACTTCCATCTCTTTAATGGGACCGTGACAGGTTTCGCACTCAATGCCCCCTACAACAACGTGCTGGGAGTGGTTGAAGTAGGCCATGTCGGGGAGGTTGTGGACACGTACCCACTCGATAGGTTTGTTCTCATTGTAAGCGCGAATGATTTTCGCAATTTCAGCTTCGCCGGTGAGTGTTCCAGACTTGATCTGGTTGTGGCAGTTCATACAAACGTTCACCGAAGGGATGGTAGCATTTTTGCCCTTGGTAACGCCTGTGTGACAATACTCGCAATCAATCTCGTATTCTCCGGCATGAACCTTATGCGAGAACGCAATAGGCTGACGGGGAGCGTATCCCTGCTGAATTCCCACGGAGTAGAGGGCATTCACCACCGCTTTGAATGCCAGCGCCGAAACAATCAGCGTAACAGCGAAAATAAATCCGCGGCTACGGGTTACAGTACCCCAGGTAATGGGTGAATGAACGACTTCCCGCTCCTCTTCTGTGAGCTCTTTTTGATCAAGGAACCGCTTAACTGCAGAAAGGAGGAAAAGAAGAATGACAACCAGAAGTACCAGGATGACAATCATCCCGATAAGGATCAGATTCAGGTACTGCGGAGCACCACCATCGCCGCCGGCTACTGCCTGACCCGCCTGTTGCCCTCCATCGTCTTTCGGTTTCGAGGCCTCGGCCTTGATATAACCAACGATGTTCATGACATCGTCACTCGATAACGAAGTGAACGGTGTCATCACAACCTTGTTGTACTCGTTAAATAGATTTACCGCATAAGGCTCACCACTGGCGATCACCGCCGATGAGTTGCGGACAAAATCTACAATCCACTGAAGTGAAGGGGCTCGTTCGTCAACACCAGCGAGCGGGGGCCCTATCAATCTCTCTGATACACGGTGACAAGTCCTGCAATTAGTATCAAACAGTTGTTTACCTGCCGCAATGGAGGCGTCATCTGTCGGAACTTCCTGGGAAAATGATGTGAAACTGGAAAATGCGAGGACTACTGATAGAAAGAGAGACTTGAGCGCGGAGCGGTGAGTTTTTATAGTCATGTCAAGTTAGTGTCCGTTTCCAAAACAGGTCGCACAAATCTACTATTGGAATGCATTTTTTCAAATTTATTTGAAATGCAGGCTGTTTTTTGTGCTACGTAAACAGGCATACATTACCTGTCACATTTCGGGGGCGAAAGTAATGACCAAAGGAATATGAAGCGGCTCTTAATCGTAATTTAGAAACGTTTTAAATAGCAGCCGGCATCTGCTGAAAGGGGCTTAAAGGCAGTTTTTGCTTCCTTGTTTTAACACACCGACCACCCCTACAGGGTCTAACCGCTTCATATACAATGGAGAAATGCCTCTATCGCTTTTTCTTCTTTTTGAGGTTTTCGCTGACGCGAAAGTTTACAATGCGGGTAATGAGTGATTCGGGCAGGGGCTTGTCTATCGGAAATTGCAGGGTACCCTTTCCTGAACGGTATGGCGCTGCCTCCGCATCAAAGGCATCGACGCCTTCAGGCATCGGATAAAACCCAACGTGTGAGGTATGCGCAGCAAAGTGAACGAGGTTGCCATTTAGTTTGAAGGTAGGCATTCCGTAGCTGATGGTCTCCTCCGCCTCGGGCGCGGCCGCGCGAATAATGCTCCGCATTTCCGTGAGCCTGGCCCGTACGGCATCCGGAAAGTCATTAATATAGGCGTCAACATTTTCCGCTTTGGGAGTTTTCATAAATACAAAAATTGCAATCAACGCACGCCCGACGTGGCTGATACAGCCAATTTAGCACTATTCCGGGCATCCGCAATCGAGCTCTCCTGCCCGGGGCACCCCTCCCGGAATTCCACCATATATGGAATTTCGGACCGCGCCGCTCCGGAATTCGCTATCTTGCCCCCAATGAAGTCGTTAGTAGTCATCCTCTTATTGAGTTTGTATTCCTTCGCGTCTATCGCGCAGGAAACAGGCCTGCCAGTGCCTGAAAACGACACGCTGCGCGACGCGACTACACAACCGCCCGAATCGGTGCCCACACTCGAGGAGCAACTGAAAGACGCTCTGGCATACGTCGATGTCTGGCTGGAGGCCCAGCAGGCCTATGATGCGCTGCCCGGGATTTCCGTCGGGATTGTGAAAGATCAGGACCTGATATGGAGTAAGGGTTACGGCTACGCCGATATAAAGAAGAAAATCCCGGCAACCCCTGAGACGGTGTACAGCATCTGCTCCATCACCAAGCTGTTTACCTCCATTGCCATCATGCAGCTTTACGAGCTGGGCAAGCTTCGTCTTGACGACTCGCTGTCAACTCACCTTCCTGACATCACCATTCAGCAACAATTCAGTGACAGCGAGCCCATCACCCTCCGGAGCCTGCTGACGCACTCTTCCGGATTGCCGCGCGAAGCTGATTTCCCCTATTGGACCGGCCCTCAGTTCAAATTTCCCACGCACGAGGAGTTCCTGGAAAAACTCCCTTCGCAGCAAACTCAATATCCAGCCTCCCGGTATTTCCAGTACAGCAACCTCGGCATGGCGTTGCTGGGCGAAGTCATCGAAAAAGTCTCAGGCTTGCCTTACGACGAATACATCGAGGAGAATATTCTCAAACCCCTCCGCCTCAACAACACGACCTCCACCATTCCACCCGAATTGCTGGGAACCCGGCTGGCTACCGGTTATTCATCGCTCAACCGTCAGGGAGAACGGGAGGTGGTGCCTTTTTACAACGCCCGGGCGATCACGGCAGCCGCAGGCTATTCGTCGACGGTCGAAGACCTGGCGCGTTTTGCTTCCTGGCAGTTCCGACTGTTAGCCAATGGCGGAAAAGAAATTATCCGCGCGTCTACGTTGCGGGAAATGCAGAGGGTCCACTGGGTAGATCCCGATTTCAAAGCTCATTGGGGCCTGGGGTTCACCGTGTTTAACCACGGAGGCGCGAAACTGACCGGACATTGGGGCGCCTGCCCCGGCTATCGTACGCTGCTTCTGCTCGATCCTGAGGAAAAGCTCGGCATCATCGTCATGATCAACGCAATGGAAAACCCCTGGCGCTACGCACAGCAAATCCGCCAAATCGTTCTCAAAGGGTTGAAGGAAAAGAGCGCCGACCCGGCTACCGTAGATCTTATCCCCTACACCGGGCTTTACAACGCGCAACCCTGGCATGGCGAACGCAGGGTGGTGCCGTGGTACGGACACCTCGCCGTCCTTGACCTCCCCACCGCTAGCCCGCTGGAGGACATGGATTTGCTGCAACATACCGACAATGATACATTTCGGCGAATCCGCAGAGATCAGACGCTTGGAGAAGAAGTGCGGTTTGAACGTGATCCAAAAACCGGCAAGGTTATCCGAATGTGGACCAACAGCAATTACGCTGCACGAGTGAAATAAACAGACGGAAATCCGTCAAAGACCTAAACCCTGTTTATGCGCTTACTGGTTAAGTGTACGTTTGTGATTCCCGTTATTCTGGCTGCGTTTTGCCATCGCGCGATTGGCCAGGATCTCTCTACAGGGGTCGTGATCCGTGACGAAAGGCACTACAGCAACGCTCTGGGAGAACCGAGAAACTACAGGATCTTTTTACCCCCTGACTACGACCTCGATGACACGCGTCGGTATCCCGTAATCTATTTCATGCATGGCTGGTCGCAGCGTTATTTCGGCAGTATCAATCCCAACGGCGATGTCGACAACGACAGCATCGCAAGCTTTGTCTCCCGGCACGATGTAATCGTGGTCAAGCCTGATGGCTACAACCGACGCCCCATAGAACCCTACAACCGGCGTCCGTATAATGTCGGTCCGGTAGAGACGTTCAGACAGTTCCCCGAGTACTTTCCCGAACTAATCCACCATATCGACAGGGAGTATAGAACCATTGCCGACCGTCAACACCGCGCCGTGTCCGGTCTGTCAATGGGTGGGTTCATGACGATGTGGCTAAGTGGAAAATATCCGCATCTGGTGAGCGCCGCCGGAAACTTCTGCGGCTCACCTGAGTTCGTCGTTGGCCCACGCGACTTTCCGGTCGAATACCGCCATCTTGATATGTACAACAACTACGGCGGCGTAAATGTCAGGCTGCATTATGGCGATAAGGACTTCATCCGCGACTATCACCGCGACATGAACGCTGTGTGGACCCAGGTTATCGACAACTATTCCTACAAGATCTTTGACGATGGCCATTCATCGTGCGGCCTGGCGGAAATGTTCTCGTTTTTTCTCGAGACTTTCCGCAATCCGGTTCCGCTCCCCGATCAATGGAGCCACACCGATGTCTATCCCCGCTTCAGCGTATGGGATTACGAAGTTTCGACCGACCGCACAGTAGAAGGATTCACCTCCCTGGAAAACGTCGATGTCAAAGGCTTTCGAATAGGTGTGCGGGAATTCCTGCCCGACGGACGTGAACTGGCGTTCGTAAACGTGACCGTCACCACCCCCCCATTCTACGAGAAGAACCAATCCTATGAGATCGTTGATCACGAACTTTCCTCTGGACGTACAACGCGACGGTCAATTCGCAGCGACGCCGAGGGACGGCTGGTGATCCACACCGGTGGTGCTGTTCGCGAGATCGGAATCAACCGCGATGCGCGTAGGCCGAACGTAGCCCTCACCGCCTTTCACGTCAAGGGTGCACCCTGGGCGACACACAAGAAGGATGTGGGTATCGTTCTTCGAATTGTTAACAAAGGAGACGGAACAGCGCGAAACGTCACTGCGCGTATTACTCCCGTTCGCTCAACGTCAAAAGTTATCGACGGCAACCTTTCCTTCGGCACTGTGGGTGCTGGCGAAGACGCAACCTCCAAAAAGCCGTTCACATTCCGTGTCGACGTTGACACATTGGTAATCGCCCGGTTCAAGGCGACATTCCAGGACGCCGACAAAAACACTTGGACACAGTATCTTGACATCCCGCTTACGCCAACGGTGCCTGAACTGAAACGCTTTGTGATTGCCGATGGGCGACAACTTGCTGTTGCTACTTCCGGCAACCGGATCGACACACTGGTGCTCGGACATGGCAACGGCGACGGGATTCCCAACCCGGGCGAATTGATTGTCATTCTCGCTGAAGAAGACGGCACGCTGCGAAGAACCGATCTGACGTTTTCCGACCCATACCTCAATCCCTTTGGCATTAACGAACGATTTTCCGACAGCTGGACACCGTTTGACCACGTCGGCGCGTCAGCAAAGTATGACGCGCCTCTTATTTCGTCTGATTGTCCCGCAAACCACACCCTCAACTTTATAGCGGAGTACTGGATACCTGAATATCCGTTGCATCACATCCGGCGCGGACTTGTCAGTATCAAGGTCAGCGGGAGGGACGCCACTCCCCCTAAAATCAAGAGAATCCACGCGACGGGTGATAACGTCCTGCAGGTAACCGTGATTGACGGCGCCCCTGTCACTACGGTGAAAGCAACGCTCGTCGATGAGAAGGACCCAAACCGGGTGGTTACTGTAACCCTTGAGGATAAGGGCACTAACGGCGACCGGGTGGCCAGTGATCTGGTCTTTAGTCAAACCATCCCTGATCAGGTATTTGGTGTCTTCAAGGTATCCGTAGAGGCCTATGATACCTTTGGAAACCGTGGATTCGCAGAATCCAACCAGACTTTTGTCTTTCACTAATGGTCAATATTATGGACTCTTCCCAATTTTCCAATGGGCGACGCAGGTTCCTGCAGCGGGCCGTCGCAGCGGGTGCGGCATTGCCTTTCCTGACAACGAACGCGGCCGCAGCCATGAACCGACAAGCTGATCGTCTTAGCGTTCACATTTTTTCAAAACACCTCCAATTCCTGTCATACAACGACATGGCCGATGCGGCGGCCAACATGGGTTTTGACGGCGTCGACCTCACTGTGCGCCCGCGTGGACATGTGTTGCCGGAGCGCGTTGCCGACGATCTTCCCCGGGCTGTCGAGGCAATTCGAAAAGTCGGCCTTAAACATCCGTCGATTACTACAGCGATCGATGACGCAGCCGATCCAGTCGATCAGCAGATTATCAGGGTGGCGGCAAAACTCGGGATAGAATACTTTCGAATGAACTGGCTCCGTTATCCCGATCAGGTAGCGATCGGCGATGCGATCGGCAGCTTCCGTCAAACGATTCGCGATCTCGCAAACTTCAGTCGCGATCAGGGAATGAAGGCGGTTTATCAAAACCATGCGGGCAATATGGCTGGCGCCTCTCTGTGGGAGTTATGGATGATGATCGCCGATGCCGACCCTGATTTTTTTGGCGTACAATTCGATATTCGGCACGCCGTTGTTGAAGGGGGCCTTTCCTGGACCAACGGCTTGCGACTTATCTATCCGCATATCCGACTTCTTACAATTAAGGACTTTGTATGGACACAGCGCAACGGGAAGTACGTAACACAAAACGTGCCTCTCGGAGAAGGAATGGTTGATTTCAAGAGTTTCTTCGCCATGTTGAAGTCATTCGGTATTAATGTTCCCGTGTCACTACACTTTGAATATCCGCTCGGCGGCGCCGAAGGCGGAAGAGATAAGATTACCGTCGACCAAAAGGTCGTCTTCGAGGCCATGAAGAAAGATCTGGCCTGGCTCCATCGTACCTGGGAAGAAGCATGAAACGAGACAACTATCGAGCAAAAAAAACTCCATCCCCAAGTTTGCGCCATGTGACCCGGGGTTTTATCCTCTTACTTTTTGCAGCAGCCTGTTCTCCTCCGCCACCGGAAGTTAATCGTCCTATCGAGCCGTGGGCCTTCCGCTCAGTGCTTGACAAGAAGCCGCGCATGCTAACGCTTGCGCTCGATTCAAGTATGTACGTTGCGTACGACTTGCGGGCCGCGGCAATATATGACGTGTGGAAAGGGGGTGTCCTGATGGAGGGCGCCGCCTATACCGACAAAAAGAATGTGCAGCCGTCGCGTTGGGGAACATCGTATCTCAATGATTCCACGAAGTTCTCGCGATGGGTCGTTGAGGCTGACGGACAGGCGGTAACACCACAGTTCATTCACAAAGGGCACCGCTTTGAAGGAGGTCGTGTATGGATCCGATACGCGTTGGCTCTTCCCTCTCGCGACACTGTTGTTATCGAAGAGAGTCCGGAATTCAAACGCAGTGGCGATGGCGCTCCCGGACTGGAAAGGATATTCAGGATGGGATCCGTTCCGCCCGGTACAACCGTGGCTCTTCACTCACGGTTCGCGGCACTTAAACTCAAGCCCGGAAGCGATACGCACCAATGGCTGACGTTCAACCCCCTCCCCCGACAGTTCCCACCCGACCCGGAGGCAGCCTTCGATCATCGCGGTCGATACTGGATGGACAAGAGCGACTGCTTCACCTGTCATGAAACCCACAACCGGATGGTGGGGCCGTCCTTTCTGGAGATTGCCGAACGATATTCCCGGGACAAGGCCACACTTGAATACCTGACGCGCCGGATACAGGAAGGTGGGTCAGGTGTATGGGGCTCAGCCATGATGAATCCTCACCCTGATTTGTCGGACCTTGAAATCCGGGAAATGCTTTCTTTCGTCTTCACCCTGAAGCCGACCGAAAAGAAGGGCAAAGGCGTGGCAACTCCCACCAGCCTTACCGTTCCTACTTCTGTAAAAAAGCGACCGGGTCATGGAGCTCCCCTCGAGGGAGTGCATCCGAGTTTTGATCTTCATGACCTCCGACCACATCACTTCAAACCCCGCGTAGGGGGACTGGCCTTCATGCCCGACGGACGGATGGTAGTGACTACCTGGGATACCATGGGCGGTGTGTATCTGCTCGATGGAGTCACCACCGGCGATACTACGCAAATCACCGTCAAGAAAATAGCGCAGGGATTAGCCGAGCCTTTGGGCGTTGAAGTTGTCGATGGCGATATCTATGTCTTGCAGAAGCATGAACTCACACGCCTCATTGACCACGATGGCGACGAAGTGATCGACGAGTACGAGACGATCTGTGATAGCTGGGGTGCAACGACCGACTTTCATGAATTCGCGTTCGGGCTTGCTTATAAAGACGGATACTTTTACGCTGCCCTGTCTATGGCGATGCGCCTGATGTCGAACGAAGAGCAGCACCCCGACCGGGGGCGGGCTATCCGTATCAGCCGGAAGAACGGATCGTTTACCTCTATCAACTACGGATTGCGAACCCCCAACGGCGTTGGCTGGGGCGTAGATAGCGCCCTGTTCGTGACCGATAATCAGGGCCAGTGGTTACCCGCAAACAAATTGATTCACGTCAAGGAAGGAGAATATCTCGGAATGCGATGGGGAATTCCCAGAAACGCGCCTACCCTACCCGTTGAATCACCACCCGCCATCTGGCTACCTCAGGACGAAATAGGCAACTCCCCATCGGAGCCTGTCCTTATCCCCTTTGGTCCCTACAAAGGTCAAATGCTGCACGGCGACGTAACCCACGGAGGAATCAAGCGTGACTTTGTGGAAAAAGTAGGAGGTCACTACCAGGGCGCTGTGTTCCGTTTTTCACAAGGCTTTGAAGCCGGAGTAAACCGCATGCGATGGGGGCCCGACAGCGCGCTGTACCTTGGCGGAGTAGGTATGGTTGGCGGTTGGAGTTGGAAAGAAAAGCAATACGGTCTGCAGAAGATCAAGTTCAACGGAAAAACAACTTTCGAGATGTTGGCTGTTCGTGCGATGCCCGACGGATTTGAGATTGAGCTCACGGAACCGTTGGCAAGCGATTATGTCGTCAATGCTGACAGCTTCCGCATTGAACAATGGCGATATGAACCCACCGCAGCATACGGCGGACCTAAACTCGACCATAAGCGTTTAGCGATACGAAGTATCGAACGAACAGACAACGACAGGAAACTCAGACTGGTGATCGACGGTCTGCGGGAAAGGCATGTTGTCTACGTTGCACTTCCGTCCGATTTCCGCAGTGTCAGCGGTCAATCGCTGTGGTCGAATGAAGCGTGGTACACCCTTAACACACTTCCTTCAGCAACTGACTTTAAACCCTGACAAAAGATCAGTAGATTGTACCAGAATCGTAAATCCCAACTACTATGAATCGCCGTCAGTTTGTACAATACTCGGGCGCGGGTATCGCGGCACTCGGCCTCGACTCACGCCCGTCACGCGCAGCTGATAAACCCTCGTCTGCTATGAATGCTGAGAAGTCTATACAGATAACCGAAGTTGACCTAAACTTCGAGCGGGAGCCCCTTATTCCCTATCGATTCAAAGGAAGCGCCATCACGGAAGGGTGGCAAGTAGCTGCTTTGATACGCTCCGAGTCGGGCAAACGCGGTATCGGGCTCGGGGGGCTCAGTCCGTTGTGGTCGGATGCAACGGTCTTTGCCAACCATTCCACTACTGGCAGCAACACATTGATGTTGTCCCTTACCGAGCGTGCCCTGCAGATCTTGAAGGGGCAGAGCTTCACCAATCCTGACAAAGTCCTCGATGACCTTTTGGACGAGGTATATGATTACGGGAAGAAAATCACAGGAAATCCGAAACTGCGCAAGACATTTGCGTTGAACGCACTGGTGGCCGTTGACAACGCGTTGTGGATTCTTTACGCATCGGAAAACAAACTCCCGAATTTTGATTCCATTGTGCCTGAGGCCTATCGCGCCGGTCTATCGCACCGTAACGAAAAAGTGGGGAGCATGCCTTCGTTCAGTGTAGGGACAGACATAAAAAAGATCAAGGCTGCGGCTGACGCGGGATACTTCATCATGAAGCTGAAGACAGGCTCATCCGGAACGCAGAAGGAGATGCTCGAGAAGGATATCGCTTTTCTTGAAGCCGTACACAAAGCAATTGGACACTACGAAACCCCGTACACTAAAAGCGGCAAAATTCCCTACTACTTCGACGCTAACGAGCGCTACGATGAAAAAGAAACGCTTATGCGTTTTCTGGACCACGCCAGGAAGATCGGAGCATTCGATCAGATAGCCATTATCGAAGAACCCTTCGGAGAGCGAAACGACTCCTTCGTAGGTGATCTCGGCGTGACCATTGCGGCCGATGAAAGTGCACACACGGTAGAAGACGCAGCGCAGCGGATTGAGCAAGGCTATGGCGCGATCGCTGTAAAAGCGATAGCCAAAACATTGACAATGACAATGCGGGTAGCGCAACTCGCACACGAAAAGAATATTCCTTGCTTCTGTGCAGACCTTACGGTTAATCCGATTCTTGTCGACTG
Source organism: uncultured Roseivirgaceae bacterium (assembly GCA_964532595.1). GTDB lineage: Bacteria > Bacteroidota > Bacteroidia > Cytophagales > Cyclobacteriaceae > Chryseosolibacter. The sequence goes on from CAZHIQ010000001.1 coordinate 233,724, forward strand.
GAATAAATGTGTTGCCGCCCGGTTAGCCCCGTTCCCCGGTATTGGCATCGGCCTGCAGGAGACCAACGGTCACCAGTACTATAAGAACTGGGAAACCATGCTCGGCTATCATCCCCGGCGTGACGGCTCCTGGGTTAAGACGAAACAGGGCGTCTATGTGACCGACAAATCGTTCTACGACGAAAGCGGAGGTATTTTCCTCCCCTCGCCGCACTACGAAAAACTGTTCACCCACGACGTGTAGGCTATACCTTCAGGAATAGCTTCTTACGGTACAGGACATAGAGGAACAACCACACAAGCCCTAAACCCCCAAGGGTTTGAAACACCTCGTGCCATTGTTCCGGAGTGTGCTTGTACAACCCCTGGAATAGTAACCGGGATGTGTAACCAAAATCAATGAACCGGTAGGCGAGATAAATCGTGAGACTATTGACGCCAATAACGACAAAGAAGAACGTCCACCTTCTGTAACGAAGGATATCGATTACCCAATAGAACAATCCGAACGTCAGAAACGCCATTCCGCCTGTCAGCATAATAAACGAGCTCGACCACAGGTGTTTGTTGATCGGAAAGTGTTGCGCCCAGATCGCTGCTATGACGAGGCACACAACACCGGCCACCACCAGATCGCGAAGTTTGCGATAGTCCGTCACCGACGTGCGACGAACCAGATCACCTCCCATCGACCCCAACACGGTGAGACAAAGTGCCGGGATCTGCGTCAGTATTCCAAGCTCATCATAGGTTTTCTGATGCAATCGCCCGGGAAGAAAAGTACGATCAAACCAGCCAACAAGATTCCCCTCGAAAGACAAATCACCTGACCCATATCCGGGAACCGGAATGAGAAATACTCCGGCGTAATACAGCAGTAACAAACCCGCCACCCATCCAATGCGCTGCATAAAGGAAAAATTCAGGTAAAGCACAGTGGCAACAAAACCTGCAAACCCGATACGTCCCAATACGCTTACAAACCGAATTTGCGAAGGTTCCAGAAACGGGACAGGAGCATTCTTATAGAAGATACCGCAAGCCATGAGGATCAGCATTCGCTTGAACGCCTTGATGTATAACTCGCGATTCGTCATCCCGAGTGATTTTCCCTTATTCAGGGAAAATGGAAGGGATAATCCCGCGATAAAAAGGAACAAGGGGAAAATAAAATCGTAAAACGTAAAGCCGTTCCAGGGAGGATGCTCAAACTGCAGGGCAAACGCATTTAACCAATTCCAGTCGGTCTTGCCATGCAGTAACAAGAAGAACGAACCCGCCCCCGAAATCATCAGCATATCAAACCCACGCAGGGTATCGATAGAAAGAAGGCGCTTGTCGGCTGTTGTCTTGTTAGCCGCCTCAGCGGGTGCTGAGACAGCTTCGAGTTGGTGGTCTTGTTGAGGTGTCATGCGCTTGCGGGCCCCATCGGTCCGCGTTTGGTTTTCATCAAATTAGGAAAATATTCGATTGTTTCGCATGATATTCCGTAACCGCGACTCAACGCGGATAAGTGGTCGTCGGATCAATTTGAACGCTGTTTGCCTTTTCCCGCACCTTCCCTTACCTTTCCAGTGATAACCTATACAGCCATCATCCTTCCCGTTAGGAATCTGTTTGTGACAACAGGCGTCGGCGAGCAGGACGAAGGCAGCAACGATTTACACCGGAATGAGAAGACTTCTACAAATGGCGGTCTGCATCGCGCTGGTCTCATGCCAGGGCTCTAACGACCAGGGAACGACAACCGAATGGATTCAATTGTTTAACGGAAAAGACCTCGAAGGATGGACGGTGAAAATCCGCAACTATCCTGTAGCGGAAAATTTTGGCAATACCTTCCGTGTCGAAGATGGCTACCTGACGGTTGGTTATGAGGCCTACGACACCTTCAACGAACAGTTTGGTCACATCTTTTACAACGAAAAGTTTTCGTGGTACATCCTCGGCCTGGAGTATCGCTTCATTGGCGACCAGGTCAACGAGGGTCCCGACTGGGCTTTCCGGAACAGCGGGGCGATGCTACACGGTCAGGCACCCGAGACCATGGGGTTGCACCAGGACTTCCCCATCTCCATCGAGGTGCAGCTGCTCGGTGGCAACGGCCAGGATGAGCGTTCGACAGCCAATCTCTGCACCCCTGGCACCCACGTCGTTATGGACAGTACCCTCATTACCGACCACTGCATCAACTCGCGGTCAAAGACATACCACGGCGACCAGTGGGTGCGGGTTGATATTATTGTCCTCGGTGACTCGCTCATTCAACATGTCATCGAGGGTGAGACCGTCCTGGCATACACCCGTCCACAAATAGGCGGCGAACACGTCAGTGGTCACGACCCCGCCGTAAAAAAAGACGGGACTCTCCTCAGTGAAGGCTATATTTCATTGCAAAGCGAAAGTCACCCCATTCAATTCCGCAAGGTGGAACTACTCGATCTCACGCCTGTGAAGGATGATCCGGCGAACCTAAAGACCATGTTGGAGAAAGTAGTAAAGCGGTAAAGTGTTAGAGTGTTGCAGTGTCAGAGCCCTCCAATGCTTCCCACAATATCTCCACCGGGTGCATTGATTTTTTTCCTGTTCCGTCTTTGATCTGGTGGCGGCAACTTGTACCAGGCGCGGCGATGATTACATCGTCAGCGAGGTTGCGAACGGTGGGGAACAGCACAAGCTCTCCGATTTGCATCGACAATTCATAATGCTCGCGTTCGTATCCAAATGAGCCTGCCATTCCACAGCAACCCGACGGGATAAGATGCACCTCGTGCTGCCCCAGCTGAGTAAGAATCTTCTTCGTATGGGTAAGCGTCGAGAGTGCCTTCTGCTGACAATGTCCATGTAACTTGACAAGCCGCTTCACCGGACGGAAGATCGAAGGATCGATGTTCCCCGCGTCGAGTTCCTTGGAAAGGAATTCTTCGACCATGAGGGTGTGCTGGCCGATCCGTTTTGCTGCCTCCTTCTCCTCGCCACGAAGCAGGTCCGGATACTCGTCGCGGAAAGTCAGAATTGCCGAAGGCTCCACTCCAATGAGAGGAGTATCATGGCTTATCTTGTCTTTGAACAAGGCCACGTTCTTCCGCGCAAGTTCGCGCGCATCTTTGAGGAGTCCCTTGGAAAGAAGACTGCGGCCCGACTCGAAGTGATCGAGTACAATAATCTTGTAACCCAGACGATCGAGCAACTTCACCGTGGTAATGCCGATCCCTGCTTCGTTGTAGTTTAATAACTCGTCAACAAAAAGATAAACCGTCTTTTTCGGCGTGACTACCGTAGGGGTGAAATGCTTGTGGAACCACTTGCGCCAGCTGACGCGACTAATAGATGGCATTGAACGTCTGGGGGCAAAGCCAACCACCTTCTTAGCCAGGTTGCCCAGCCATTCCACTGAAAAGATGAAGTTGTACGCCCACGGAAAGGTGTAAGCCAGCTTCATGGCAAGGGTAAAATTACCAATGAGTCTGCTGCGAAGAGGAATGCCGTGCTCACGATAATACTGGTATTGCCACTCTTGTTTGAGCTTGGCCATATCGACATTCGAAGGGCACTCCGCCTTGCAGCCCTTACAGCTCAGGCACAGGTCGAGAACTTCGCCAATCTCCTCATGGGCGAACGGATTGGCTTTGTCAGACCGCGTAATCATTTCGCGAAGGATGTTCGCTCTTGCGCGCGTCGTATCTTTCTCCCGCAGCGTCGCCATGTAACTCGGGCACATCGTTCCTCCACTCAGGTGCGTCTTGCGACAGTCACCCGAACCATTGCACTGCTCAGTAGCCCTCAGGTATCCCAGGTTTTCAGAGAAATCGAGAATGGTCTCCAGCTCTTTGGTTTCCTGATCCGGATCAAATCGCAGATTGGTGTCCATGGGCGGTGTATCGACGATCTTTCCCGGGTTGAAGACACCACGGGGATCCCACACGCGCTTGAGTTCGCGAAGGAGCTGATAATTGTGTTCTCCGATCATTAACGGAATAAATTCACCGCGCAGTCGGCCGTCCCCGTGCTCACCGGACAATGAGCCGCGATATTTTTTCACCAGCGCCGCAGTTTCCTCAGCAATGCGACGAAAAAGCGCTATTCCTTCGGAAGTCTTCAGGTTGATAATAGGGCGAAGATGTAGTTCACCCGATCCAGCGTGCGCGTAGTGCACGCTATACAGCCCATGCTGCTTCAGTATGTCGTTGAACTCGGCAATGTATGCCGGAAGATCTTCGACATCCACCGCGGTATCTTCGATGACGGGCACAGGTTTGGCATCCCCGGGAACGTTGGATAAAAGCCCCAATCCCGCCTTTCGCAGCGACCATACTTTCTTGATATCACTTCCTCCCACAATCGGGAAGGAATACCCGAGTCGTTCGCGTTTTAACTCCTCAATCAAGGCATGGGCACTGGCTTCGGCTTCTTCCTCCGTTGCACGGGTAAGCTCCGCGACCAGAATAGCCTGGGGATTTCCTTCAATAAAGAATCGGTTTTCGATTTGTCCGATGTTGCGCTTGGTCGCCTCGAAAATGTAGTGATCCATAAGCTCTACCGCCGACGGCTGATGTCTCAAGGCCACCAGATTGGCGCGAAGCGATTCGTCAATGGAATTACAATGGATACACACCAACCGCTTATGCGGCGGCTCCGCCGGCACGAGCGATAGCTTGGCCTTCGTTACAAAGGCCAGCGTTCCCTCCGAACCCGCCACGAGACTACAGAAATTGAACAAATCACCTGTCGCATTAAAAGGCTGCATACGGGCGAGCAGGTCGATCGCATAGCCGGTATTCCGTCGTGCAATCGAATGCTTGGGGAACTCTTGTTCTATCGAGCGGATGTTCTCCGGTTTTGACAGCGTCTCCTGAATATGACGATAGAGCTTTGTCTCCAGTGAATCATCGGGCGCATTGGCACGGGCTTCAAACTCTTCCGCACTCATGGCGCCGAAGTGGACTTTAGAGCCGTCAGACAAATAGGCTTCTACTTCCAGCAAATGCTCGCGCGTACTTCCGTAAACCACCGAATTGGATCCGCATGAATTGTTTCCAATCATACCGCCAATCATAGCCCGATTCGCGGTTGATGTTTCCGGAGCGAAGTATAAACCATGGGTTCGCAGGAAATGATTGAGGTCGTCGCGTACCAGGCCCGGCTGTACAACAACCCAACGCTCCTCTGCATTGAAGTCGACGATCTTGTTGAAGTATCGAGACACATCGACGACAATACCGGCGCCAACCACCTGCCCTGCCAGGGATGTCCCGGCGGTTCGGGGAATCAGCGAAGTCCCGTTTTCGGTTGCAAACCGGATCAGTCGGGCAATGTCTTCTTCGGTCTTGGGGAAGGCCACCGCTACCGGGATTTCCCGGTAAGCCGAAGCGTCAGTGGCGTAAAGTCTGCGGGTTGTAAGATCAGTGAAAAGTTCTCCTTCGAGGGAGTCTCTAAGCACGCGAAAGTCCATGTCGCCAAAATTAGGCATTTGACCATCATCTGCGACTTTACCGACGCTAATTTTCCGCATCTAAAAAGAAACGAAAAAAGGTGCCGCTCTTTCAAGCGACACCTTCCTATGTTCAGCCTACTATTGTTGCCCGAACGTACTCCTGGTTTCCTTTATGATTTACCGATTAAGGTCGATCAGTCTGTGTGCCGGTACCGGATTCGTCACCCGACTGTCCCGGTTGGGAAAGGGTTCCTGAAGAGCTCTCATCGTCATTGTAGTTGGACGATGACTGACCACTCTTCTTATGACCTCGTTTATCTTTCTTGTCGATCTCGTTTCCCTGTGCGTCGAATTTCACTTTTTTGGTCTCGTTGCCTTGACGCATCTCTACGATATACAGCTGACCATGATCGCTATCTTGCTTGGTATAAGCACCGTCAACTGTCCATCCAGAGTAGTCCTGGCTTTCAAGCTTGGAACTCACCTCTTCAGGAAGCTGGCTCACGGAAATCCGTTGCTGGTCCTGATCCATCTGGGTTGACTGACTTTGACGTGACGATGCCTGATCCTGAGCGCTTACAAGAGTAGCTCCTCCGAACATCAAGCAAACTGCTAACATTAACTTTTTCATAACTTCATTTCTTTAGTTGAACATATTTGTTTGTCTGACTCCCATGTTGCCAAACTAATACCATGGAAAGCGGCGCTAAAATCAAGGGTCTGGGTAACAGTGATTTGCAGCGGGCAAGAAATATGAACCAGCTATGGGTCGTGTTGCATTATTCCACAACCGTGGGACATCGGTTTCCCAAAAGGCAGGGTACAGCCGTTTCATATCCTCCAGCTATAGGTATCCTAATGCCGGTTGTGCGCAAATTTGACGTTCATACACGCGATATGGGAATACCTTGCCGGCCGTAATTCGTATCTTCAGACTTCTTCCTTAACGATACGATTATGGCTTCCAGACGACAATTCCTCAAGACCAGCGGGGTGGCTACTCTAGGCTTCATAGGGTTGCAGCATTGGCTCAACAACAACGCGCTGGCCGGCACTTCCGGCCGACCTTCCGTCGGATATGGCGAACTCATTGCCGACCCGGAAGGAATTCTCAATCTTCCCAGGGGCTTTTCCTACCGGATCATAAGCAAGCAGGGCGAGCGCATGGATGACGGTCTGCTCGTTCCGGGCCTTCCTGATGGAATGGCTGCGTTTCCAGGGCGAAACGGCCGGGTTATCGTCGTCCGAAACCACGAACTGGGCCCCGACCGATTCAACCACGGTCCTTTCGGTGAGAAGAACCAACTTCTGAGCAAGGTGGCGCCCGATCGGTTCTACGACTACGGTAAGAAGGCGATGCCCGGACTCGGGGGAACTACCACGTTCGTGTATGATCCTCGTTCCGGGAAAATTGAAAAACAATACCTCAGCCTGGCAGGCACCGCGCGAAATTGCGCTGGCGGACCAACACCCTGGGGCTCCTGGCTGACTTGTGAAGAAGCTACGTTTAGAGTTGGCGCTTTCGACGGAACAGCGGAGAAAGACCACGGCTATGTGTTTGAGGTCCCGGCTTCCGAAACGATTGGGCTGGCAGCACCGCTCCCGATCAAGGGAATGGGCCGATTCAATCACGAAGCAGTAGCTGTTGACCCCCATTCAGGCGTTGTCTACCTCACTGAAGACCGGGGTGACGGACTTATCTACCGTTATGTCCCAAATACACCCGGCAAACTCCTGAACGGAGGGAAGTTGCAAGCCCTTGCTATTCGCGACCAGAAAAGTCGTGATACCCGAAACTGGAAAACCTTGGAGAGTCCGAAGTTTCCGCTGCGTGAACCCGTTGCGGTAGAATGGATTGATCTTACCGATGTTGAGTCGGCCGACGATGATCTTCGGATACGAGGATTCAGCGCAGGCGCCGCGTGCTTCGCGCGGGGCGAAGGAATGTGGTACGGCAACGGCGAAATCTACTTTGCGTGTACCAATGGAGGAAGCAATATGACCGGACAGGTTTTCCGTTACGTCCCCAGCGCCCACGAGGGCAAAAACGAAGAAAAGAAGAACCCCGGCAAACTCGAGCTATTCGCCGAGTCGGAAGACAAAGACATACTGAAATACTGTGACAACCTGACGGTGGCGCCGTGGGGCGACGTAATCCTTTGCGAAGACGACAAGAAACCATTCGTGGTCGGGATAACACCTGACGGCAACTACTATAAGCTGGCGGAAAACGTTGGCTTTGATTGCGAGTTCGCCGGTGGGGTGTTCTCTCCTTCCGGAGATACCTTCTTCGTGAACCTGCAAGGCGCAGGACTGACGCTAGCCGTCACAGGGCCGTGGCACGCAAGCCGTTAAAGCGAATGAGTTACGACAGTCTTCCGGCATTGTTTTTTCCTGTGGACGTGTATGAGCCAGGCATTTATCAGAGAGGGCGACGCCGAGTGGCTGGAGGATGTAACTCCCACGCTTCCCGCATTAATTCGCTTTCTTACGCGTGAAAACAACGGTATAGCCGTATATGAAAAGCGACGCTTACGCGAGGGCGACAGGGAGCTTTATGAAATGAGTAACGGTCTTGTTTACGCCAAGAGCGCGTCAGGGAAATGGGAAGTCGTTTCTTCTTCTAACGGATAGGATATTCGTCCTGCATAACCCCCATCCCGAACAACGCAAAGTCGTACTTGACCGGGTCGGCGGAATCAAGTTTGCGAAGATTGGCCGTGAGCTCCAGTGCCGTTTGCCAGTCGGTCTGCTTCCTCCTGATTAACCCGAGCTTACGGGCAACACGATCGACATGAACATCGCAGGGGCACACCAGCTGAGCCATCGAGATGGTTCTCCAGATACCAAAATCGACGCCGCGATCATCCCGACGCACCATCCATCGCAGATACATATTGAGTCTCTTGCAACTCGACTTTCGTTCGGGGGTAGCAATGTGTTTTCGCGTGCGGGCCGGGTGGTTTTCGATGCTGAAGAAAATGTTATAAAAACGGATGAGTCCCTGCTCAAGTGTTGATTCGCTTGCAGGCACACGAAACACCTCCTCGAGCGACGAGTGCTGCCTGTAAAGGTGCCCCAATGCTTCGACGAAGTAAAGGGCGTCGATCCCGTTGAATGTCCGGTGTTTGAAGTGCTCTAACGCACGCAAGTCGCCCTCACCGTGATTCATAACAAAATCATAGGGAGCATTGTCCATGATTTCCATTAGCTCCCTACACTTTCGAATGATAGTCGTGCGTTGTCCCCACGCCAGCACCGAAGCAAACAATCCGGAAATTTCTATATCCTGTTTCTTCGAAAAAGCGCGGGGTATACTGATGGGGTCATCTTCGATGAAAGACGGGCGGTTAAACCGATCGACTTGTTCATCAAGAAATGCCTTGAGCGCAGCCCGATTCCTGAATTTCACAAGGCAATATTAGCAAAAAAGGCCCTTAAGGGGCCTTTTTGTCAAGCTTTGTTCTTCCTGTCAATTTCGATCTTTCCGATGATTTCAACTTCATCCGATACAACCAGTTCCCCTCCGGGCGTCGTCCGGCTCCACGTTAGTCCGAAGTCATGGCGATTGATTGTACCATTCACGCGGAAGCCAGCCTTCTCACCATTTGACGTTGCAATCTTGCCCCGATAGGTAACATCGAACTCTACCGTCTTGGTCACGCCGTGCATCGTCAGGTCGCCCTTTAGTTTATACTTCGCTCCCTGCTTGTGCAACTTACCTTTGAAGGTCAGTTCCGGGTGTTCCTCCGCGTTGAAAAAGTCTTTGGCCTTCAGGTGATTGTCGCGGCGTTCATTGCCTGTGTTAATAGAAGCCACCTTTGCGACAAATGAGATCTCGGCTCCGTTAAAATCGTCAGATTCGGAGATCACCGTCGCATCGAAGTCACGAAAGTCGCCCTCCACCTCGGAGATGCCCATATGCGTAACGCTAAAACCAACGCGTGAGTGAGACTTGTCGAGGGTCCAATTGTTCTGCGCTACCACCGTGCCGAACGAGAGTAACAGGAGCGCAACCGGAGTGCTGAATTGTTTCATATTGGTTTGAGTTTGAGTTAGTTTGACGCGAGAATAGCCGGTAATATGCTCGTGAATTATTTCAAATTCAAGCAGAATTTACGCGAATATCATCGTCTAGGCGTTGAGGTAGAATTCCCGGGTCAATTCGCGATAAGCGGGTGTCTGCTGGCCCCCGGCGTCATAAAGCAGGATTTCCGTTTCGGGATGAACGGTACCGGCGGCCGATAGCTCCATGAGTATGCGTTCAACAGGTCGTGCCGGTCGTGTACGGAAACGCGTTCGCCTGACACATTTCAGCCCGGCGTCAAAGGCGGTAGTTTCAAACCTCGAAGCTTCGACAGGAGGCAGGATAAGCGCTAGTCTTCCTCCTGGTGCCAGCAAACGCTTACTATGCTCAACGAGCGCGTTGAAGGTTAGATCGCTCAGGTGGCGAGCCCGGGTTCTTGCCGGGTCGGGAGACAGCAGGCTGTCAGCAAAAAAGGGTGGATTCGAGATAACAAGATCATAGCATCGTCTGCCTTCAAATTCCTGCAATGCTTTATGATGGACGACGACTCGATCCCGCCAGGGCGAACGACCGACATTTTCAGCAGCCTGCTGCGCGTCGGGTTCAGCGATGTCTATTGCGTCTATGTTTGTTGATGCGGCCGATCGCTGCGCAATTATTAGAGCGATGACGCCGCAGCCCGTTCCGACATCGAGGATACGCGTACTTGTAGAATCCAGGTGAACCCATGTTGCCAGAAGCACCGCATCGGTTCCTACCTTGTGAGCGCAACGGTCGTCGGCAACACTGAATTGCTTGAATTGGAACGGTTTTGAGGCCATCTCTCGCAAAAATACTAACTTTCGGCCCGCATCGCCGGACGTTGCGATGCCTATCAGTCAATTCTTGAATTTCAAACGATGTCGGAGAAAATACGTTGGGGTATTCTGGGATGTGGTAAGATCGCAAACAAGTTTGCCAGCGATTTACGCCTCGTAGCCGATGCAGAACTTACCGCCATCGCTTCCCGCAGCGGAGAAAAAGTAAAAGTATTCGCCGACACCTACCGTCCCGGAAAGGTGTTTGACAACTACGAAGCGCTGGTGAGCTGTCCGGATGTCGACGCCATTTACGTGGCCACTCCTCATGGTCTTCACTACGAACATGTAATGCTATGCCTCGAACATGGCAAAGCCGTATTGTGTGAGAAAGCATTTGCGTTGAACCTCGCCCAGGCACGTGAAATGATCGAGCTCGCGAGAAGAAAAGGGGTCTTCCTTATGGAGGCTTTCTGGACGCGATTTCTGCCGCACTACAAGAAGGTAACGGAAATGATCGAGGCCGGCAAGCTCGGCCAGATCCGGATGATTCAGGCCGACTTCGGGTTCCGTGCCCCGGAGCCGAAGCCGCAGCGTCTCTACGATCCACAACTCGGCGGCGGGTCGTTACTCGACATTGGCATTTATCCGGTGTTCATTGCCCAGAGTATTCTGGGAAAACCAACGCAGGTTCACGCGATGATTACACCGTATGAAACCGGAGTCGACGAACAATGTGTCATTACCATGAAGTTTGCCGATGGAGCGCTTGCCGTCTTATCTTCCACCTTCGCAGTAGATACCCCGGTTGAAGCAATGATCGCCGGTACTGAAGGTCGCATAGTAATAAGAAACCGCTTCCACAACGCGCAGGCTACGGCCGAACTGATTGTCGGACGTCAGGGGCCTCTTCCGATAACATTCGAACAAGAAGACGGTTTCGGTTATCAGTACGAGGCACGCCATGTCAACGAATGCCTGAAGGCAGGACTTACGGAAAGTCCTATCATGACGCATGGAGAAACACTCATGCTCATGGAAACTCTTGACCGCATCCGCAGGAGTTGCGACTTGCGCTACGACTGCGATGTCTGAGAAGCATTAACATTCAAACCAAACATATATCAACACATTCACTATGAGTTCATCAAACATGCCGTCATTGAAGGGAGAAAGAAATGATATTTTCGCCGAAGTGGAGCGCTACCTCGACGACCACGGATACACCGTCGCCGCCCGCGATTTCAATCGGCCCTGGGGAGGCTTCTTCGTCATTGACGAATCACAGGCAGAAAAATTCGCCGCTCAGTTCTTTCCCGGCATCGACTTTTCCACACTGAAGATCGACGGAGGAAAACTCAGCCCCAAAGTACTCATGGTGCAGCCCAAAACGCGCCTCTCATGGCAATATCACTTCCGCCGTTCGGAAATATGGAAAATTGCCGCGGGCAGTGTAGGGGTGGTTACGAGCGACACGGATGAAGAAGGCCCGCTGCAAACACTGCAGGCCGGCGAAATAATCCGACTGCGCAAAGGACAACGCCACCGCCTTGTCGGACTCGACGGCTGGGGTATGGTCGCGGAAATCTGGCAGCACACCGATCCCTCCGAACCTTCGAACGAAGACGATATCGTCAGAGTTCAGGACGATTTCGGGCGGTAAAACAGCACACCAGGCGTTGGCATTTGCTAACGCCTGGCGGCTATTATGCCGACTCGCCCCTGACAAAAGCTACCAGTTCTGAAATGTATCCGCGGCTGAAATCAAAACGCACATTGGCCGCTTTATATATCTCGGGAATGGATCGCATATAACCCAGCTTCAGGGCATCCTGATATCCTTTCAAACCCTCCTTCGCATCGCGGCGGAAATTGCGCCACACAGCGATAGCTCCGAGTTGCGCCATTCCGTACTCGACATAATAGAACGGCACTTCATATAAGTGCAATTGTTTCTGCCACAGGTAATCCTTCGCCTCTTGCAGTCCGCTCCAATCGGTAACCGAATCGGAAAACCTGTTAAATATCCGGTTCCACTCCGACCGACGTTCCTCCGGCGTGTGATCAGGATTCTCATAAATCCAATGCTGAAACTTGTCGATCGTCGCAACCCAGGGCAACGTTTCAATAATATCCTCCAGATGCTCGCGCTTCGCCCTTCTGAGATCGTCAGGATCATTGAAGAACACATCCCAATGATCCATGGATATCAACTCCATTGACATCGATGCCAACTCGGCGACTTCCGAAGGAGTAGATTTGAAATCGTTTAAAGGAAGGTCGCGCGTCAGGAAATTGTGGATGGCGTGTCCCCCTTCATGCATGATGGTCACCATATCACGCAGAGTTGATGTAGCGTTCATGAAAATGAACGGTACACCCACTTCAGCGAGCGGGTAATTATAACCGCCTGGCGCCTTTCCTATCCTGGAATCCAGATCGAGATGCCCCATCGCACGCATGATCGACAAACAATGTCCGAGATAAGGATCGAGCTTGCGAAAAACTTCGATAGTCTTGTTGGTCAATTCTTCCGCGTTGGTAAAGGGTTTGAGAGCCTCGCGGCCCTGTGGGTCGACCGCTTTATCCCAGGGGCGCAACGAGTCGACACCAAGACTGCGCTTCCGATCGGCAGCGAACTCATTCAAGAGTGGTACCACTTCGTGCTCGATGGCGTCATGAAAGGCGAAGCAATCTTGAGGCGTATAGTCAAACCGACCGAGCGCCTTGAACATATAATCGCGGAAGTTGGCAAAGCCGGCGTTTACCGCCACCTGATGTCGAAGTTTAATTAACCTGGTGAACAATTCATCAAGCCGACCACGATCCTCCTGCCGGCGGGCATTTATCTTACGATACACCTCTTCGCGCTTCTGACGATCGGGCGACAGCAGATACACCGATGCCTGTTGCAACGTCAACGTTTTGCCCTCAACCTCTACCGTCATCGCACCCGAAATTTGGGCGTACTTCTGCGTCTCCGTGGTGATCTCGGTAAAAATGGGGATGTTTTCTTCCCGGAAGATTTCAATATCCTTGCGGAGGTTGCGAATGAGAATATCAAAGCCCTCCTCCGAAGCCAGCTCGTCGAGATAGGGGCAGTCGGCAGCTTTCCGGTTAAGTTTGTCTGTAACAGGCGCCATGCGCGGCTGGATATTCTGTACGAAATCCTGATAGCGGTCGGCGTACTCCTGGTTGTCTGTATAGCAGGTCATCCGGATATAACGCCACGCAAGATCCTCCGATACTACCGATTCGAGTTCACTTCGGTCGGAGAACCATCTGCGCAAGTCGTCAGCTGAATTGATCGGGCGCTCGAGCAAATTATCAAACCAGGGCGCCAGCTGTTCCCAGCTACCGGGCTGAAAATCTTCGGGAAGGAATTTTCGTTCGGGTCGTTTCAGGGACTCAGCTGCATCTGCTATCATAATCGTCGTTTTAAGTGTTCTGGCTGCAAAGTACCAAATTCACGCCGGACCCTACAACCGGGATTGGCTATATTCACATCGATCGCGAAGGCCGGCGCGTGCGACTAAAACCATGATGAAATCTGGCTAATTTTAGGGCATGTCTGAAACACAAACTGAATGGGTGATTGAGATAATAGGCTGGGTTGGCTCGGCGGCAATACTCCTGGCCTATGCGCTGAACAGTTATCAGCGTATTCGCTCGGATCAACCGACCTTCCAGTGGCTGAACCTTATCGGAGGTACTCTCCTCATGGGTTACACCTTCTACAAAGACGCGCTGGCGAACACCTTCCTGAACCTGGTCTGGGTAGTGGTGGCTATCGTGGCGCTGGCGAGACTTTTTCGTAAACGCACCGCGAAACAAGACCGATAACGTTGAACGCCGCGCAGCAAAATATACGGATACAACAGTACGTAGCTGCTGTTTCACTTGTGCTTATGGCAGCGAAAATTGTGGCCTATGCGCTTACCCACTCGGTAGCTATTTTGACCGATGCGTTGGAGTCAATTGTGAATGTCGTGGCCGGTTTTTTCGGACTGTATAGTCTCCGCTTGTCGGCCAAGCCGCGTGATGCCGAACATCCCTATGGCCATGGGAAGATCGAATTCATCTCCGCAGCGGTCGAAGGGGTTTTGATTACGCTCGCCGCCATTTTCATTGGCGTACAAGCCATCCGCCATCTTTTCGATCCACCGCCTCTGGAGCAACTCGACTTAGGGATCGCGCTGATTGCCCTGACGGGGATCGTCAACGGCGTCGTGGGGAGATGGGCACTTCGCACCGGGCTGAAAAACAATTCGGTGGCCCTCCAGGCAAGCGGACAGCATCTGCTTTCTGACACATGGACTACCGGAGGCATCCTGGCCGGATTGATACTTCTTTATTTGACCGGAATTCAATGGCTTGATAGTTTGCTCGCAATCGGCTTTGCCTGTGTCATCTTTGTGACCGGTTTTCGCATCGTTCGTCGTTCGATGGCGGGCATTATGGACGAACGCGATCGGGCGCTACTTCAGGAAATGGTCGCTGTGCTTGACCGGCAACGAAGCAAGAACTGGATTGATATTCACAACATCCGGATCATCAAGTATGGCAGCACCCTTCACATCGATTGCCACCTCACCGTGCCGTGGTATCTTAATGTTCACGAGGCGCATCAGGAAATCGAGAAACTGGCAACCGAAGTGCGAAGTCGATTTGGCCACGCGATTGAGTTGTTCGTTCATTCCGATGGATGTCTCCCTACCTCCTGCCCCATTTGTATCAAAGACGATTGTCCCGTTCGACATCATCCCTTTGAACGGCGCGTACGTTGGACGGTTGAAAACATCGAACAAAACAAAAGACATCAGGCCGACACCTGATTCTCAACCAATCTCAATGACAACATCATCCGTTAGCGGATGTCCCACACATGTGAGCACGTACCCTTCGTCACGCTCCGACTGCGAGAGGCCTTCCTCCTCGTCTAGTTTGACCTTGCCCGACAACGCCTTGCCCCGGCATGCGGTACAAAGGCCGCTCTGACAAGAATAAGGAAGATCGATGCCCTGATCTAGCGCACTTTCCAGTATCCCTTTATCCGGTGGCACCGTTACCTTGTACTCCTCGCCATCGTACCGGATCGTCACAACGCGTTCCTTCAACTCTTCTCCTTCGACGACAGTATCCGGTTTCGCCTCCTTGTCGATCGTTCCCTGAACGAAGCTTTCCCGGAAAATCCGGTCGGACGGGATATGTCGCATCGCGAGCAAAGAGTCGACATTCTTCATCATTCCCTCAGGACCGCACATGAGATAAGTCGTATTCTCAATGCCCCAGTCCGGAATTCGCTCGAAGAGCTTTGTCAGCATTTCATGATTTAGCAGCCCGGAATATCCCTGCCAATTCATAGGGGCGTTATCAAGAATATGAATGACATGCAAACGTCCTTCGTCCTTCGTTTGCATCTCCTCAAGCTGATCATAGAAGATTATGCTATCGACATCGCGGTTGCAGTAAATGAGAGACACGATACTTTCAGGTTCCTGATCCAGCGTACTCTTGATGATCGACATCATCGGTGTGATTCCCGAGCCTCCGGCGAACATAACGATGTGTCGCTTTCTGTCCCTGTTGTACTCCGTTGTAAACTGTCCCATGGGCTCCATCACCCGAACCGTCGCGCCGCTACGCAAATTATCGGCAAGCCAGTTCGACATCAGGCCATCCTCCACCCGTTTTACCGTAACGGCCAGGTCGGCGTCCACAAACGGCGAGGTGCACAGTGAATATGACCGTCGCACTTCCTTCCCATTCACCTCGGCAATCAGGGTCAAAAACTGACCCGCCTTATAGGCAATCGGAGGGTCAGGCTGGGCAAAGACGATAGAAATCGTGTCGCGGGTTTCCTGAATGACATCCTTTACCGTCAGATCGTAGTACCGGGGGCCGCTACGCTGCGTTTCCTCCGGGGAGGACTTCTTTGACCGCTTGAAAAAACTAAAAGCCATAATGAAACAAGAAATTACCGGAGTTGGCCGTAAAAATTGGCCTTTTTACCATCCGAAAAGCTCCCGGATGTCTGGTTAACAAAAAACAGTGCTATTTCCTTCCAGAAAAACCTGGAATCTGACAGCGCCACAAAAATAACCGCTGCCAGCGATGTAAAAAGGACTTTCACCGTTTAAGCGCTATTTATCCCACCGATCGACCGGCGGAATTTTGGGTAATCCACCCTCCGGGTTAATTTTGCGCCTTAACCGCTTAAGGTCGTGTCACTAAATCCATTGAATGCCATCTCGCCCATCGACGGGCGGTACCGCGAAACGGTCAAGCCTCTTTCGCCTTACTTTTCAGAATTCGGACTGATACGCTATCGTGTCCGGATTGAAATTCAATACCTTCTTGCGCTGACCGACCTCATCCCGGCTTTGGGCTCTTTTTCGGATGCAGACCGCCGCCGTCTCGAAGATATCTTCAAAAATTTCAGCGAAGACGACGCAAAGCGCATTAAAGAAATTGAGAAAACGACAAACCACGACGTAAAGGCCGTCGAGTACTTTGTAAAGGAGAAGCTTGATCAACTGGAACTTTCAGCGGTCAGGGAGTACGTCCACTTCGGCCTCACTTCCCAGGACATCAACAATACAGCTATTCCGCTGTCGCTAAAGGAGTTTATGGAGGAGGAGTTTTTCCCTGTGCTCGACAACGTAGTAGCAACCCTGGATGGTTTTGCCCATCAATGGCGCGACATCCCGATGCTCGCCCGCACACACGGTCAGCCCGCCTCTCCAACCCGACTCGGTAAGGAAATCGAAGTGTTCAACGCGCGGATTCGGAGCCAATTGACCCTGCTGAAGGCTGTTCCCTATGCCGCGAAGTTCGGCGGAGCTACCGGCAACATGAATGCCCACTACATAGCTTATCCCGATATCGACTGGCATACGTTCAGTGAAAAATTCTGCCAAAGCCTTGGCCTTAGCCGAAGTTTTCCGACTACGCAGATCGAACACTACGATCATCTGGCGGCGATGTTTGACGGGCTGCGCCGAATCAATACAATTCTCATCGACTTCAGTCGGGATGTATGGCAATACATTTCGATGGAATACTTCAAACAGAAAATTCGCGAGGGAGAAGTCGGATCATCGGCGATGCCCCATAAAGTAAACCCCATTGATTTCGAGAACGCTGAAGGCAATTTTGGCATTGCGAACGCCCTGTTCGAGCACTTGTCGTCAAAGCTTCCCATTTCCCGACTGCAGCGCGATCTCACTGACTCGACGGTCCTGAGAAACATAGGTGTACCGTTGGCTCACACGTATCTTGGCTTTCGGTCGTTGCTGAAGGGATGTGGAAAAATAGAACTCAACCGTCCGGCGATCGATGCCGATCTCGAGAATAACTGGGCTGTTGTTGCTGAAGCTATACAGACCATTCTTCGCGCCGAGGGGTATCCCAATCCCTACGAGGCGCTAAAGGCTCTGACACGGAAAAATGAGAAAGTGACGAAAGATACCATTGCAGCCTTCATCAACGACCTGGACGTCAATGATGGCATTAAAGAACGACTCCGCAAGATTTCGCCCGCTACGTACACGGGAAAATAGCCGTCGCGGCGAACAGGGAGTTATTCCAACTCCGGATTGTAGAGCAGGCGTTGATTGCGGAAATCGTAGAGAGTCAGGCGACGCAGATTGTAATATGCCGTCCAGAAACTTCTAAGAGCCTGGATGTACTTTCTCTTTGCATCATCCTTCTCGTTCAGAGCAATATTAAGATTAGTAATATCGATTTTGCCGATCAGATAACGGTTCTGGGATACATTATAGCGTTCGGCCGCGACTTCGTCCGATTTTCGGGTGATCTCGAGTTGTAAGCGGAGCAGTTCGAATTGGCGAACCTGTGTCATGACCTCCTGCTGAAAGTCGATCTCATCCTGAGCAATCTGATAGTCGATCAACTGCTTGTTCGCCATCGCCGTGCGCATCCGGGCCTTATTTCGTCCCCAGTCCACCACCGGAATACTTAGCCCCAGACTAAACCGTTGTTGCTCCGTTGGGTCTCTGTACACGTCGCCAAATGCCAGCCCGTTATTATTCAACCCGTACGCAGCCTGGGCTGAGACCTCAAACCGACTACCTCTTGCGCGGGCGACGGACTCTTCGCCCTCCAACCGACGCCGCGAAAAACCGATATACGCCGCGCGGTTCTGCTGTGCAAGTTCCAATGCTTTGTCTACGGAAACATGAAACTCGGGGATTGCCTCGGGAAGGACGAGTTCAAACTCCTCATTATCATTTAACCCGATATAGGATCGAAGCTGAAGCTTTGCTGTCTCCAAATCAAGTTTCGCCTGCGCCACTTGCTGGCGCGAAGTCAATAACTGTAGCTCTACCTGAAGAAGTTTATCGAGCGAGGTTGTTCCGATATTGTATCGCCCTTGTTCGATTTTGTAGATCGTATCGTTGTTCGCCAGGTTAAACGTCGCGATCTGGTGATTGATCTGTTGCTCAAGTACATTGAAATACCGGGTAACCGCTGTTGCCGATATCTGTTCCAACTCCTCCACAAACTCGCGTTTTGATTCTTCATACACAAGCGGTTGAACCATACGATTCCAGCGATGCTGGTTGAAAGAGAAAAGGGGTTGATTCAACTGTACGTAAAATACACTTCCAGTCCACTGCTCGCCCTGAAGGGTCGGATCAGTATAATCTTTGAAGAAGCCCAATCCGGAGTTGGCTGATATCGTCCCGCCGGTAAACCACAATGGCTGTTCGAGCGCCATCGTAAGGTTGTTGTTTGTTTGCTCCACCGGAATATAACGATAGGATCCATCACCCTGAATCACCTGATTCACACTCTTGTCATATACGGGGAGTCGACCCTGTAGCCGGAGTTGCGGGTTAAAGCTCGTCCTGAAAGTCCGGTATGTCCAATAGCGGGTTTCCTTGCGGGTCTCCGCCCACCGCGCGGAAGTAGACTGGTTACGCGCTCGCTGAATAATATCTTCAAGGGAAAACGTCTGCTGTGCCCAGCCCGTCGTGATGTGGAAACAAAAGAGAATAACAAAGAACGAAAACGCTCTCAAAAAACTATTCATATCGCAGAGAAGTAATAGGATCCTGACTGGCAGCCTTGCGCGCCGGCGCGATTCCAAAAATGAGTCCTACCGTTGCCGCTACGCCGAACGATAACAATATAGACGAAAAACTGATTAGTGTCGGAATTTTTGCAAACTCTGAAACAATATAAGCCATGGTGACCCCAAGCACCACACCGATCAATCCGCCCGAAACACTGATCATCATCGCTTCAAACAGAAACTGTTGCGTGACATCACTTTTCTTCGCGCCAATGGAGAGCCGCAAACCGATCTCTTTGATACGCTCAAGTACAGAAGCCAGCATGATGTTCATGATACCTATACCTCCTACCAGGAGAGAGATACCGGCAATCGCGCCAAGAACATAATTGAAAATATCATTGGTCCGCTGCTGCTGTTTAAGCAAGAGCTCGGGTATTTCTATTTCGAAGTCAACGATATCATAGTGTCTGCGCTTCAACATCCGCGACAACACCTCGGCGGTGGGTTGCAGAAGCTGAGTTTCGTCGACCTGGATCACCAGACGATCCAACTGATGGTAATTTTTCATTTCTCGCTGAGCCTCCGACGACACCGCGCCTACGTTGCCACTGCTTCGATTCTGTGCGGCGGCGAGACGCAATTCAGTAGCAGTAATCTTGTCGCGATCGCGATAACGAATTAACATGGTCTGCAACGGTACGTACACATCCATGTTGAAGTCACGGATCCCCAGTTTGCTGATGCTGTTATCCGAAACATATCGTTCCTCCAAAACACCGACAATGGTAAGCCAATGAGGTCCCACCTTGATATTCTTCCCGATGGGATTCTCGGTGGGAAAGAAGCGCGATTTGATTGACTGGCCTATGATACACACCGGTGCACCCGTCTTCCGCTGAGGATCGGTAAACATCGCCCCTTCCTCAAGAACAAAGTTATAAATATCGAAATAGGAAGGCTCGACTCCCACCAGCTTGGCAGAGCGACGAAAACCCTGACGGACGACGTTAGTTTCCAGAATGATCTCCGGACTCACATGAGTTAAACCCGACAGCGTATTGGTAATGCCTTCAACGTCGCGAAGGGTAAGGCCAGGGGAAAACTTCTTCTTCTCGTTCTGACCAACCGTCTCTTCAATTTTCTGTTCCTCTTGCTCTACTACAGGTTTGATAACGATGTTATTGACCCCGACAAGTTTGATCTGTTCAAGAATCTCCTGTTGAGCCCCGTTGCCGATGGCAAGCATTGCAATAACAGCCGCCACGCCGAAGATGATACCCAACGCGGTGAGCAAAGATCTCACCTTATTGGAGACAACAGCATCGACTGCGATGTACAAATTTGCGAGTATCCTTTCAATCATGAATTACCTGGTTGAACGCTCCCGTCTGCCTTCTCCCCTGCCCGCTCTGTTTGTGACCGGACGGATTACCTGATCTTCAGATTGATTTGGCCCCACCTCCGGATTGTCCGGGCGTTTGCGTTTGCCATCCATTTCCGGAAGAAGCTCGATGGCCTTGCCTTCATATCCACCCGGAACGGAGAGAAAGACGCGATCGCCTTCTTCCAGTCCGCCGAGAATCACCACATCGTTGGCATTGGTCGCACCGGGAATTACTTCCTGCTTCACGACGTTAAGGCCTTCACGCTTGTACACGTAGGTAACGGTATCGAAGTGACTATGCAGACATTCAAGCGGTATAAACAGCGCGCTGTCAATTAAGCTTGTGATTATCTTGTTACTCGTGGTCATAGACGGACGTAATGTAGGATCCGTTCCGTCGATCTCTACATTTACCTCGAATACTTTGGCGTCCGAGTTGGGACGCTCCTCTCCAACGTTGGCGACTCTGACCACACGACCAACAAGTCTCTTATCAGGATAAGCATCAAGGCCGACCTCAACGCGCTGACCCGATTTCACTTTCCTTACATCGACCTCGTTAACATAAGTTTTCGACATCATTACCGTCATATCGGGCAACGTTGCCACCGTTGGATCCCACATATTGATCTGTGATCCGGCTTTAATCGGTCTTCCGTCATGACGGCTCTTTTCGTAGATCACCATGCCGTCGTCCGGAGCGACAATACGAAAGCCATTGATGGCTCTCTCCATCGCGTCATGGTCGTTTTGTACCTTACGAAGTTCGGCGGCCTGCTCCCGCATCTTTGCCGCGTTCTTTTGCTGTTTGATTTTATAGTTTTCGAGCGCCTGCTGATACTCGCGCTTTGCGCGCTCGACGTTGATCTCGGCTTGCTTTATCGTAGCCGGAGGTTCAAACTGAGATTGCTCGAGAATGATCTCTTTCTCTTCAACGGCGTAGCGCAAATTGATTAACTGATCGCGAGCGGCCCGCAACTCAAGAGCCGTATCCAATTGCGTCTGGGTAAACTCTGCCAGCTCACGATCCAACTCGATCTTCTTATCATTGAAGCGTGTTTCAAATTCCGAACGATCCAAAGTAGCCACCCAGTCACCCTTCTTGACAACAGTCCCTTCGTCAACTATATCCTGAATCACCACTTGCCAGATGCGGAAGTCGCGCAGATTCCCGGGGGCCTGAATCTTCACGGAGTTCTTCGCCTCCAGTTCTCCTGTGGTTTCAATTTCAACTTTGAAAGGACCAAGCTTTACCTCTGTAAGGAGATCAGCTGTGTCGGTCGTCTTGCTGCCATTGAAGAAAAAAAATGCAACTAACGACAAGACAATAATTCCCCCACCAATCAGCAGGTTTCTTTTCATAAGGCGTATTTAAAAAGGTTGTTCGGAATCTTACCGGGGATTTGCACCGGTGGCGACAAAATACGGGAAACCAATTCGCAGATGAAAACCACCTACATAATTGGTTACCCAACGGTGTAACAAAAAATGCTGACACTCAGGTTCAAACCCGAGGCCAGCATTTCGTTACATATCCATTACCTATTGCGAGATACCTTTCTTAAGTAAAAAAAGGGAGAGCGCCTTTTCGCGATCGATCTTTCCAGTCCCATAGTCTTTCAAAACCTTTCCCTTGAGCGACAACTCGAGCGTCGAGGGTATTTCACAACCTTTACAGCGCGTTAATTGGATATTGACGATGAGACTCTCATCGTCGCTCAGGCTTTTGATGGTTCGTCCGTATTCAAGAATATGCTCTTTGATCTGTTGTTCAAATCGGGGATACAACTCCGCGACGCGTTGATCGCGTTCTTGCTGGGTTAGATTTTCAAGTTTAAGAGTAGGCATATAGTAGCGGTCCTTTCCCCGTTCCACACTGCTCACAACACGCATGTAGTAAACGGCGCCGAAGTCTTTCAGTCGGTCATAGTACACATTCCCATCCACGAAGTAGGTATCGGAAAGATCGGACCGGTAAAGACGACCGAAGATACTCGACAACATTTCAAGATCGGGCTCCGTCTTATCAACGGTTTCGGCATTGACGATCTCAAGCCGCTTCATCGCCTGATCCCGGCCCAGCTTACCTCCTCTTACCGCTATCACATCACTAAAGTTTGCTTCAACGGAGATATGTCTGCGTTTTCCTCCGGGGTAAAAAAAGCGCTGGGAACCATCGCGGTTGGTTACACGTATGCGATCGGTTGGACGCAACTGACTGAGAATATCTCCGTAATCAAGAATAAAGGTTTTTGCCGCGCGAACAAGGCCATCGTAGTATGCGGTCATGACGCTATCATCCGCATCGTCGGTCTCCTCATCGTCCGGAGCAGGAGGAGCCGGAGGGGCTGCAAATGTGTCATCGGGCTCACCTCCATTTCTCCTGAAGGTGTAATAATTTCCTGCCCGTTCTACCGCGACCGCCGCGCGCCGCAGGGCGCGCTCAGTTGTATGGAGCACGAGGGGAACGGTGTGATCGCCCGGAAGGCTGAACGTAACACCATAGCCCTGTTGATAGTTGCCCCTCACAGCGAAGCCAAAGAACTGCCCATCCTGACCAAGTTCATGTTTGACAAGGGTAGTGAGAACATTCTCGGCAACCCGTAGGTCGCGTTGCATTCGCTCGTCGTCGATCGTTTGTGCGTAGGCTGACAGACTGAACAATGCCAGCAGCACACCAGGTGTGATTTTCAAAATTGATTTCATAGGTTTTCGAATGAGTCCTTCAGATGTTTTTATTCTTATTAGTTTCTTCGCTCTTCGCTAACGGGAGCTCCAACCGTCGTGATGATACTAGCAAGAATCTGTTCAGTTTCCTGCCTGAGCACCACGTTGTGTTCTTCCAGGTTCTTCATGCGCAATTGCATCACCGCGAGATCATTGTTCCTCTGTTGCTGCAAATACTTGGCAAAATCAACCAGAAGGTTTTCCAGGTACTGTTTCTGTTCTGCTGAACTTAGCGCGAAGTATTCCTGCATTTGATCGCGGTTTTGTTCGCGCATAGTAGCGGCGAATCGGGAAATTTCGTCCTGTGAGGCGGTCGACGCCTGGCGGACAAAGCTCTCTAGTCGCGCCGCATTTGCATTGAGGTTCTTCCGTATTGACTCCTCGAGGCTAGCCTGCGTTTCTCTCAGGCTTGCCTCTACCCGTTCGTTGTTCTGATGCACCGAAGCGTCGATCATTCGCTGGACATCGGATGCGGTCAATACAGGAACTGGTTCGGTAGTTTTTGTCGGGACGGGCTGCTCACCGAAGCTAAGGGTCACGGCATTTTCAGCAAAAACCACTTGCATATTGGCAAGACGACCGACAAGAATAACAACCACGATAGATGCCGCAATCGACGCGACAAGACGCACTCCGGGAGAACTAAGCAGCTGCAACACCCGTTGCCTGGGAGAATCGCTGGCAGGTGCAAATATTGGCGGAGGTATCACCTCGTGATCTTCCAGCGAAGCCATCAAGCCGCGGAGGCGCTGCAGTCGTGCGAGCTCCTGCTGTGCCTCCGGACTTCGACTCAGGTAATCATCAAACCGTTGCTTCTCCTGCTCGTCAAGCTCGCCATACAGGTAAGCCATCCAATCCTTTTCGTCTGGTTCAAAGTTCATAGCCCAGCGTATTTTTGTTGAAGTTTTGCTTCTCAAGGACCTTTTTCAATGCCTCAAGTCCGTAGTACAACCGTGATTTCACTGTGTTCTCCGACAATCCAAGAGCTTCGGCTATCTCACGGAACTTGAGTCCCTCATATTCCTTCATGATAATGACGGCGCGTTGTTCGGGAGGAATCTTGCCGAGTGCCTTTTGAAGAATTGCCGAAACCTCCGCCTGTCGATACTGACTTTCCGGATCATCGCCCGCAGAGTTCGACTCCCATTCGGGCGAGTTCTCCTCCTCCGGGTTCCAGAGCAGATCGAACGACATCGAACGACTTGCCTTATGCCGACGTGCTTCCTCCCGGCAATTGTTATAGGCGATTTTATAAAGCCAGGGCTTGAAACGGGTCGTGTCCTGCAGATCGCGGATGTAACGACACATCGCGATAAAAGTCTTCTGCGAGCTTTCCATTGCCACATCGTGGTCGAGAAAGAACTTGAAGCAAAAGTTATAAATCCGCTTGTACCACAGCTGCACCAGACGTCCCTGAGCGCTCCGGTCGCCCGTCTGGGCCCTGAGGATGAGGGAATCCGAGTGCATCATGGCGATGTCAAGTAGTGTATCTGCATGCATGGACCGTTGCTCCTGCTTTTTCTCTATGATGGGACGAGCGGCGGAAAAGTTTTACGTTTTTCAACTTTTTTGCTGTTGCATCGCCTATCCGATATTGACTTATCTTTGGCTCCAATGAAGAAGCTTATTTCGCTGGTCCTTCGCCGCGTGCCGCGGAAATACCTGCAGCGTGTTAGTGGCCCTGCCCTGAAGGTGGCCGGGTTATTCCTGGCCGGGAATAGCGTCACCTGCCCCGTATGTCAGCGCGGATTCCGCTCCTTTCTGCCTTATGGCCGTCTCCACCCGCGTCCAAATGCTCTTTGCCCCAACTGTCTTTCGCTGGAGAGGCACCGGCTTATCTGGCTGTACCTCAAAAGCCGGTCCGATTTTTTCAAACGACAGCAATCCGTTCTGCATATTGCTCCCGAGGCCTGCTTCATTCCACGTTTTGAAAAAGTACACCGAGATCAGTATATAACGGCGGATATTGAGTCTCCGTTGGCAAAAGTCAAGATGGACATCCACGCCATGCCGTTTGAAGACAATCGATTCGACTTTGTATTGTGTAACCACGTCCTGGAACATGTCGACGACGACCGCATAGCCCTCAACGAAATTTATCGCGTTCTGAAACCCGGAGGAATGGCCATTCTGCAGGTCCCCTTCTTCCATCCTATTCCCGACAAGACATTTTCCGATCCGTCAATAACGGATCCGAAGGAACGCGAGCGGCTATTCGGACAGGACGACCATGTGAGAAGATATGGAAAAGATTACGCTGAGCGGATTGCCGCATCGGGATTCCGGACTGTCGCAGACAACTTTATCGAGTCTCTCAGCGATGATGATCGGCATCGATACGGCCTGGCCAACGGCGAGTTGATTTACGTCGCACGTCGGCCTGTGGAATAAAAAAAAGACTGCCGGTTGGCAGTCTCCTGAAGTTTCGCAGCGAATATTAGGATTAGAGACTTCCCAATTCCGCCAGCTTATTGCGTTCGTTTTGCAACTCGCGCGAAAGTTTGGTCTGCTTCTCCATCGCACGGCGCTTGTAGTCTTCGTATTCAGCGCTGATCGAGTTCATGAGGTCGACTTTCTCAGCAAGATTGCGACGCATCAGCTTCATGCTGTAGTAAATCACCCCGATCACGAGGCCAAGCAACAGAATAATTATCCCCATCAGGCCGGCAAAGAACCCTTTATCAAAATCAATCCCAAGAACGGTAATGTGTGTACTGGCATATAATACATCCTGCATACTCTCTTCTTTAGCCTTCAAAGCGGCTCTATTATCTTCAAGCTCCTTGTTTAGGCTATTAATCTCTGCACGGGCTTGTCTGAGCGTTGCCTGGTTCTGGCGAAGTGAATCTTCGATAATACGCCAATAACCGTCGAGCAGGTTCTCCTTGATAACTTTGTAATCCTGGTAAGTTTGAGACTTGTTCTTCAGAACATAGTAGCGTTCGCGCAGCGTCTGGTTATCATTTTCCAATGCATCGCTTGCTTTCTGTGCCGAGGCACCCACAACAGCCAACACGCAAATCAACAAAAGAGTGGTACGCTTCATCATGTCTTTTTTGTAGAATAAGGTTTATTAAGAATGCAAAATAAACAGAATCTCAAAAGCTAACCAAGCGGCACCGCTTCATCGTATAATGCTTCGACGGTCTGCTTTCACGAGCGACAGAAGCACATAAGTCGGGCTAAACGGCCGTTTCACTGCTTATTTGATTCTCCTAAAGATAAGGTCAGCATTCCGAATTTGCAGGATTCGCTCAAATAATTCCTTGAGGCCTGGTACTCTGTCGGCGAGGAGACAGCCTTCTTGACCGACATCGAAGATTCCTTTGTGCTTGTAACCGTTAATAATCAACGCCTCGCCAAACTCACTCAACACGACCGTCACGGCGGCAGTGTCTTTCTCGTAGCGCGTCATAGTAACGTCGCTTGCAGCAACAGGACCACACGCTACCATCTGTGCGGATAACGAAACAGCGGTACTGGCTGAGAAAGCAAGCAAGAGTGAATCTCAAGAGGGGTCTTTCAGCGTTGATATTCCTGAAGCTATTACTGCACCGAAGGACTGCAACACCGACCTCTATGGAATAGCATGTATCCATGAAAATGCGTAAGCTGCAACATGAAAATCGGGATTCTCTCCGACACGCACGGTTATCTAGACCCTCGGGTGTTTGAATACTTTGCCGATCGCGACGAACTATGGCACGCGGGCGATATTGGGAATGCCGAAGTCGCTGATGCGCTCGAAGCATTCAAACCTCTTCGCGCAGTACACGGAAACATCGATGACAAGGAGCTGCAGACCCGGTTTCCCGAAGACCTCCGTTTCGTCTGTGGCGGACTCAGTGTGTGGATCACTCACATCGGTGGAGTTCCGCCGCGCTACAAGCCTCGGGTCCAACAGGAACTCAGACAACAAGCACCCGATATCTTTGTATGTGGTCACTCCCACATCCTGCGCGTAGGACGCGACCCGGCGCTAAACAATATGCTATACATTAATCCGGGGGCTGCGGGTAATCAGGGCTTTCACCCGATAAAAACGATGCTTCGATTTGAAATCACCGACGCAGAGATCCGGAACATGGAAGTGATCGAGTTGGGGAAACGCGGGCAGCTCGCGTAAAAAAAAGAACCCCGGGCGTTCAGCCGCGGGGTTGTGTCCTTTGAGCATTGTGTCTTTAAACGTACTGGTTAAGCATAACAGGCATCACCAGCATCAGAATATCTTCAGCCTGATCCTTTTCAGCCGGCAAAATTACACCAGCCTTGTTCGGGGCAGACATTGTGAGTCTTACCTGATCCGAGTCCATATTGGTCAGCATCTCTACAAGGAATCGCGCATTGAATCCGATCTCGATGTCTTCGCCATCGTGCTCACAGCTCAGACGCTCATTCGCTTCATTGGAGAAGTCGAGGTCTTCCGCCGAAATCTGAAGCTCACTTCCCGTAATCTTCAGGCGTACCTGGTGCGTCGTCTTATTTGCGTAAATGGAAATCCGCTTAAGCGCTCCGAGCAAATCGTTGCGACCGATCGTCATCTTGATGTTGTTGCCTGTGGGAATTACGTTTTCGTAGTCGGGGAAACGCTCATCAATCAAACGGCAAATCATCCGGATATTACCAAACTTAAAGAAGGCGTTAGCCATGTTGAAGTTCACAACAACATCGGTATTTTCAGCAGGCAATGTAGCCTTCAGGAGGTTAAGTGCCTTGCGCGGTATGATTATGGCATTTCCGTTTTCCGATTTCACGTCTGTACGGCGATAGCGTACGAGGCGGTGTCCGTCGGTGGCGACAAACGTGGTGTTTTTCTCGCCCAGGTTGACATAAACGCCCGTCATGGCAGGGCGCAATTCATCGTTGCTCGTAGCGAAGATGGTGTTATTGACGGCGCGGGCGAGTACCTCTGAGGAAATCTCGGCGGTAAAATCGTTAGACACAACCGGAACCTTGGGGAAGTCTGTCGCATTCTCTCCAGAAAGCTTATACCTTCCGTTGTCGGAAATAATCTCAACGCTGTAAGTCGACTCGTCAATAGAGAAAGTAACAGGCTGTTCAGGAAGGTTCTTTAGTGTATCCAAAAGGATGCGCGCCGGTACAGCGATACTGCCCCGTTCTTTCGATTCCACCTGAAGCTCAGTGATCATTGACGTCTGCAAGTCAGACGCTGTCACCGTAAGCCCACCCTTCTCAAGCTCGAAAAGAAAGTTTTCGAGAATCGGTACAACCGGGTTGGTTGTAATCACACCGTTTATATTGGAGAGTTGCTTGAGCAGATAAGCGGAGTTTACTATAAACTTCATCGGTGAATTCTTTATGGGTTAAAGCGGGGTAAAGTTATAAATAAAACGCAATTCTAAAACCGGCATTTTTGGCCGAAATCGGACTATTTTCCGGCGAAAAAAGACCGGGGTCTTTCCAGGCGACGCACTTTGGCCGGGGAAAAAACCGCAGGCTGGTCATCGCCGATAAGTCCGAACACAACTCCGTTTCCGTCTCCCCTGTACACGCGGAGTCGGTAATTCCGGCTCGCGATGTCGATAACGCGAAGCTCCCACTTAGGGGTAAGTTGCTGAAGACTGTCTCTTAACCCGGGTTCAGGCAGGTAAGTATCCACCGTTAAGAGGGAAACATCATCCAGAAAGGTGTTGAGCCGCGCCGTATCGGTCTTCACCAGGCCTTCAACTCCGAAATCGCGATCCAACTGCGCCACGCGGAAGTTCTCGGAAGGATTATCCG
Organism: uncultured Roseivirgaceae bacterium; assembly: GCA_964532595.1. Classification (GTDB taxonomy): domain Bacteria; phylum Bacteroidota; class Bacteroidia; order Cytophagales; family Cyclobacteriaceae; genus Chryseosolibacter. The sequence goes on from CAZHIQ010000001.1 coordinate 262,878, forward strand.
GAAATTCGGCCTCCAACGCCCGGAAGTTACGCCAGTTGAAACCGAATACCAGTTTGTTGCGCCACTGTTCTTCGGGCAGCTCGAGAATACCCGACACATAGACTTTGTACCCCGGAATGGTCATGACATAGACTTTTCCGGAGCGCGGATCTGCGAAATAGGCCTGCGTCTTTTCCGGGTCGCCTCCCGCATAGAACGTCAGTTCAGGCTCGTCGCTATATAATGACACATGCACTCCGTGCTCGCGCAGCGCATGAAACAGCGAATCATTTTCGCTGGAAGCAACCGCGCGGCGGGGTCTGGCCTGTTGTAGCGTTGCGAAGAGGACGCGAATCATGTCGCCGTCGGCATCATAACGGTCATTAACACGCCAGTACGCGCCGTTATACGACAAGGTTACCGTTGCGTTCCCCGACCGTAGTTCAACCGTCCCGATCGATTCAAGGTTTTCGACCTGGAAGATATCTATGGGTACCGCTATACGTCGCTCGCGCGTCACTCCAAAGTACACCACGACCGTGACGACCACCAGGATCATCAGCGTTATAATTCGACGCTTGTTTATTTTCTCCTGCATATCAGAATCTCGCATACCGCATTTGGCGCCACGCAGCGCGAAGGACTCCGAATACGACGACCAGCGCGATCGGGAGCCCGAGGTTGACAATCTGCCACTTCAATTTCTCCGAAGCGATCTTCTCGCGGTTAAGGGGACGAATCCGCACCTCTTTACCCCGGGCGCGGATGAGCCCTTCTTCATCGACCAGAAAGGCCAGCATATTGAGCAGCAAATCCTGGTTCGCATACGTATAGTTCGAAAATGGATCGCGTCCCAGCGGAAGGGGTTCCCCCGTCCGGGGATGCACTTCGTTACGCGCCAAGTCTCCATCGGAGACAACGATCAGACTGGTCGGTACACTCTTCTCGACAAATTCCGTAACATCGACCTGTTCAGGCGGGAAGCGGTTGCGATAAAGAGAAGTAAACGTTCCTTCGAGAAGATACGCCACCGGGATATGGGGGCGACTGAATTTCTCGGGCGACACATTCTTTCGCAGGTCATTCACGTTGACATCCACCGGCGCCCCCAACACGCGAGAATACGGTGATGTCATCAGCAAAGGAGTTTTCGTAACACCTTCAGCCTTGACGGTATCGATACTACTGGCAAAGCGCAGCCATACGCGGTCAAGGTTACGCGTAATCGGGTGGTTGGCGAATGTATTTACCAGAGGAAAAAACGGCCACTCCAGCATGTGAATCTGCGGCGTTCCGTCCGCACTCGCCCCTGTAATGATCGGGTGTCTTCCCGCGTAGCGATCCTGAATCAGGTCGGGATTGATGCGTACACCATATCGAAAGAGCATATCATCGAGCCTTGTTTCATAGGGGAAGGCGAGATAATTGGCCTGCGTAATGCTGTCCATGTTCGCGTCCAGACGATCGACGAGGAACAGCACTTTGCCGCCGCGCATGATATATTGGTCAAGGTGATACTTCTCAGACTCCGAGAAAGGGCCAACAGGCTTCGCGATCACGAGCGCGTCAAAACCGGATAAACTCTCGTTGAGACGTATATCCCGCACGCGGTAAAGATCAGTGATGGCGTTGCGGAACGAAACGAGATGGGTGTTATCAAGTTCACCATGGCCCCGCACCAACCCAATGCGCTTAGGAGCCTCGTTAACGAGTCCGTAAATAGCGTTGGCGAGCTCAAACTCGATGCCCTCGATAGAGGGATTAATCATCGATGCGTTCGATCCCTTGAGTAGCATCACTCCTTTCTCCGCACTGCCATAGGATACAATCGCTCCGGGAAAAATGATCTTCTCGATTCGTTCACCATCGCGCGTATCAATAACATTCGTCGGCTGAATGCCCTTGGCGGCAAGTTCGGCCATATACTCCTGCCGCGCCTTCTGGCTCATCGCCGATGAAGGATCGGTAAAGGAATACTGTACCCGATTGTTGGCATAGACTCGGAACATTTCCAGGGTCTCTCGCACGCTTTTTTGAAAGCGCCGGAAGTCGGCATTCAGTTCACCCTCCAGAAAAACCTCAATGTAGACCACATCGTCGAGTGTTCGCAGCATCTCCCGCGTGGAGGGATGAATCGAGTAGCGTTTCTCGTCAGTAAGATCCCATTGGAAGAAAAACTTCGACGAAAGAAGGTTAACCAGGATCAGTAAGACGATTCCATTGGCCAGTAAAAGCAGATCACCCGTTCTTTTGTCTTGCCAGTTTACCATGAGCGTGCCCCTAATACGATTCGTGTCAACAACAGCATAAACGCAATCACACTGCCGAAGTATATCAGATTCCGGCTATCGATCACCCCCTTGCTCAACGCATCGTAGTGGTGAAGGAGTCCGAGTTCCCGGATAAAAAGAGTTTGTTCCGACCAGACATTAACGTTAGCCAGCGATTCCAGGCCTGCAAAGAGCAGGAAACAGAAAAACGCGGCCATAATAAATGAAACGATCTGGCTTGTCGTCAATGCCGAAGCCAGTATACCAATGGCACAAAACACCGCCCCCAGCATGAGAAGTCCCACATAGGAGCCCATCACTCCGGGTGTATCTACATTACCGACCGGGTTCCCGAGGGCGTAAACGGAAAAGTAATAAATTACAGTAGGCACTACCGCCAGAACAACAAGGAGAAAACAGGCGAAGAACTTTCCAAGAATAATATCCCAGTCCGTCAGCGGTTTCGTCAGCAGTAATTCGAGCGTACCGCCGCGAGCCTCCTCGGCAAAGCTGCGCATGGTTATGGCTGGGATGAGGAAAATAAAAACATATGGCCCCAGGGTGAATAGGGTCTCCATGTCAGCATATCCGTACTCAAGGACCGAAGTCTCAGGAAAGACCCACATCAGCAGTCCGATTCCTGTCAGAAAAACGCCAATCACTACGTAAGCGATCAGCGAATTGAGAAAACTGTTGAACTCCTTTACTAAGACCTGAATCATTTTCCGCGAAAACGCAAATATAGGGTTTTACGACCGGACGGGTTTTGACGCTCTGAAAGTTTTGAGAGTGAATCAGGGCACCCGGAGGCTTCTCCTCCGGCAAGGGAACCCCACAAAACGATGGCCGTCGGGCGCAATATTAGGTAAACATAGGACACAAAACGCCATTTGTTATGATGTAAACGCAGCATTCAGCCAAATATCCTTTCGGTTATCAAACGAAAGCATTATCTTACTCGAATAAACCTGAATGCTAACTAATTGCAAGTGCTATGAAAAGAGTTGCTGATGTCCTGGCACATAAGGGCCGGCGTGTGATCTCCATCGAACCGGACGCCAAGGTGTTTGAAGCCCTTCAGCTTATGTCGGACAAGAACATCGGTTCAGTGCTCGTCATGGACGGCGAAACCTATTGCGGATTGCTCACCGAACGCGATTACGCGCGCAAAGTTATCCTTAAGGGCCGGGCGTCCTCAGACGTGAGGGTAAAAGACATCATGTCGACAGACTTGCCCAGGATTAATCCCGAGACTTCCATCGAGGCTTGCATGCAATTGATGTCCGACAACAACATTCGCTATCTCCCGGTATTCTCCAATAAGTCCGTTACGGGGATAATTTCGATCAATGACGTCATCAAGGCGGTAATCGCCAATCAGCAGGATACGATCCAACAGCTCGAAAATTACATCCACTCCTGATCAAATTGTTACTGGCCGGAAGTAGCGCCCGGCTCCTGAGTCAACTCATGAAAGATCCGTTCCAGTGAGTTGTCTTCCTGTCGCAATCCAATCAGCGAGAGGTTGTGATCAGCCGCGTGTCGAAAGATGGCTGGACGGATATCGACTCCTCGGGTAACCGAGAGTCTGTACCGCCCCTCTCCCAGCGATTCGATTGCCGTGATGCCTGGCAACGCTGTAAGGGAGTCGACGTCAACCGCCGCGTCGAACTCGACGATAACGGCGTCGTGACCTTTATCGCGCATTAGGTTGTCCAGACGATCATTGGCTACAATCGAACCGCGATTGATGACGACCACCCGTTCGCACAAGGCCTCGACCTCCTGCATGATGTGAGTCGAAAAAATTACCGTCTTGTCTTTGCTGATATCGCGGATAAGCTTCCTGATTTCCAGCAGTTGGTTTGGATCCAGCCCCGATGTCGGTTCGTCGAGAATGAGTACCTGCGGGTCGTGGATCAGCGCCTGAGCCAGTCCGACCCTTTGGCGGTATCCCTTTGAAAGCGTGCCTATTTTTTTGTTCTGTTCACGCGACAAGCCGCAAAGTTCAACCATCTCCGCAACCCTGCTCCGGAGGTACCCGCCGCGCAGCCCGTACAAGCTACCGGCAAAAGCCAGATACTCGTGGACATACAAATCCAGATACAAGGGATTGTGTTCGGGAAGATAACCTGTTATTCGCTTGACATCCATGGGGTTGACCGCAACGTCGTAGCCCCCGACCGTTATCCTTCCCGAGGAAGGGGGTAGATAGCCCGTCGCGATTTTGAGCGTCGTCGACTTCCCTGCGCCATTCGGCCCCAGGAAGCCGACGATCTGGCCTTCTTCTACGCTGAACGAAATATCATTCACCGCGCGCTGCTGACCGAACACCTTGACCAGATTCTCGATTACGATTCCCATAACGCAAAACTAATAAAACCGGGCTTTCCAGCACCTGGTGGCAGAACACGATTCGGTCCTCACACGCAGGTAGTTACCTGTCGGCACTCAACTCCATTAATTGATGTTCGTTGAATAGATCGAATACTTTTTAGAAATTTGAGAAAATTCTTGTTATGCAAATCCGTCTCCTCACACTACTATTTACGTTTGTCTGTTTTGGTGTCTCTGCCCAGACCGGATATAACATACGCCTGAAGGTTGACGGGCTGAAAGACACCACCGCTTACCTCGGCTATTATTACGGCGAAAGCACATTCGTCAAAGATACGGCCCGCGTTAACCATAACGGTGAGTTCGCGTTCGATGGCAAGCAAGCACTCCCCCATGGCGTCTACTTTCTGGTGTTGAACAAAACACGTGTATTCGAGTTCGTGATCAGCGATAACCAGCACTTTACGCTTGCGACCAACACGACTGATTACGTCAGAAACATGCGCGTCTCGGGCGACATTGACAACAAACTGTTTTTTGAAAACATGATGTTCAATATGGAACGGCACAAGGAAGCCGAACCATTCATCAAAGTACTTCAGGACAGTGCAGCAAGCGAAAGTGCCAGGGAGGAGGCGCGTGCGGCCTTCACTAAAGTCAACGATAAGGTTATTGCGTATCAGGATAAGATCATCGCAGAGCATCCCAAGACCCTCACCGCCCGGATCTTTCTCGCCAACCGGCCTGTTCAGATCCCCGAACCGCCGGTACTTGCCGATGGTAGCATCGACTCTACGTTTCAGCTGCGCTGGTATCGTGAACATTACTTCGACCATTTTGATCTGGCCGATGACGCACTTATCCGCCTTCCTCGTCCCCTCTATCAGGAAAAACTCAACGAATATCTCGACAAGTTGTACGCACCGCAGGCCGACACCCTGAAGAGGGCCCTGACGAAAATTATTAACAAGGCGCAGAAAAACCCCGAGACCTACAAATATGCCGTGTGGTGCTCGGTTTTGAAGTTCCAGAATCCGGAAATCATGTGACTGGACGCGGTCTACGTCCATCTCTTCGACACATATTTCAAAACGGGCGAAATGGACTTCTGGGCCAACGCATCGATGAAAAAGAATTTAAAAGACCACGCCGATCGTCTCCGGAAAAGCCTGATTGGTGCAACCGGTGCAGATCTGATCATGCAGGACCAGAATTTCCAGCCGCGAGCCCTCTATGACCTCAAGAACAAATACACGGTTCTCTATTTCTTCGATCCGGATTGCGGCTCCTGCAAGAAGGAAACCCCCAAGCTCGTTCAGTTCTACAACAACACAAAGTTCGACGTAGGCGTTTACGCCGTTAGCGCCGACACGAGCATGGCGAAAATGCGCAACTACATCAAGGAGATGAACATGAAGTTCACCACGGTTAATGGTCCCCGCACCTACGTCGGCCCCTACCAGGATCTCTACGATGCCAACAGCACGCCCACATTGTATGTTCTGGATCGCCGGAAGAAGATCATCGGCAAGAAAATCCCGGCCGAGAAGCTGGAAGAGTTCCTGACGCAGCACGAGCGCATCGAGCAGCTTCGAAGCGCAGGCAAGCTTTAGCGGCAAGACCTGATTCTGATCGCCAGGTGGCTGGTTTAACGGACTGACACCTAAGTCCCTGCAATTTTTCCGGGATTTTTTCTGCCTTGAATGCAACTATTCCTGCATTTGGGAGTATCTATTGGAAACAAAGCTACCTGACGATCCAATATGACCTTCCTGACAAAGATCCTAGGCAAGAGCAAACCCCGGTTAAAAGCCCGCTGCCCCATTACAAGGGAGCAGATTGAGAAGGGCTTCGGCTACCTGCTCACCACCGCTCAAGTGGTTACGTCCCGCCGGTATTGGGACTTGATCATGACTGAGCCCGAGACGCTATCGTATTCCGTCGCTCACTTCCGAAACGAAACGAGCGGAACCCACATGCGCAACTTGATTTTCGAGAAACACAGCAGTGTGGAAACACCCTGGATGATTTCAGATTCCTGCATCAATCTTTTCGACGAAGTTGACCGGACACTCGCCCGGGAACACGCGCAGCAATGGTGGGAGTCGGACGGGAAATTTGCGCCTGAGAATTCCGGTTCAGCCCTGGAAGTGCTCCCGCCTGAATCATATCAACTGGTAAAGGATTACGCCGTGCTAGAGGCGGGAAGGGAACGAATTGAGGTTGAACAGTGGTAAAGGCTAGTTCTTGCGATCAATCGTGAATTGTACCAGATCCTTCAGCGACGTTCGGTACGGTGAGTCGGGGAACGCCTCGAGTATTGCCAGCGCTTCCCGATGAAACGCATTCATTTTTTCGATGGCATACTCAATTCCGCCGGAAGCTTTGACAAAGGCGATCACCTCCTTGACCTTGCGTAGATTTTCGCTATCGTTTCGAACGATGGATATGATACGCCGGCGTTCCAGCCATCCCGCCTGTGACAGCGCATAGATCAAAGGCAAAGTCATCTTCTTCTCCCGTATGTCGATGCCTACAGGCTTCCCGATCTCCGAGTCGCCATAGTCAAATAGGTCGTCTTTAATTTGAAATGCCATTCCGATCTTCTCCCCGAACTGGCGCATTTTATCAACGACATCATCGCTGGCTCCCGACGAACAGGCCCCCACTGCACAGCAGGAGGCGATGAGCGAAGCAGTCTTTTGTCGGATGATTTCGTAATAGACCTCCTCGTCAATGTCCAGACGCCGCGACTTCTCCATTTGCAGCAACTCCCCCTCGCTCATTTCCTTCACGGCGTTACTGACAATCTTCAGCAACTTGAAATCATCATTCTCTACCGACAGGATCAGACCGCGAGCAAGGAGAAAATCGCCGACGAGTACTGCTATCTTGTTTTTCCAGAGCGCGTTAACGGAGAAAAAACCGCGGCGGTAGTTTGCCTCGTCAACGACATCGTCATGGACTAATGTGGCGGTGTGAAGTAATTCAATCAGTGATGCTCCGCGAAAGGTGGAGTCGTTGATTGTTCCGCAAGTACCTGCGCTGAGAAAAACAAACATGGGACGCATCTGCTTTCCTTTTCGCTTGACAATGTAGTTCATGATTTTGTCAAGCAGCAGAACGCGCGTCTTCATCGAGGCCCGGAACCGGGGCTCGAACTCCTGCATTTCTTTCGCAATCGGCGCCTTAATATCGTCCAGACGTAGGGGCATGAATCGCAATTATACGCAACGTTTTTTAAGTTCGTGTCCGTTTACCGACATTTTCCTGCCCCCTGTCAAATGCTTCGCCCCTCATCTTTCCTCCTCCGGCTCAACATACCGGTCGAACACATCTACCAGGATAATCTGGTTTTTGATTCTCTTCAAAACGGTAAATACGTAATCGTTGTGCTCTATACTTTCACCTACGTTGGGTATACGACCAACGATCTCTATGAGCATCCCCGCCAGGGTAACATACGATTCATCCTCAGGAAGGGGACGGGGAAGTTGTTCATTAAGTTGCACGAGTGGCGCTGATCCCTGTATGCGATACTTACGATCATCCAGGCGTTCGACGAGTGGTGTTTCGGAATCATACTCATCCTGGATCTCACCTACGAGTTCCTCGAGGATATCCTCCATAGTGATCACACCCTCCGTTCCGCCAAACTCATCGACTACGATCGCAAACTGAACATGCTGCTTCTGAAAGTCGCGCATGATGTCGATAAGCTTTTTGTTCGAGGATATATAGTGCGCCGGACGAATAATCGATGATATTTCGAAGGGCTTGCCTGCGTTTAGTTTTAACAGCAGGTCCTTGGTAAAGATAATACCGGCGATATGATCAATGGTTTCTTCGTAAACGGGGACACGCGAATAGCCATTCTCGAGGATACGGTCGATAATGGTTTCTACCGGGTCGCTTTTGTCGACTGCGAAAACGTTGGTACGCGGCACCATTGCCTGACGTGCACTTCGCTCGGCAAAATCGAAGGCATTCCGGATTATCTCATACTTACCCGCCTCAATCATTCCACTCTTCTTTCCCTGTTCCACCATGAGCCGCAATTCCTCGGGTGAGTGAACCTCAGCTTCCTTGAGGGGCGTGATACCGATGAGACGAAGAATCCAATTGGCAAAGCCATTCAACACCCAGATAAAGGGTTTAAAAACCCAAAAGAAAACATTCAATGGAACGGCGAGCCATAGGGTCGTGGGTTCGGGACGCTGTATCGCGATGGATTTTGGAGCCAGCTCTCCGAAGACGATGTGCAGAACAGTGATGACCGCGAAAGCTATCGGAAGCGCTACTTGATTAGCTGTTTCCGGAGCGAGCTCCACGTTGAGTCCCTCAAACAAACGAAGTACGAGCTGGGCCACGACATCCTCCCCTATCCAGCCCAAACCCAGACTGGCAATGGTGATACCAAGTTGTGTTGCAGAGAGGTATGCGTCGAGGTGGACGATAATATGCTGTGACAATTTCGCTGTCGGGTGTCCTTCGCGTGCGCGGATGTCGATCTGCGACCCGCGTACCTTGACAATGGCAAACTCCGCCGCCACAAAAAAGCCATTGAGGAAGACCAGAAAAAGGGTAAGGAGAATATCGACAATCATAACAGTCGGATGCCGGCCATAAAACGAAAGTTCAGGAAATCAATGAATTACAACTTATCCTGAAGCGCTTCGATCTTCGACGCTGCGGCGGAATTGCCAAGCGAATGCGCTTTGCGGTAGAGTTCAAGTGCCTGTTGGAGAGTTTCTTTGCGCTTACGTGGCGCCAGCCGTGTCCTCTGCGCGGCAAGTTCGATGGCCTCAGCACGGGCAAAGTAAGCGTCGGCCTCGCTCACCTTTGCCTGGATAAGCAGTTCCTGGACGCGCGCTTCGATAAGGGCGAGTTCCTGATTCTTGGACTCTATCTGCAATTGCTTATCAGCAATTTCGGCGTCCTGAAGATTTATGGTTATCGTCAGGTTTTCATTTTCGTGTCTGTATTTCTCCACCTGTTCCTCGAGGAAGGCAATTGCTTTCGTTTTGTTCGACAGTTCAGCCTTGAGTTGAGCTACCGTTTTTGAAAGGCTCTTTGCCCAGGCGTTGGAGCTGTTGAGCGATCGTTCGAGGTTTTCTATTTTCTCTTCAGTACGCGCGACATAGCTATTCAGCTCTTTCAGCCGGCCGCTGTAGTCGTCGTAAGCTGTTCCTTCCACTAAATTGACCCGTAGCAGGCGTCTGGTCTCGTCAATGGAGTCGAGAAGAATCCCTACCTCGGCAAGCGTTTGTGACGTCTGATAACTCTGTTCCAGTGCCGTCTCAAGAGAATCGATCCGCGTCTGAAGCACTTCGGTTTGGCGGTTCCCGCAAGACAGGAAGAAGCTGCTGAAGCCGATGACAACCAGCAACCTCAAAGCCAATATGGGGTGTGTTTTCATTTTGGACAAAAATACAAAATTCCGGTCGCTCAACGTCGATCGGGACTGAATTATCCAAACATCTCAAAGAAGTCGTCCGGGCCAATATTCCGGACAATTCTCTTTGACAATGGGTAAAGCCCGCTAAATTTGCCTGTGCACAGCGCCGCAAAAATCAAGACCCGATGCCCTCACGTAAGCAGATAAACAGGTCAGGCAATTCCCCGCAGGCTACCGGTTGGCAAATAGCTCTACCGTCAGTAAACACCCTACGCCTGCACGCCACAATCAGGCTCCGCACCTCGCGACATGTCTACCCAAAATAACAAGACAAAACAACTTTCGGCAGCCGGTCTGCTGATCGCCTTTGGAATCATCTACGGTGATATCGGAACGTCTCCGATCTACACGGTCCGCTTTATCATTGGCCCGCATGTCATCACGGAAACGCTCGTGCTGGGAGGTCTGTCCTGTGTATTCTGGACACTGACGCTGATAACCACATTTAAGTACGTATACCTTGCGCTCAGTGCCGACAACAAGGGGGAAGGCGGGATTTTTGCCTTGTACGCCCTGGTCCGCCGCTACAAATCCGGGTGGATGGTCTACCCAGCAATCATCGGATGTGCGACGCTGATTGCCGACGGATTTATAACACCCGCCATCAGCGTGACTTCGGCAGTCGAGGGGCTCCGGCTCATCGATCCAGCCATTACCACTGACACCATCATCACCATCGTTATTATCATCCTGGTAGTTATCTTCGTTTTTCAGCAGTTCGGCTCCGGGGTTATCGGCACCACGTTTGGTCCGGTAATGGTGTTATGGTTCACATTCATTGGAGCACTTGGCTTCCTTCAACTCGTTAAACAACCCGATGTGCTGCGCGCCATCAATCCGATGTATGCAGCTGATCTTCTTTCAAACTATCCCGGGGGGTTCTGGATACTGGGGGCTGTATTTCTGTGTACCACGGGAGCGGAAGCGATGTATTCCGACCTGGGCCATGTAGGAAAACGCAACGTGCGAGTCGGGTGGAGTTTTGTAAAAGTCACTCTCCTGATGAGTTACTTTGGTCAGGGGGCATGGCTACTCCAGCACCAGGGTGAAGTACTCGGGACGAAGCAACCCTTCTTTGAAATTATGCCTCAGCATGAGGCTTTCCTCTTCTTCGGAGTCGGTCTGGCCACGCTGGCTACCACCATCGCCAGCCAGGCATTGATTTCAGGCACGTTCACGCTTGTCAACGAGGCCATGAAGCTAAAACTCTGGCCGGCAACACGGGTTCGCTACCCGACGCAGGTCAAAGGGCAAATCTATGTACCAGCGATCAACTGGACGCTGCTGGCGGGTTGCATACTGGTTGTCTTCGTTTTCAGGGAGTCTTCCCGTATGGAGGGCGCTTATGGTCTGGCTATCGCGTTCGATATGTTGATGACAAGCATCCTCCTGATCTACTACTTCTCGGCCTCCCGCAAGTCGACGGTACGCGCACTTTTGCTCGCCGTCTTGTTTTTCGCCATTGAAGGCGCGTTCCTCGTGTCGAACATGAACAAATTCCTCCATGGCGGCTGGTTCACCTTTACCATAGCCGGTTTATTCTTTGTCATGATGTACATTCATGTCCACGCGAGGAGGCTTCGGACGCGTCACACCGAATTTGTTGACCTCAAGCACTACGTCAGCATGATTCAGGATCTCCAGGCCGACAAGAGTATTCCCAAGGAAGCCACGAACCTCGTCTACCTGGCCATCGCTGACAGCAAGCGCTACATCGATTCTAACATCATCTACTCGATGTTCCGCAAACGGCCAAAACGCGCCGACGTATATTGGTTTGTTCACGTGGAAACTGTCGACGCACCCTTCACGAGCAAATACGTCGTCGACACAATCATTCCACGGAAATGCTTTTTTGTAACGATCCGTCTGGGCTTCAAAACTGACCACCGCGTCAACCTCATCTTTAATCGCATTATTCACGATATGGCTGACGCCGGCGAAATCGACGTGATCAGTCCTTATCCTTCGCTGCACAAATACAGCATGATGGCAGATTTCAAATTTGTCATCCTTCACTCGTGGGCTTCAACGGATAGCGTAATTTCAAGCTTTGATCGCCTTGTCATTCAAGGATATCGACTCATCAAGTCCATGGGACTTTCGACTGAAGAAATGTACGGAATCGAGGCCGCAAACCTCGAGGTCGAAAAGGTTCCTATACAAGTGGGGCCGCAAGCAAAGGTGTCGATTAAGCGCGAGAAAGAATAGATTCCATACATGCAGAAACGATCCATTACGCTTCTTCTGGGCCTCGTCGCCGTGAAGATAATCCTGCAGTATGTCCTTGTGCATCCTGTGTACGAGTTGCACCGCGATGAGTTCCTGCACCTCGATCAGGGCGATCACCTGGCCTGGGGATTCGTGTCCGTGCCACCGCTGACTTCATGGACTTCCTTGCTCATTCGTTGGCTGGGTAATGGTGAGTTCTGGGTGCGACTCTTTCCCGCCTTATACGGCGCTCTGACTCTGGTCGTCGTCTGGAAAACTATCGGGATCCTGGGTGGCCAGCTCTTTGCCCGCCTGGTTGGCGTCATCGCGGTCATGTTCTCCGCTATCTTCCGCCTGAACATGCTATACCAACCCAATTCGTTCGATATCCTGGCGTGGACTTTCGTGTACTTTGCGGCAATCCGTCTGATTCAAACGAACGAATCAAAATGGATGTATGCTACAACGTTGGCACTGGCCTTCGGTTTCCTCAACAAGTATAGCATCGCCTTTCTTGCGACCGGTCTGATACTGGCCGTACTGCTTACTCCCCACCGTCAATTTCTCACTACCCGCCGAATCGTTTTGCCCATTGTAGTCGCTGTGCTTGTCATTCTTCCCAACATAATCTGGCAATTGCGAAACGACTTACCAGTGATCTATCACATGGAAGCTTTGGCGCGCACGCAACTTCATCGCCTGACGGCGATCGGCTTCCTGAAGGAGCAGCTCCTTTTCTTCGTCGGCTCCTTGTATGTTGTTGTCGCCGGCTTAATTGCCCTCGCGTACTGGGAACCTTTTCGTCCCTATCGCTTCGCACTATTTTCCTTTTTGATCACCCTGGTACTTTTCACACTGTTCAAAGCGAAAGGCTACTATGCCGTAGGGCTGTATCCTGTTGTGCTGGCCTTCGGAGCGGTATATCTCGATGCATGTACAAAGCAGGGATGGCGACGACACCTGCGTCCCGTTATTATGCTTCTCCCGATCATTATTTTCATTCCCCTGATCAAATTGATCTTCCCCATTCACACACCCGAACAGATACAGCAATATCGCGATGACCTCGAACGCATCGGAGTTCTTACGTGGGAAGACGGTAGCACGAACGCGCTTCCTCAGGACTACGCCGACATGCTCGGCTGGCGGGAGATGGCATCGCTCGCCGACCACGCCATCGCACAAGCGGGCGATGCCGATCACACGCTGGTTATGTGTGACAATTACGGGCAGGCCGGAGCTGTAAATCACTATTCAAATCACCGCGGGATCGCCTATACGATGAATGCTGATTATATTCATTGGATCCCCAACGATCGAAACACGCGCCATATCGTATTGGTCCAGGAACCTTCCCAAAAAGAGCTCCCGGAGATAATTCAGGAAGACGCTTTTGAAAACATTATGTTTGTAGGCGAAGTGACCAATCCCTTCGCGCGCGAGAAAGGCGCGAACGTCTGGCTTCTTCAGAACGCCCGCATCGACATCGACTCCGTCATTCAGGTAATACGCGCGCACGAACTATCCCTGTTTAAATAGCCCGTCACTCTTCAGTCTGCAAGGCAGCGAATAATCGCGACGCTCCTCCTACAACAATTACGCTGTTCTCAAGGTGCGACGGATTTCTGACTTCAACCCAGCCTTCCATCTGAACGCCCGTCTCGACATTCTGAGTGTGATAGCGGCCGTCGCGTTCAACTACGACGTACGATTTTCCACCGTGACTTACAATTGCTTCCATCGGCAAAGCCGGCAAGGTGTCGTTCGACAAGAAAATCTCGGCTTCTACATACATCCCCGGCTTCAACGAACCACCTTCCTGATCAATATGAGCATGGATATCAAAGGTCTGCGTCCCCTCATTCCTCTTTGGGCTTACCAATGATACCTTCCCTGTATGCCAATCGCGACTCTCCCCCACCGGTCTGAAGCGTACCCTCTGGCTTTTCTCAATACGAGCAATGTCCCGCTCGAAGACGTTGAGATGCAGGTGCATCTCCTCGGGGTTGACAACTTCGAAAACAACTTCCCGCGGCTCGATAAACTGTCCAGGATGGTGATTTACCCGGGTCACATACCCACTGATCGGCGCTGTCAATGCTACGACCGACTGGATTTCGCCTTCCTTCAATCGTCCGATATCAACACCAATCAGGCTGAGTTTCGCCTGCAATCCAGCGAGGCGGGCCTTCAGCACGGCATACGTCGACTCACTTTCCTGTAATCGCTTCCCGGCGGTAGCATTATGCGCCTCAAGTGTTCGCTGACGTTCAAAGTCCTGCTCCGCATATTTCAATTCACCGGCCGTCTCGAGCCACGATTGCTGAAGGGTAATGTACTCGGGGCTTGAGAGCTGTGCGATCCGTTGGCCCTTTCTGACATAGTCGCCCGGAACCAGATCGGTCTGCACCAGATAACCCCCAAGCGGAACACTTACCGATGCCATGGCCTGAGGTGGGACCTCGACCTCGCCCGTGCTGGCAACCACGGAAGTTAACACCCGACGCTCTACCGAACCCAGGCGTACTCCTGCGAGCGACTTCTGCTCCTCGGTAAAAACACCGGGGCTGGTAAGATCATCCCCGCGCTCTTCTGCCGGTGTGCACGCGGAGAAAAGTCCTGCTAGCAACAGCCCGACGATATGGATATTCTTCATGTCTTCTTAAAATTCGTTGTTGGTATAAAACTGTGATTCGATTACCGCCAGATTGTACTCTCGCACCGTTTCAAGAAACTGCAGTCGCGTCTGGCTGTAACGTTGCATGCTTTGGATATACTGAAAAAAGTCGATCTCGCCTGCCTCCATCTGCATCGTCGCTGTACGCCGGATGATATCAGCTTGCTCCAAACCTTCTTGTTCATAATAGCCAAGAAGCCGTCTGTATTTCTCTACATTGGAGTCGGCGCGGAGACGGGCCGTTGCCAACTGCCGATCAATCCAGGCAAGCTCGGCATTCGCCTGAAGACCTGCTATGCGGGCACGCTGTGCAGAAGCGAGTTGAGGACCAACCCATAAGGGGATGGCGATTTCAAACGTAAACCCGTAAAGGCCTTGAAAGCGGATATCTGTCTCTGTTATATTCTGTCGGAAGTATCCGACGCGTAACTCAGGAAAGAAAAGAGAACGCTCGAGTTTCGCTTCCGCGTTGCGAACGCTCACTTCTCCCTCTTGAACCCGAATTGTAGGATGAACACCTTCGACGGAAATGGGAGCGTGAGACCGGGGCTCGAGCGTATCCCTCGCCGGTAGCAAGGTCTCGTCCGTCATGAGCAGAAGCTGAAGATCAGCATGTGCCTGCTCCAGATTTTCACTTTCAAGGGAGTGTTGATTTCTCAACTCGTACAAACTATTTTCAATCAGCGTCTTCTCGAGAAGACTGCGTTCTCCAACGCGATACTGAACATCTGCGCGTGCTTCAAAGTCTTCGTATAACGCTAGCTGACGCGTCAACTCGCGCACTACCTCGCGGCGATATACCCACTCTTGCCATGCCTGTTTTACGCGAAGAGAAATCTCTCTTTGCGTCAGTCCCAGTCTCTCGGTCGATAGCGCCACGCGTTCACGATGGAGTTCGGCACGTCGAAAGTGTGAAGGCAAACTTCCCAGGCGCTGGCCGACCTCAAGGTAAGGGTCACGGGCAGCGCTGTTCATCTGACCATACTGGACGGTAATATCGGTTGACGGTAAATTGAACGAAGCCTTGCGCTGACTCCTTTCCGCCTCAATTCCCAGTCGCGCAATTTCTACCTGAGGATGGTTTTCCATCGCCCTCTTCACCGCATCCTCCTCCGATATAACAAGCGTCGATTGAGCATTCGCAGTCAAGCCGAGGAGCGACAGGAACAATACCATCGCCACAGGTGAAATCCTGCGACCTGACGATCGTGCGGCGTATTGTTCGATTGAACGATATAATACCGGAAGCACAAAAAGCGTGAGCAGCGTTGCGCTGATGAGTCCGCCGATAACCACGGTCGCGAGGGGACGCTGCACCTCGGCGCCGGCGGTATTAGACAGCGCCATAGGTAAAAAGCCGAGCGCCGCGACAGACGCCGTCATGATGACCGGGCGTAAACGAACGAGTCCGCCCTGGACAACCAGGTCGTCGAGTGAAAGCTTACCCTCTGCTTTCAATTCATTAAAATAACTGATGAGTACAATTCCATTAAGTACCGCGACACCGAAAAGCGCGATAAAGCCGACACCGGCGGAGATACTAAAGGGCAATCCGCGCAGCCATAGAGCAAAGATGCCGCCTATTGCGGACAAGGGGACCGCCACAAAAATCAATAGAGCATAGCGCATTTTTCCAAACGCCAAAAAGAGAAACAACATAATTAAAGCAAGAGATACCGGAACGGCGATTATCAAGCGATCCTTAGCCCGCTGCAGATTCTCAAAATCTCCGCCATAGGTGATGTTGTAACCTGGGGGCAGGTCAAAATCGGCCAATGCGGTCTGTACATCCCTGACCACGCTCTCAATATCCCGACCCCGAACGTTAATACCTACGGTGATACGACGACGTGTGTTATCGCGTGAAATCTGCGCCGGCCCTACTGTCTCTGTAATCGTCACCAGCTCACTGACGGGAACAAGCGCGCCACGATGATCGGAGACATAAAGACGGTCAAGATTAAACGTCTGCCGATCTAAAGCGTTGAGACGCACGACCAGGTCGAACTTCTTCTCACCTTCGAAAACAACACCCGCAGACTCCCCTGCAAAAGCTGCACGAATCACAGTATTCACTTCATCAATCGAGACGCCATGTTGAGCGATCCGTTGGCGATTGTATTGGATCAGAAGTTGCGGCAATCCCTCCGTCTGTTCCACTACTACATCGGCAGCACCCGATACACCACTCACCCGCGCGGCAACTTCTACCGCCGCCTCGTGAAGCACCTCCAGATCCTCACCGTAAATCTGCACTGCCACATCGGTCTTTGATCCGGTAATCAGTTCATTGAACCGAAGTTGAATAGGTTGAGTAAAGTCGAACGAGGCCCCGACGATCGCCGACAGCTTATCCTCCATCATTGCTACCAATGTTTCGCGATTGTCGGTCGATGTCCACTCGTCTTTCTCCTTAAGAACAATCATTACGTCAGCCAACTCGACCGACATGGGATCGGTGGGTACTTCAGCTGTTCCGATTTTGGAAACAACCTGTCGCACCTCTGGAAAATTTTCCAGAAGGATCGTTTCTGCCTGGGTAGTGGTGCGAATCGTTTCGTCGAGCGAAGAGCCCGCCGGAAGAGTAACTTGCATCGCAAGATCGCCCTCTTCAAGCTGGGGAATAAAAACGCCTCCGAGACGGAAGAAAACAACAAGACTTACGATAAAAAGTCCGCCCGCGATAGCAAGTGTTACACGGGGATGCATCAAAGCACGCTGTAGGGTCGGACGATAGGCCTTCTGAATCGCCTGTATGATGCGGCGTGAAATACTGTCCTTATCCTCCACTTTCTTTTTGAGAATAAGGGCCGCAAGCATAGGGACATATGTGAGCGACAAAATCAATGCGCCCAGCACGGCAAAGCTTACCGTTTGTGCCATCGGTCTGAACATCTTCCCTTCAATTCCCGTCAGGGTCATGATGGGAATGAAAACCACTATGATGATGAGTACGCCAAAGGCGGCCGACTTATAAATTGATCCTGCTGAACGTACTACAACGGCATCCATTTCCGATTGCGATAACCGTTTTCCTACATGATGAAGTACCAGAGCATGCAGCACACCTTCAACGATGATGACAGCGCCATCGACAACAATTCCGAAATCAAGGGCTCCCAGTGACATCAGATTAGCGGAAACGCCGAATACATGCATCATGATAAAGGCAAACATCAATGACAGCGGAATGACCGATGCAACGATCAACCCTGCGCGAAGATCACCCAGCAAAAGGACAAGCACGACAATGACGATAATTCCACCTTCGATGAGATTCGTCTTGATTGTCCGCGTCGTTCGCGCTACGAGTTCAGAGCGATCGAGGTACGGAACGATGCGGACACCTTCTGGCAGGGATGCCTGAACCGCTTTCACCCGCTCATGCACATAATCAAGTGTCCTTGAGGAATTTGCATCTTTGAGCATAAGGGTAATACCCCCCACCGCCTCGCCTTTTCCATTTCGCGTCATCGCCCCATAACGGGGAGGATACCCTTCCTGAACCGCAGCGACCTGCTTGAGAAGTACCGGTACCCCACTTTGTTTAACGACAATATTGCCGATGTCATCGAGGCTCTTGACCACTCCTTCGGCCCGGATGTATACAGCATTCGCGCCTCTATCCAGATAGCTGCCGCCAGTGTTTTGATTGTTTTTTTCTATAGCCGACAGAAGATCATGAAGCGTCAGCCCGAAACTGCGAAGGCGCGCAGGGTCGGCTGCTACTTCGATCTGCCGGACGAAACCGCCGAAGCTGCTGACTTCGACAATGCCGGGAATACCTGAGAGCTGGCGTTTCACAATCCAATCCTGGAGCGTGCGCAACGCCATGGCATCAAACTGGTCTTCGTATCCTTCCTCTAACTCGAGAACGTACTGGTACACCTCGCCAAGCCCCGTAGTAATCGGCATAAGCTCGGGCTGCCCAAGGCCAGGCGGAATCTGTTCCGCAGCGATATTGATCTGTTCGCTGACATACTGTCGGGTATCCGTTACCCGCATATCGTCATCAAAAACAATCGTGATCACCGACAGCCCATATCGGGAAATCGAACGCAGTTCGACCACCCCCGGAAGGTTAGCCATGGAAACTTCAATGGGATGGGTGATGAACCGCTCTACTTCTTCGGCGGTGAGAGACGGCGAGCGTGTAACGACCTGAACCTGATTATTGGTAATGTCAGGCACCGCATCGATGGGTATGTGATCAAGCGCGTAAAACCCTCCTGCTACGAGGCCGATCGTAAAAAGCGCTATGAGCAATTTATTCCTTACGGAAAAATCAATAATTTTTTCAAACATGGGGATTACTGATGAATGAGTTGGCCTGGGTACAGCCGAAAATTCAATGGACGCCGGAAGCGTGGGCGGCGTCAGGAATATTCATCAGAATGGGGGCGCCCGAAAGACACCGGAGGAAAGAAGTATGAGCTTTTTCTTAAGCTTTTCGACATAGCCCGCAGTCGGAGAAGCGGTCAAAATCAGCGGTGAGACACATGCACATGTAGTGAGAATTTCCTCAAGAACACTGCGCAAAGGGATTTCGAGGTCTACCCCACCGCTCTTATTGAAATCTTCAAGGTGGCCCTGGCCAAGATCCGTAGAAAACACCCGCTCAAGAAACCCTCCCACTCCCTGGGGCAAAACACATTTGGCACGTACGCTGATTTCTTCCCCGGGACGATAGGCAACATGCTGATGAGGCACCAGCGTATGCAATAAGGCAAATGCATATGCGACGAGAAGAAACCCGAATTTGCCCCACGATTTCATAGTCACAAATATAGAAATTGGTGATTCTCAAAAAAACAAGGGCGGAATAACCGTCCGGTAACGAACATTAGGAGGGCACAAACGAACAGCTGCAAACAGCCAACCTTGCCCCACGCCATCCTGGCCCTGTTTTCCGAAGTTGCATTGTCTTTGTATTGAAGAAGCAAAAAAACGCCGGTATATGTTCAAAAATTACATCACCGTTGCCCTGCGTTCCCTGAGCAGAAACAAGGTCACCACCTTTATAAACATTGCCGGCCTGGCCATGGCGCTAGCCTGTTGTCTCCTCATTACGCTTTTTGTTGTCGACGAGCTTTCGTACGATCGATATCACAGTCACGCCGACCGCCTTTACCGCGTCACGCGCGAGTTCATATCGCCAGATGGCACGGTGAGTCTCCATCTGGGGCATGTCGCACCGCCGTTTGGTCCCTTGTTAAAGAATGACTTCCCGGAATTTGAAGAAGTAGCGCGCACCTTAAAGATTTCGGTGTTAGTAGTTCGGGAAGAGGGCGCGAGTGAACGCATGGCCTTTAATGAAGACGACGTTTTCTTTGCCGAGCCTGAAATATTCGGGATTTTCGATATAGAGATGACGGAAGGCAATGGCACTCATACATTGCAAAAGCCGTATCACGCGTTGATTTCGGAAAAATCCGCCAAGCGATATTTTGGAGATCAGCCAGCGCTGGGAAAACTACTAAGGGTAAACAATCAGGGAGATCTTATTATCGGTGGAGTCTTTAAGGATTTCCCTGCCGAATCACACTGGCATCCCGATTTCCTGGTAGCCTTCGCCACCCTCAATGACTCAACCATTTATGGCCGGAAGTCGCTCGAAACAAACTGGGGAAATAACGCTTTCATCACCTATGTTCGCGTGGCCGATCCATTTGATAAAGCAGCGATAGAAGCACAGTTCCCTGCGTTCCTTGATCGTCATATGGCGGGAACGGGCGACGTTCAGCCATCACAGTGGACACGGCTCTACCTTCAAAAGGTAACGGACATTCATCTCCGGTCGCAACTCGACTCGGAGATCGAAGCTAATGGCAACATCAGCAACGTTTACCGGATGACGATCGTTGCGGCCTTCATTGTCCTTATTGCTTGTTTTAACTTTATTAACTTATCTACCGCTCAGGCCGCGCGACGTGCCCGCGAAGTGGGTCTTCGCAAAGTGGCGGGGGCTCACCGTCGCCAGTTGATATTTCAGTTTCTGAGCGAATCGATCGTGGTAGCGATTTTCGCGCTGATACTGGCTGCAGGACTCACGGCAACTGCGCTACCCTGGCTCAACGCCTTCACAGGAAAAGAGCTTGCCGGAGAGCTTTACTCTCCTGTACTATGGGGCAATGCCCTCCTGATCACATTAGCGATTGGAATACTTGCCGGTTTCTACCCGGCCTTCGTCATCTCCGGATTTAAACCTGCGACCGTCTTGAAAGGGCAAACGGGGTCTGGAAAATCCCGTCCGGGGTTCCGTCAGGTATTGGTGGTCGCACAGTTTTCGATCGGTATTGTGCTGATAGTAGCTACCATGGTTATCTATCAGCAACTCGAGTACGCAAATCGTGTGAACCTTGGGTACAACAAAGATCAGATCGTTACCTTAAAGTATTACGCAGAGACGGACAAGGTTTACGAAGCGATGTACAATGAGCTTGTGCGACATGCGTCTGTAGCCGACGTTACCCGATCGAGTCGTACACCCACCGCCCGGATGCTTGACTATCAGGGGGCTGCCTATGTTACGAAGGGCGATTCACTCGTGGAGAGCGATATGGTTATCAAAAATATTGTTGTGGACCATGCGTTTTTCAATACCTATGAAATCCCGATCGTTGCGGGAAGAAATTTTTCGAAATCTATTCTCTCCGACGACTCCGTTGCCTTTATCGTTAACGAGTCAACGGTGCGTATGCTGGGTATGACCAATGAAGAACTCCTGGCGAGCGACTTCCGGTATGGAGGTGTTAGTGGACGCGTGATTGGTATTGTGCGCGACTTTCATTTCGAGTCACTCCACGAACCAATCGCTCCCACGATCTTTCACATCAAGGGTGGGTATGGAACGATGTCGGTGCGTGTTGCCGGTAATGTGCGCGATGCGCTCAAGGGAATAGAAGAAGTCTGGACCCGTCTAACGCCGGAACGACCTTTCGAATTTAATTTTCTCAGCGAGCGATATGCAAACCTTTACGAAGCAGAACAGCGGCAGCGTGAATTGTTTATGACATTTTCAGCCCTTGCTGTTTTCATCGCCTGTCTCGGGCTTTTCGGGCTTGCGACGTTCACCACGATGCAGCGTATAAAGGAAATAGGCATACGAAAAGCACTTGGTGCATCGAGCACCAGTATCGTTGCCCTTCTTTCACGCGAAACCATGAAACTGGTTCTCATTGCAAATCTCATTGCCTGGCCGGTCGCGTGGTATTTTTGCGAGCAGTGGTTAAGTCACTTTGCGTACCGCATCGGCAACAACTTTCTCCTGTACCTCATCGCATCACTGGTAGCTCTCGCAGTCGCTATTGTAACCGTGAGTGCCCATACTTTGAAAGCTGCGATGACGAATCCGGCTAACACGCTCAGGCACGAGTAATGGCGAATAACGAGGGAGTTACTTACCTTCCATATTATCTTCGTGACGGTCGCCACCAAGACTGTAGAAGTCATTCTCTTCGTCGGCGGGACCAATGCCCTGATCTTCGACCCTTCCGGCCCCTTCCGACCCGGGAACGTCAAGATCCTCACCTGCCATATCGACGGGCCACACACGGTTTTTGAGAAGTTGTTCGTCTTCTCCCATGTCCATACTCAGGTCTTTCGGTCCAAGTGCCTGAAGATCCTCTTCCGTCACATCGGACTCCGACGTAGCCTCGATATCGGTGTCTTCCTCGCTAAGGCCGCGAGGAACAGGATGCTCCATGGGAAAACGATCATGGCGATCTTCTACATCCGGCCCCGATGAATCACCTTCATCCTCGCGATCTTCCTGCCGATTGATTCGATCCTCCTTCTCGAGATTGTCTGCTCCGAGACGTCGGGAGAAATTCTCAACATCCATACCGACCCGCGTCGTATTCATCCTGTTCATAATGTCTTCACCTGGAGGATATTCTCCAGGAAGCTTTTTTTCCTCTGAGTCTTCACGGCGATTGAGCGCATCGTTCCTTATTCGGTCGTTTCGGGTATCGTCCTTCGATCCGGATGCGCGCGTGTCTTGCGCTGCGGAAGGTGGTTTATTCCTGGATGATTTCATGATTTTCATTTTTAAAGATTTGACCAACAGCTGCACCGTTAGGTTATCGCCGTAACTGGTTTCAAAAAAGTTATGCCTCGCAGCCGTCATCTGCTCATACAATTCCCCACTTATGGATAGGCCCGATAGGCGGCACAGAATTGTTGACGCTACCGAAAAAACAGACATGAGAAATATATTAGTTATAGCTGCTTTACTCCTGGGCGCTTCCGCTTATGCGCAGACACCCGTGCCGGAACCCGACACCGTTGATCCGGTACAACAGGGAGATCCGGCCGTAAGACACTTGCCCCCGCGTGCCGATTATGTCGACGATCAGCAACCCCTCCGTCCCGAAGAATTACCCCAACGGGTACGCCGGGCGGCAGAGAATGAAGTGGGTATTCAGAACTGGGAAGCAGCCAAAATTCTTCACGACAGGAAGAAGGATGAATACATTGTGGAGATCAAAACCCGCGACGAAAAGAGTACATACCGGTTTGATTCTCAAGGTAGGCGGATCCTGGAAGAATAGCGCCCGATTGCGTGGACAAAGCGCTACAGTTGCAGCAGTCTGGAGCCGGGTACAAAGATTTGAATCCTTTAACAGGGTATAGTATATCCCCGGCAGGTGGAGGAGCCGCAATAATCCTCCGGTTGATCACAATAAAAACAAAATGTTATGCTACGTTGGTCCGTCATATTTTTCATCATTGCGATTATCGCCGCGATATTCGGATTCGGAGGGATCGCTGAGGGGGCTGCCTCTATCGCCAAGGTGCTGTTCTTTATTTTTCTGGCACTCTTTGTCATTTCGATATTGTTCGGCGCAAGTCTCTTCAAGAAGTGACGCCTTTGATGACATACAGGGCAGCTTGTTACAAAGCTGCCCTGTATTGCCTGTAACGCTATGATCGCTGCTGATACTGAAGATTCTCCGCTAAAGATAGGGTTGCGATGGACTGCCGCAGCAATTGGTACGTATATCGTCGCGCACTCAGTCTTTCAGGCGCTGACACGTTTTAGGCTAAAAGGTAAGGTAGCCCTTATAACTGGCGGTTCGCGGGGGCTAGGCCTTGTACTTGCGCGCCAGCTCGGCTATCGCGGAGTATCGGTCGCTATCTGTGCACGCTCTGCCGACGACCTTGCGAAAGCGCAGCAGGATTTGGAAGAGCGGGGTATTCCTGCGTTTCCCATTATAGCCGATGTTACCATCCCGGAAGAAGTCGATGCCGCAGTTCGCGATACCATAAATCACTTCGGTCGAGTCGACGTCCTCATCAACAACGCAGGCATTATTCAGGTGGGCCCTCAAGACCTTATGGATCTATCAGATTACCAGCTTGCCATGCAGACCAACTTCTGGGCTCACTTATATGCCATGCACGCGGTCATCCCTCACTTCACCGAACGGGGCGGCGGCAGAATTGTCAATATCACTTCCATTGGAGGAAAACTCGCATTGCCCCATCTCCTACCCTACACGGCGAGCAAGTTCGCTGCCGTAGGTTTGTCGGAGGGTATGCACGCCGAACTGCGTAAATACAATATTATTGTCACGACTGTCGTGCCCAACCTGATGCGGACAGGAAGCCCGCTAAACGCTGACATCAAAGGGGACTACCAGCGCGAGTACGCCTGGTTCAAGCATGCTGACTCCAATCCTCTTCTCAGTCAAAGTGCCGAACACGTAGCGGAACGTATTATACGTGCTATCGAATACGGTGAATCGGAAGTTACCCTATCACTCAGTGCGAAGCTGGCAACGTTCGTTAAGGGGTTCGCCCCGGGGTGGGTAAATACCATCATGCGGATCGCCGATCGCTTGCTTCCCACGGCGATCACGTCTGACAAAACCGCTGTCAAAGGATGGCAGGCGGAATCAAGTCTCTCGCAAGGTCCTATTTCACGACTCACCGATAACGCTGCCAGGAAGAACAATCAGTGATGGTTATTCCAGTCTGCAGTAGTCGTCCATACCCAAATGAACGAGCGCATCACCCGTGTGAATAACCGGACCGTTGTTTATCCCAATAACGTAACCCGTTCGCGGCGCAACAACTTCTTCCTTGAACTCACCGAACGGATCCGTAATGGTACCCACCCACTCACCCCGGTGGATAAGCTGTCCACTTTCGATGTTGGGTTGAAACAAGCCAGCGTGCCGCGCGCGCAGCCAGGAGGTATTCCAAATGATACGCGTTTCTTCCGCAGCCTCGGGAGCCGTATCGATCATGTTGAGGTGCTTCATTAATCTCAAAATCCCTGCGACGCCGGTCTCAATAGCTTGCGGATCGAACCGAAGCGACTCCCCCCCTTCGTAGACGAGAATTCTCTTTCCCTTCCGGGCTGCCTCACGCCGCAAGGAGTTAGGGCGAAAAGGCATGTCAATGGTAAAAGGAGCGCCGAATGCTTTTGCGAGCGCCATGTTCTGTGGATCGCGAAGTACCGTACGAACTTGTGGATAATTAGCGCGCATAGCACCTCCGGTGTGGAAGTCGACCCCGTAGTCGATATGAGGAATAATCTCCTGCATAACATACCACGCGACACGACTAGCCAGTGACCCCGTTCGGCTTCCCGGAAACGAACGGTTAATGTCTTTTCCATCGGGAACTTCGCGAGAATAATTAAGGAAACCGTATACGTTAATTACAGGCAAACACACAACCGCCCCGCGCTTTACTCGGTAGAGTTGGCGGTCGAGAACACGCCTGACGATCTCCATCCCATTGAGCTCATCACCGTGCATTCCGGCCAGAAGTCCGAGAACAGGACCATCCTCGAGACCGCGATAAACATAAATCGGGGTATCGATGAGCGTATGCGAGGGCAGGCGGGCTATGTTAAAAATAAGCTCCCTGAATTCTCCGGGTTTCACTTCCTGACTGGCTACGGTCAAATCGCGCATTCGGGATAAGGTTTTCGGTTGACATTCCGCGCGCACTGCTCTTCCAGAAAAAGTACATTACTTTCAGGCGTTCACTTTGTCTTTCTGTATTTTCTGTTTTCCGGCGTACTTCTCAACAAAATCGTAAATCTTCCCCGCAATATCCACCCCTGTCGCACCTTCGATGCCCTCGAGTCCCGGCGATGAATTTACTTCAACGATGAGCGGTCCTCTGTTTGAAGGTAGCATGTCGACGCCCGCGACACCCAGTCCCATTCTTCGGGCCGCCTTAACAGCAGCGTTTTTCTCCTGACGGCTAAGTTTCACGAGTGTCGCGGTTCCTCCCCGGTGAAGGTTCGATCGAAACTCGCCTTCCCTGGCCTGCCGACGCATCGCGCCTACCACTTCACCGTTGACGACGAAAGCGCGTATATCAGCACCTCCCGCCTCTTTAATGAACTCCTGAATAATTATGCGTGCATGAATACCGTGAAACGCTTCTACAATAGATTTTGCAACCTTCTTCGACTCTGCCAGGACAACCCCCAGCCCCTGCGTGCCTTCGAGTAGTTTTATCACGACAGGCGCGCCACCGACGGCTTCTACGATTCCCTCCGTATCGCGTGAGTAGTCCATAAATATTGTTTTGGGAAGTCCGAGACCCGCTCTCGACAAAATCTGCAGACTGCGAAGTTTATCACGCGACCGGATCAGCGCCTGCGACTCTACCGCTGTAAAGACTTTCATCATCTCAAACTGCCTTACCACCGCTGCACCATAAAATGTAACGGAAGCCCCTATCCGCGGGATAATTGCATCGAAGTAGTCAAGGCGACGGCCGTTGTACAGCACCATAGGATTCTTCTTCTCGATAAAGAGAATGCACTTCATATGGTCAATGATCTCCACATGATGGCCGCGGGCTTCACCCGCTTGCTTGAGACGACGAGTGGAATACAAGGACGGATCCCTGGACAGTATTGCGATATTCATTTATAGCGAGTTCTGAATTTCCGAAGTCAACCGCTGCAGGCGCTTGGCCCGGAAGGAGAGATTTTTGCGACGTACATCGATGAGAAAGCGGTTGCGCAGGATCTTTCTCCCTATCAAGATGGGAAACTTCAACGAACCGCGGTTGGACAATGAAAACTCCGTGGTGATATCTTCACCAAAAAGGGTAATAGACGTTACAATAACAAAGCGCTTCTCCACCTCACCGAACGAGTTGCGGACATACTTCCGTTCGAAATTGTCGAACACAAACTTCATTCCGGTAAACTCGGGGTGCTCTCTATCGAGCAGCACAAATTCCAGTTTCCCACCGACTACCCGCGCCCGCTCGCAATGCAGGCTGGAAGTATAAGCGCCGGTGTCAATCTTTGCATGAATATCCGAAAGACCGAGATCCGGTAGATCAACACGGTCGTATCTGCCCAGTACGTACATGGAGCATTTTTTAGGAAGATAGAATAAAAAAGCCCTGCCATAGCAGGGCTCCCCTTTATTTATTTTTGACTATTGTCACGCCTTGACTTTGAAAGCCACTTCCGTGTTCTCCCACTTCAGACTGACCCGGTCTTTTTCCGGGGCAATCGTAAAGGTTTCGATGTACCCGGAAGTCTTTTTAGGCTTAACATTAACCCGGAGCACATCCTTTGCCTGGTCGTAGTTGTATGCCCCCGGTTGATCGTAATCTTTGTTCAGGATGATCGTCCACTCGTTCTCATTGGGGATGGTAAACAATGCATATTTCCCGGCGGGAACTTCCTTGCCCTCAATTTTCACCGGCTTATCGAACTCGATCGTGGTTGCTGCATTTGCCCCTGTACGCCACACTTTACCGAACGGCACCAGTTCCCCCATAATCTTTCGGCTATCGGCAGAAGGCCTGCAATAAACAATGCTCACCTTTGCGCCACCCACTGTGCCGCTAACTTCATCCTTCGGACTTGTTCTTCTCTTTTCCTGGGCTTGTGACTGGAAGGCCATCATCAGAGCCGCTGCTACTAGACAAAAAACGCTGAATTTTCTCATAGCTGTGTTATTAGGATTTGGTTTGGCTTATTCGGAGGTCTGTCGACCAACATTAATTGTATATAAACGAAGCAGCGGCCCAAAGGTTGGTCTGTCCCCCATTTATTACCTATCGGCCAAATGGATTCATCGCCGATAACGCCTTCCGACCGCCTCCCATTTTGTTCATCGTCTTCATCAGCTTGCGCATGTCGTTGAATTGCTTGAGCAGGTTGTTCACCTCCTGAACCGTTCGTCCACTTCCTTTAGCGATGCGAGATTTACGGCTTCCGTTAATTATTTCGGGGTTTTCCCTCTCTTCGATGGTCATCGAGCGAATAATCGCTTCAATCGGCTTAAAGGAATTGTCGTCGATGTCGATATCCTTCATCGCTTTTCCCATTCCCGGGATCATACCCAGCAAATCCTTCATGTTACCCATCTTCTTGATTTGCTGAAGTTGCTGGAGAAAATCGTTGAAGTCGAACTGATTCTTACGGATTTTCTTGTTCAGCCGGCGTGCTTCATCTTCGTCATAGGCCTGCTGCGCACGTTCAACGAGGGAGATAACATCCCCCATCCCCAGAATACGGCTGGCCATACGATCGGGATAGAAGCGATCGATGGCCTCCATTTTTTCGCCCGTGCTAATGAACTTGATAGGCTTTTCAACGACACGCCGAATCGAGAGGGCCGCCCCCCCGCGTGTATCACCGTCGAGTTTTGTTAGAACTACGCCATCAAAGTTGAGTCGTTCGTTGAAGGCCCGTGCCGTGTTCACGGCATCCTGACCGGTCATGGAATCGACAACGAACAATGTCTCGGACGGACTCAGTGCCTCCTTGAGTCTCGCAATCTCATCCATCATCTCCTCATCGACAGCCAGACGTCCTGCGGTATCGACAATCACCACGCGATTGTTATTCTTTTTCGCATGATCGATCGCCGCCCGGGCAATCTTGACCGCGTCCTTGTTTTCAGGTTCGGCGTACACTTCAACGCCAATCTGCTCGCCGAGCACTTTCAACTGATCGATCGCTGCCGGGCGATAAATGTCACAGGCTGCAAGAAGAACGTTCTTGCCCTGCTTCTTCAGATAGTTTGCGAGCTTACCGGAGAAAGTCGTCTTACCCGAACCCTGCAAGCCGGAAATAAGGACGACCGCGGGATTTCCCTCAAGCTTGATATCTTCACTGGTTCCGCCCATCAGAGCGGTGAGTTCGTCGCTTGTGATTTTGGTGAGCAGCTGACCCGGCGAAATGGAGGTGATAACGTTCTCACCCATCGCCTTCTGCCGGATTTCGTCGGTAACTTCTTTGGCTACCTTGTAGTTGACGTCGGCATCGATCAGCGCCTTCCTGATTTCCTTGACCGTTGAGGCAACGTTGATCTCCGTAATCTTACCCTGTCCCTTAAGGGTCTGGAAGGCCTTTTCAAGCTTTACACTTAAATTATCAAACATATCTTCTCTTTATCCTTATAAAACGCCAACAACGCCCTGCCGGGCGTATGCGTGGGCGCAATTTAGCGAAATTTTCACGGGCGGAAGGCGAGGAATGGAAACACTTCCCCGGCGCGAAACACTTCCCGGTCTGACGGCAGTTCCAGAAATCCATCCACACTGGCCAGGTTTGCAAAATCGCCCGAACCGCCTCCTGCGGCGGGCCACGCCTTCATGACTCCCCCATCGCCCGACACACGCACCTGGAGAAAATAAGTCAACGCGGGGGCAAACTTAAAATCCTCGGCGAGCACTGCTGCTTGCGATTTCACTTCCGTTCCGAGGCTGTGTAACAACCAGGGACGTACATAGCGATAGAAACACATAAAGGTGGACACAGGGTTTCCCGGGAGAGCAAATGCGACCGGTCCGCGGCTACCCACCCCAAACCAAAAGGGTTTTCCCGGCCTTTGACTCACCTGATGAAACAATTTTCGGATACCCGCAGCCTCCAGAGCATCCGGGATATAGTCATACTTCCCCTTGGAAACACCCCCGGAAAGAATCATCACATCGCATTCAGCCGCTGTTCTGCCGATTTCTCTTTTGATTATGTCGGCGTCGTCAGGCAGGTGACCCGCTTCCGCCTCGATGCCCATACTGCGAAGGGCCGACACCAGCGCTTCAGTGTTCGAACGCCTGATTTGAAAGGGTCCCGGCTGTTCCTCTACGGCAACCAATTCATCACCGGAAGAAAGCACAGCCACGCGCGGCCAAGCACGCACGTCGACCGATGTGATTCCGACGGAAGCCATCAACGCCACTTCGGCGGGACTAATCCGTTGCCCCGGCGAGAGCAACGCCGAACCCGCCGCCGCATCCGAGCCGCGATGATGGACATTTTGATACTTTTCCACTATCACATCAGCGACAGTAGCCATACCATTGTTCATCGTCAAATCCTCGTAGCGTATAACAGTATCTGCGCCACGGGGGAGCACTGCTCCCGTCATCACCTCTATACAGACCTCGCTGCCCGGCAGGTCCATTTGCGAGGCACCAGCGCCTTGTACGCCGGCAATAACGAAAGTGCGACGCCCCTCCTCCCACGCTTTGTAGGCAATGGCAACTCCATCCATGGTGACCCTGTCAAAGGGCGGAAAATCGCGATCGGCAAAGACGGGGGTAGCCAGCACATGATTCACCGCGTCTCGCAAAGGGACCTTGAGAACCGGAGGGGAGAAAAGGTGACTGAGGGTAATGGCCGTGGCCTGATCAACGGAAATCATAAACGAAGATAGGCAATCATAACTTGCCGTTCCCACCGCGCCTCACGCCAAATTCATCATCGGTAATTCGTATTTTATCTCGTAATTCGTGCTATGAAAAAGCAGACGCTGACCCACATCGACGCCAAAGGCAAAGCCACTATGGTTGATGTTTCTGAGAAGGCCGTGACCCGCCGAACGGCGCGTGCCGAGGCGGTCGTACACCTCGGGCAGGAAGTGATGCGACATTTGCGGGACCACGATGTACACACGAAAAAGGGGCCCGTGTTTCAAACCGCCGTGCTTGCGGGAATCATGGCCGCGAAGCGAACCTCCGACCTGATTCCTCTATGCCACCCCCTCGGACTCGACGATTGTCAGATAGAAGTAGACTTGCGGGACGAAGAAGTTATTCTGACCTCAACCACTGTAATCAGTGCGCGAACCGGTGTCGAAATGGAAGCGCTCACAGCAGTATCCGTCGCAGCCCTTACTGTCTACGATATGTGCAAGGCGCTCAGTCACGACATCGTCATCCGCGAAATCAGGCTGGTGGAAAAAACCGGCGGCAAGCGCGACTTTCACCGATCATGACGAAACCATCGCACCCGATGGATTTGCGGAAACCCATTCCTCCCCGTCTTCAAACACTTCTTTCTTCCAAATGGGCACGCGTTCTTTGAGATTGTCGATAATGAACTGACAAGCTTCGAAGGAATTCTTCCGATGCGCCGTCGAAACAGCTACGGCAACCGCTACTTCGCCCGGGCGTAACGTGCCCACGCGATGGCTTACAGCCGATCCGAGTAAATTCCAGCGCTCCGCCGCTTCAGCAACAATCTTCTTGATTTCCGCTACCGCCATGGCTTCGTAAGCCTCATACTCCAGCCACAATACGTTCTTGTCATGAGAAGTATTGCGAACCGTACCGACAAACACATTTACCGCGCCGGCTCCCAGGCTGGCAGCAGTATCGATGACCTTCTGTACATCAATGGACTTTTCTGTGATTTTTATCATGTTCGGCGGGTTAATACAAACACGAGCATCGAGATTAAAACTACGTGATAATCGCCAATTACCAAGTGGTATCAGCTCGCAAAGAGGGCTTAAGAATCATGCCCATGCGCTTTGACACCTCCCATTCGTACCTCGTACTTCGTACCTCGTACCTCATACTTCGTCATTCGTCATTCGTCATTCGTCATTCGTACTTCGTACTTCGTCTTCCCTCACCCTCCACTTACCGGCGGGATCAGGGCGATTTCGTCTGATTCGGCCACGACATCCCCATCCTCTGCGTAGGTATTGTTGACAGCTATCATGAGGGAAGGAAGTTTTCCCAGCGTGGGGTACGAAGCGACTAACGCAGCGCGCAGCGAAGCCACGGTATTGCCGTCGGTTTCGAAGAGCTTTTCCCGGGTGCCGAGAATTTCCCGGGTGATGCCAAACGCCTTGATTACATAACGGGCCATAAGCAGAAATAAACAATGAATCGTCTGAACGGTCTCCGGAAGTTCCGGCAGTTCCTTAACTTCGACCAAAATAAGCCTATTTCCGGCAGCTGACAACGGTGACGACACTTTACGACAATCACGGCCGACCGCTGAATTACCTGCGCATTGCAGTAACGGACCGATGCAACCTTCGCTGCTTCTACTGCATGCCGGAAGAGGGAATTCCCTACCTACCCAAGAAAGACCTGCTGACGTTTGAGGAGATCATTCGCCTGGCAACCCTGATGGCGAGGATGGGTATCAGCAAGATCCGGATTACCGGGGGAGAACCGTTTGTCAGGACCGACCTCATGCACTTCCTGCGCGAACTGGTTGCTGTGCCCGAGGTGAAGGAAGTTCACATCACTACGAATGGTGTACTAACCGCCCCCTTTGTACCCGAGTTGAAGTCACTCGGCATCGCCTCTGTGAACCTGAGTCTGGACAGTCTGGATCCAAAGCGATTCCGCGCCATTACCCGACGCAATGAAATTGCCAATGTTCTTGCTACCCTTGACTCGCTTCTTGACCATCGGATTCCTGTAAAGGTGAACGCCGTAGTGATGGCGGAAAAGAACCTTGACGACATTATTCCACTGGCGGAGCTAACGCGTGCGCACCCGATCTCGGTGCGTTTTATTGAAGAGATGCCCTTTAACGGCAGCGGTACCCGCCCACTGATTTTCTGGAATCACCGCGACATTCTCAAGCACCTTCAGGGCCAGTATCCCAACCTGCAGAAAATCGCTGACCCCTCGAATGCAACCGCTTCGCATTTCAAGGTCCCAGGCTACGCGGGTACACTTGGCATCATTGCCGCGTACAGCCGCACATTCTGTGGAACGTGTAACCGTCTGCGAATCACCGCCCAGGGAATGCTTAAAACCTGTCTGTACGACGATGGCGTACTCGACATCCGCGCGCTGCTGCGTTCGTCAGCATCTGACGAAGCGCTGAGAGCCGCGCTCATGCATGCGTTCAGGAACCGAAGTGCGAGTGGCTTTGAAGCTGAACAGCGGCGAAGCGAACACCCAGTCCATGAATCGATGTCCACCATCGGCGGATAAGTCGCCCTGTCTTTTTATCTTTTGTCGTTAACATGAGTTCCGACATAGTCCTTCTTGCGACACTATTTTTCTCCATTGCGCTTGTCTACGCTTCCGTTGGTTTTGGTGGTGGATCGAGTTATCTGGCCATCCTTGCGCTCGCGGGATTCGCACCGGACACGATTCGTCCGACAGCGCTGTTGTGCAATATCATTGTCGTAACAGGAGGAACGTATATCTTCTGGCGTTCAGGTGCCCTCGCCTGGCGCAGCGCATTGCCCTTCCTGTTTGCCAGCATTCCTGCGGCCTATCTGGGTGGATCGTTGCCGACCACGAACACGAGTGTATTCTTTTCGGTGCTCGCCGGAGCCCTCTTGGTGGGTTCATGTTTGTTATGGATTCCCCCGAAGACAGCGGAGACTCCGAGGAAAATGAGTTTTGTCGAACAAGCCGCGATAGGTGGTAGCCTGGGTATCCTATCCGGGTTCATAGGGATAGGAGGAGGAATTTTTCTATCGCCATTGCTTCATCTCTTTCGCTGGGGAGAAGCGCGCGAGGTGTCGGCTTTGGCCTGTGTCTTCATCCTCGTAAATTCCGTGAGCGCACTGGCTGGGCAAGCCTCCGCGATTCCAGCGCTTCCCTGGAATGATGTTCTTCCTCTGGCAATCGCCGTCCTGGCCGGAGGCCAGATAGGTTCCCGTCTCGGCGCATTGAAGCTCAATCCTTTGCACGTCAGACGTATTACCGCATTTGTCATAGCGGTAGCCGCTATTCGTATCATCATAGAACGCGCATAGGCCGCAATATTGGACGCTGTTCACACAAAATAATCCCATTAACTTCCTATTTTGCGCCACTAAACCTTCGGCATGAGAAAGATTAATTTTTCGACACAGGTATTACCGCACGTTGTAGCAGTGCTCTTATTCCTCCTGGTAACTGTTCTCTTTTTTCATCCGATCTTCTTCGAAAACCGCACACTGCAGCAGCACGATATTCAGCAGTTCATCGGTTCTTCAAAAGCGATCGACGATTTCCGCGAGCGCACGGGAGAAGAACCGCTGTGGACGAACGCTATGTTCAGCGGCATGCCCGCCTGGCTTATCAGTGTCCAATGGGGCAATCAGGCTATTGCCTATTTGAAGACAACGCTGGCGCTCTTCACCCCTCATCCTATCGCCAACATATTCCTCGCCTTTGTTTGCTATTACATCATGTTGCTCGCCTTCGGTGTGAGGCCATACCTCGCCATGGCAGGTGCTATAGCCTTTGGCTTGTCATCCTATCTTATCATCGGTCTTTCCGCCGGCCACAACGGACGGATCGGGGCAATCGCTTTTATGCCTCTGATTATGGCGGGTATTCATCTCGTCTTCACCGGCCGACGTGTCCTGGGCTTTGGTGTTACGGCTGCGGCAATGGCTCTTCATTTACGCGAGAATCATATCCAGATGACGTACTATCTCCTGCTCATCGTCCTGCTGTACGGAATCGTTATGCTCCTTGAGGCGATCAGGCAAAAAACAGTACCTGTTTTCTTCAAAAACGTCTTGCTCCTGACGGGCGCTGTTGTTCTCGCGGTCGCCACATTCTTCGGACAGTTCTGGGCGTTGAAAGAATACAGCAAACACTCAACGAGGGGCCAATCGGAGTTAGTTAAAGCCGAGGAACCGACAACCTCCACCAGTGGTATGACCC
The DNA here is from genome assembly GCA_964532595.1 of uncultured Roseivirgaceae bacterium. Classification (GTDB taxonomy): domain Bacteria; phylum Bacteroidota; class Bacteroidia; order Cytophagales; family Cyclobacteriaceae; genus Chryseosolibacter. The sequence goes on from CAZHIQ010000001.1 coordinate 297,679, forward strand.
GCGAATATGCCTTTGAATTCAGCAACGGCATATTCGAACCATTTACGTTGATGATACCAAACTTTTACGGAGGAAGTAGCGGCAACTTTCTGGTCTCGGATCCAAACAGCGAAGTGTACAAAGCCCTGATGCGTTCCGGTGACCAGCAAATGGCTAATCAGCTCGCTAACTTCACCGGTGCTTACTGGGGAGAGCAACGACTCGCCGCACCGTATTACGCAGGGGCCGTTATCGTATTCCTTTTTGCGTTGGGAATTTGCTTTGCTCCGCGGCGCTACGCGACATGGCTTTGTTCCGCGGCGCTACTCGGCATTGTCCTGAGCTGGGGTAGCAACTTTGCAGCGTTTAACTACTTCATGTTCGATTACTTTCCCGGATATAACAACTTCCGCTCCGTCACCTTTACGCTAATCATCACGCTCTTTGCCATGCCTTTGCTCGGTCTTCTGGGGCTTGAACGCGTTTTATCGGAGAAATTTACTAAAGAGACGCGCCGGAAACTGCTTATCGCTTTCAGCGCAACGGGCGGGCTATGTTTAGTTTTCGGACTCTTCGCGGGCGCGTTCACTTTCACACGCGACATCGAGGCACAACTTCCCGGATGGTTTGTCGACGCCCTGGCAGACGACAGAAAGTCGCTATTCCGAAGCGATGCCTTCCGCTCGCTTGCGTTTATCCTCGTCGTTTTTCTAGCCTTATGGTTTGAAGCTCACCGGAAGGTGTCGGCAACAGGCTTCTATGCCTTCATCATCTTCCTGGTCACCGTCGATCTTTATTCGGTAGACAAGCGCTATTTCCCTGACGACAACTTCCGGCGCAAGCGCGACAACACTTTCTTCGCCATGACGGAGGCGGATCAGGAAATACTAAAGGATCGCTCCTACTACCGTGTGTATAATCTTAGTTACCTGACGGGAAGCGGGACCAATCCGTTTGCCGAAGCACGTACTTCGTATTACCATAACTCTGTCGGAGGATATCACGGGGCCAAGATGCGCCGTTATGCCGAGTTTTATGACTCTTGTGTTGTGTCCGATACGCAGCGTTTTGTAGGCATTATTCAGTCGGGATCTCAATCGTTTGACAGCCTCCGCGCGTTCAACATGCTCAACATCAAGTATCTCGTCCTGGGCCCTCAGCGAGAACACATCGTGCAAAATCAATCGGCCTACGGAAACGCCTGGTTTGTGGAAGATATAATCCCCGCAAGTAACGCCAACGAGGAACTCGCCCAAACCTGTCGGATCGACACCCGTCGTCACGCAGTCATAAACACCCGCGAGTTCCACCCCGGCACCTTGGGCTATGACAGTGCATCGTCTATCACCCTGGTAGAATATGACCTTCAAAGACTGCGCTTCGAAAGCCAATCGGCTACCCACGGCCTCGCCGTATTCTCCGACATCTACTATCCCGGATGGGTCGTCACTATCGATGGACAAGAAGCGCCCCTGATGCGAGCGAACTATATCCTCCGCGCGGTCGAAATTCCAGCCGGTCAACACAGCATCGAGTTCGTATTCAAACCCGACGCCTATGTTACCGGAAATAAAGTGACAACGGCAACGTCGTGGCTTGTACTACTTGTACTCGTTGGAAGTATCGGATGGTCATTCCGGACAAATAGCGCGAAAGACTAACCATAAACTTCTTCCTGACGTTCGATTGCCCTTAGCCGTGCCAATAACGGAGGGTGTGAGTAATGGAAGAACACGTAGAGAGGGTGAGGAAACAGGTTGCTTAGCGAATCGACCGACAACTTCTTCAAAGCTGCTGCCAAAGCGGGGCCGTCATAATGCTCACGCGCGTACGCATCGGCCTCAAACTCATTTTTGCGGCTGAGCATCTGCATCAGAATTCCGATCACCCCCGAAATGGGAGCGAAAAGAATCGAAAAGACAATAAGGTTGAGATGGATAGAATGCTGGTTTCCGCCCAGCGCGAACGACAAGCTCTCATTGTACACCATCAATGACAACACGAACAGGGTGAAAAAAATCTGGACAACAGAAAGGGCGAACCCCTGAACGATATGCTTCTTCTTAAAGTGCCCCACCTCATGCGCGAGTATCGCGACAAGCTCGTCGGTAGCGTGCTTGTCAATCAACGTGTCATATAAAACAATCTTCTTCCGGCGACCCATCCCCGAAAAGAATGCGTTGGCCTTACTTGAACGCCGCGAACCATCAATAACAAAAATATTATCGAGCGGAAAATTCACTTTCGCGGCGAAGGCTTCAATGGCTGATTTCAATTCTCCGTCGGGCAGTGGCGTGAGCTTGTTAAAAAGCGGAAGAATCAGCGTAGTATAAAACACATTCACGAAAAGCACGAACAGCGCGGCTGTGACACCGAACCATAGCCAGAACCCCGGTCCAATCTGCATAACAAGCCAAATGAGCAGGCCCAGCAGCGGCGCACCGATAACGGCTCCGAGAAGGTAACCTTTGAGTTTGTCAAGGATAAAGGTTCTCGGCGTAGTGCGGTTGAATCCGTATCGCTCCTCGATAACGAAGGTGGCATATACCTGAAACGGGACCGACAGAACGTCGGATGCCAGTGCAAGCACTCCAAAGAAAGCGAGCGACAAAAGGATTTCGCTGTCGACAAAGGTACGCAATACAGTATCCAGCCACCCGAAACCTCCTGCGAGCAGCATTAGCATCGTCACAGCAAACGAAAAGGCCGAAGAAAGAAACGAAAATCTCGTGCGTACGCCGTGGTAGTCAAGCGACTTCAGATAGCGATCGCGGTCATAAAATTCGGCCACCTCGTCAGGAACATCGCGCCGCATGGCGCGAAGGTTCAGCCAGTCCAGCACCTGATCGAGAATATAACCAGCAGTAGCAATGCTAATAACAATCCAGAGAATAGTTTTCGGTTCCATCAATCCCAATGCTACGAAAAACGCCCGAACCGTGAAAATGGTGCTCGTCCCACCCGCTTCCGCCCGCTCCACTGAAAAAGCCGAACGTTCTGTCTACCGTCGTGGATTTTTCATAGATTGCTAACCCTCTACGGGAACCCCACAAATCGTTGCGCTAACTTGCGCAGCCGTTCAGATCCGAATTTACATCACAAAACCAAACCTCCCCAAGGTCATGGACAACATTCAATTAGGCAAACCGTACAAAGTGAGTGAACACAAGCACGATCAATATGTTCGCCATTATGACGTTCCGATTGCCAACTGTGTGCTGGTGCCGGTGAAGAAATATGGTGAGCATATCTCATGCGACCTGCTGTGGAAGGACTCATCAGGAGAAGCACACCGACGCGATGAACTGATGTTTAACGCCGCCTATCTACAGCCGGTAGACGCAATGCGTGATTACTCCCTCTTCGATTTGTGGGAAGAGTATGAGAAAAACCGCGCAATTTAATCGTCACCGAACTTTGGCGATCTTCTCCTGAGCTTGTTCCTCCTCGTCGTGGTCTGCCCTCAATACGTGCTGGGATTGTGCTTTCTGCTTCTCCGCCTTCGCTGGCAATCCCAATTCCACGAGAATGGGAAAGTGGTCCGATCCCATTGGCTTGAGACGCTTCAGATCACGTAACAAGAAATGCCGGGAGCAAAAGACATGATCAAGAGGCCACCGGAGAAACCAGTGATCGGCATGAAAGGTATTGAAAAATCCCCGTCCCCGTCGCGGGTCCAGCAGCTCACTGGTCTTTAGGAATAGCTCGGTGGTATAGCTCCAGGCTACGTCATTGAGATCACCGGCAACCACTACAGGGATGTCCGACTCCTTCGCATCGCGCGCAACGATTAGTAACTCGCCATCGCGCTCGGTAGAACGGGCCGACTCCTGGGGAATCGGTGGGCGCGGGTGAAGACAATACAACCTGAACACATCTCCTGACGGAAGGCGCACCCGAGTGTGTATCGAAGGTACATCCGACTCAACCAGATATTTGACCTGGGGATCCATCAGTTCAAACCTCGAATGTAACAACATTCCATAGGTATTGTTCAGAGGCTTGAGCACATTATGCGTGTAAATGTCGCGCAGAGCTGACAACTGTTCATTCCACCATTCGTCAGTCTCCACAAGGAGAAGAAGATCGGGGTCGTGCTCCTGAATGCAAGCGAGACAGAGATCACTGCGACGATTGTATTGGTAGACGTTACAGATAAGTAGCTTGAAATACTTTCCGGTCTCCGACTGCTTCTGCTTCTTCATCTGTTTTCGTCCAACCACTGTATATGGAACGACCTGATAAAGAAGGTAGAAAAGATTCAGACAAAGGACTGTGGAAAAGATGATGTCGTGAAGAGAATCCCAACGGGCAACGAAAGTAAATACCAGAAGAATGATCGCGTTGAGCAATAGTTTCTGCGACCTCGGATACTCGAATACGCGGAACACCCAGTTGTCTTTTCTCACCAGCGGAATAAGACTCACCAGCACGATGGCATAACCGAGAACCAAAAGTACGATACGAAGAATATCAGAAGCCATCCACGTTTGCCTCAGACCGCCTTAAAATATCCGTCTTGAAACTATCGATGAGCTACTGTGCCGCTACACGCTGAGTTCTCGCCTCCTGTGCAGTCTTAGCCGAATCGCGATCGGGCAATGCGCGTAAGGCGCCATCGGGTCGGGCACCCGCGGGTTCCGCATCTGGATTGTGAACATCGTTTCGTTCAGGGAAACCTACCTGGTGTTCGGGAAAATCGTGAACACGTCCTTTCCGAATTATTGCTGCCTTGTCATCCATATCCTTTGTGTTTTAACCTCCCCTGGAATTGGGGGACAATTGCAGGTATGAATTAAAATTGTATGCCCGCCGTACTATAAGCGCACATCAAACAGGCAGACACGCACAGGAAACGTTTGTTGGTCCTGTAGAGTATTCTCTACATCACGCGCGCTTCAGGAGACTGTTAACGGCCGTATGGCAGCGCTCGAAGTGGAAGTCGGAAACAACCCTCTCCATACTCGCTTTTATTTCAGCTATACAGAGATTTCCAATACTTCCTTCATGTGTATGCTGGATATCGGTGGCCGGGTGGTACTCTCCCTGCTCTATGGCTAAACCTACCTGTCGATATGCATCCCGGAATGGAACGCCGGCGAGGACCAACCGATTCACCTCCTCGACGCTGAACAGAAACTTGTATTTGTCGTCCTTCAGCAGGTCCGGACGGACTTCGATGTTCTCCAGCATCAGGTGAACCATCTGCAGACAGTCTTTGAGGTTCTGGATCGCCGGAAACAACATCTCCTTCAACAACTGCATATCGCGATGGTATCCCGATGGCAGATTTGCAGTGGTCATCGCGATGTCATTGGGAAGAGCGATCAATTGGTTACAGCGCGCGCGTACTAACTCAAATACATCCGGGTTCTTTTTGTGCGGCATGATGCTTGAGCCCGTGGTAAGTTCGTCAGGAAATGAAATAAAGCTGAAATGCTGATTCAGGAAAATGCACGCATCCTGCGAAAGCTTGGCCAGGGTTGCCGCAACGTTTGAGAACGCCGCAGCTACGATTCTCTCGGTCTTGCCTCGTCCCATCTGAGCATAGACCACGTTGTAATTGAGGTCATCAAAACCCAGCAGTCGCGTCGTCATCGTCCGATTAAGAGGAAAAGAAGATCCGTATCCCGCAGCCGATCCCAGCGGATTCTTATTCACAATGCGATACGCGGCTTGTAGGGAAATCAGGTCGTCAACAAGGCTTTCCGCGTACGCACCAAACCACAACCCGAACGATGAGGGCATTGCCAGCTGAAAGTGCGTATAACCCGGCATAAGATCATCGCGATGCTTTTCGCTGAGAGTCATCAACAATTCAAACAAACGCTTTACTTCGCCGACCACGACTTCAATCTCTGAACGCAAGAAGAGTTTGATATCCACAAGGACTTGATCATTTCTCGAGCGTCCGCTGTGAATTTTCTTGCCGATATCGCCCAGTCTCTCGGTAAGGAGGAGTTCAACCTGCGAGTGAATATCCTCAACGCCGTCCGCTACCCGGAAATCACCACTCTCAATAGTCGTGTAGATATCACGCAGCGCAGCGTCGAGTTTCTTGTGCTCATCATCCGAAAGCAAGCCTATCGATTGAAGCATGGCAATATGCGCCAACGATCCAAGCACGTCAAAAGGAGCCAGAAAAATATCCATCTCCTGGTCCCGGCCAACGGTAAACTTTTCAACGGCTTTGAGTGAGGTCTTGTCTTTCTGCCAGAGTTTCATCTTGATTGAATTTATGAGGACACTGTCGGAGACAAATGTCGCGCAACTTTATCCAGGAGAGCAATATAGGTATCTATCCCTTTGACGATCTCCTCCACATAAATGAATTCGTCAGCTGTATGCGACCGGGCCGAATCGCCAGGGCCGATTTTTACTGACGGGACGGGAATCAATGCCTGATCGGAAGTAGTGGGTGATCCGTATAGCTTTATACCCAGTTCTTTTGCTGCCAGCACAAGGGCATGGTTGTCAGCAATTCCGGAAGGGCGCAGCCGCAATGAGCGCGGCGTAACTTCCGCGCGCAGGTGCTGCTGAATTATTTCGAGCACCTCTTCCAGTGTGTACTGCTCTGTTACGCGTACGTCAATCGTAAAGCTACACTCAGCAGGAACCACGTTGTGCTGTTTGCCTGCCTGAATAACCGTAACCGTCATCTTGACCTCTCCGAGCACCGGCGACACCCTCGGGTACTTATAACTTCGTATCCACTGAACGTCTTCGAGCGCGAGATAAATTGCATTCACTCCTTCGTCGCGAGCCGCGTGGCCGGCCCTGCCTTTCACAACGCAATCCAGAACCAACAGGCCTTTTTCCGCGACAGCCATGTCACACAACGTCGGTTCGCCCACAATAGCGAAGTCGATAGGAGGCAACATCTCCCAAATTCGCTCAATTCCCTCCTTGCCGGAAATCTCCTCCTCGGCGCTCGCCACCATCACAAGGTTAAAGGGCAAGTCGTGACGATCATAATAATGCAGGAACGCCATCATGAGACAGACCAGAGGGCCTCCGGCATCGTTACTTCCAAGTCCGTATAATTTGCCGTCAACAATCTCCGCCGTAAACGGATCCCGTGTATAGGCGGGGTTAGGCCTTACCGTGTCGTGATGGGAATTGAGGAGAATGGTGGGTTTCCCGGGGCTGAAACTCTTGTTTCTCGCCCAGACGTTGTTCCCTACTCTCTCGCAGGGAATATCATTCTGACGAAAAAACCCTTCCAGAACGAGCGCCGTCTTATCCTCTTCTCTGCTGAAAGAAGGTAACGCGATAAGCTGTTCAAGGAGATTGATAGCTATTTCATCAGGCTGCTGTTTCACGGCTTAAGGGGTTATGAGGGTCCCGGCGGTTGATTCACCCATGTTCTTACTGAGATCATCCGCCTCACCAATAAGCACTTCACTAACCCCCATCTCAATAGCGGCAAAGGCATTCTGAAGCTTGGGTAAAATACCGTCTGCGAGCGCCTTCTGTTCCAGCAGCTCCGCATACAAGCTCCGCGTCAAGTGCCGTACCACGGAATCAGGATTTTCCACATCGCGAAGAACACCCTTCTTCTCGAAGCAATAAATAAGTCGTACACTGTACAACTTACTAAGGGCAACTGCCAAAACGGAAGAAATCGTATCCGCATTGGTATTCAGTATCGATCCCTCTGAATGCGTCAGGGGAGCAAATACCGGAACAACACCTGTATTCAAAAGTCCGGAAATCAGCGATATATTGACATCGTCGTGGGTGATATCGCCCACAAACCCATAATCGATTTCCTTCACTGGGCGTTTCACGGCGCGAATGGCGTTACCGTCAGCACCGGTAAGTCCGAGTGCATTACAGCCCAGCACCTGCAGGCGGGCCACAAGCTGTTTATTAACAAGGCCACCATACACCATCGTGACCAGATCACGGGTGGGCTGGTCCGTAATTCTCCTACCGTTGACGTATTTCGACTCGATCGACAACTGATCGCCAATGCGCGTTGCTATCTTCCCTCCTCCGTGAATGAGAATTCTCTTCTCACCGAGCGCCGCAAACTCTCCGAGGAACCGCTCGAGCGCTGCTTCGTCGTCGAGAACATTACCACCGATTTTGATGATGAAAAGCCGCTCCATATCCGACTAGCGATGGTGGGTTAACAATTCGGAAAGAACAGCCTGCGCCGCCCACACACGGTTCGACGCCTGGTGCGTGACAATACTGCTGAAACCGTCAAGGACTTCCCCGCTGAGCTCAACGTTGCGCCGGACGGGCAGACAATGCATCACTTTCGCGTGGTTCGTAACAAGTAATTTCTCATTGGTAAGCATCCACGACTTGTCGTCAGTGAGCACCTTCCCGTACTGGTGATACGAACTCCAGTTCTTGACATAAACGAAATCGGCGTCTTTCAGCGCATACTCCTGATCGTGCGTAATCGACGCACCTTTGGTAAAGGTGGTATCGAGTTCATATCCTTCGGGATGGGCGATTACAAAATCACCGTGCCCCCAGGCGTTAACCCATTGAGAGAAACTATTGGCAACGCATTGAGGAAGAGCCTTCACGTGTGGCGCCCACGTCAATACGATCTTGGGTCTGCGCTTTTTCTCCTTGAAGACTTCGGTAATGGTCACAAGGTCTGTAAGACTCTGAAGCGGATGCAGCGTTGCGCTTTCGAGGCTAACCACGGGGATCCCGGTGTATTTAATGAACTGCTGAATATATTGTTCGCTGTAGTCCTCGTTTCTGTCGCGGAGGGAAGGGAATGTCCGGATTCCCAGAATATCAAAGTATTTACCGAGGATGGGGGCTGCATCCTTAACATGCTCCACCGTTGTCCCATTCATGATAGCTTCCTCTCCAAATTCGAGTGACCATCCCTCCTGACCGACGTTGAAAACGATCGCTTCCATGCCGAGGTTAGCCGCAGCTATCTGGGTGCTCAAGCGGGTGCGCATACTCGGATTGAGGAATAGAAGTCCGATGCGCTTATGCTGGCCCAGCGTATGATCCCGGTACGGGTCGGCCTTGTACGCCAAGGCTTTCTGTATCAGCTCGTGGATATCGTGGACGTCATGAACGGAGATAAAATTCTTCATGCGAGTTCTTTCTTGAGGGCATTTAACAACATATCCGCTTCCTCGCGACTTACCGCGAGCGACGGAAGTAGCCGTACCGTATTTGGCTTGGCTTCTCCTGTAAAGATATGATGTTCCATCAGGAGATTCTTCCGCACATGTTTGTACGCGTCAGGGAGATCAAACCCAATCATCAACCCGCGGCCCCGCACTTCACTGACATGCGGAAGACCGGTGAGTTGCTCCAGCCAATAATTGCCGATAGACTGAGCATTCTTCATAAGGTCTTCTTCCTGGATGACTTCAAGAACCGCCAGCGACGCTGCGGCGGCAAGATAGTTTCCGCCAAACGTTGTTCCCAGCATTCCGCTCCACGGTTTGATGTCAGGGTGTATCAACACGCCCCCTACGGGGAAACCGTTGCCCATCCCTTTGGCCGTAGTAATCAGGTGCGGTTGTATACCGGCATGCTGGTGTGCAAAGAACTTGCCGGTCCGACCATATCCGGACTGTACTTCATCGAGTATCAGAAGCGCGCCGTGAGCAGCACACTTGGTTTCGAGATGGCGGAGAAACTCGTCATCGGGGATGCGAATGCCCCCAACTCCTTGGATGCCTTCAATAATCACTGCCGCTACTTCGTTGTTCATTACGCCATCAAAGGCGGCAATGTCATTGAAAGGGACAAAGACTATATCGTGATCGGCGTTGAACGGAGCGACAATTTTCGGATTATCCGTTGCGGCAACTGCGCCCGATGTGCGGCCGTGAAAGGCGTTCCGGAAAGCAATAATCCGCTTGCGGCCCGTTACGAACGAAGCGACCTTAAGCGCATTCTCATTTGCCTCCGCTCCGGAGTTACAAAGGAATAGCTGATAATCGGAATAACCGGATACTGCCCCAAGTTTATCCGCCAACTCGCGCTGAAGTGGGTTTTCGACACTGTTAGAATAAAATCCGATTCTGGAGAGTTGTGTAGTCAGCCGGTCAACGTACCTCGGGTGGGAATGTCCGATCGAAATCACAGCGTGGCCCCCGTAGAGGTCCAGATATTTCTCGCCCTTATCATCCCAGAGCCAGGAACCCTGAGCTTTAACCGGCGTGATGGAAAACAATGGGTATACGTCAAACAGGTTCATAGGCAAATCAAAATACGATGCTCTTAAGACGAAGGCCGTCGCGTTCGTCCAGGCCAAACATCAGGTTCATGTTTTGGACTGCTTGTCCGGATGCACCTTTCAGTAGATTATCCAGCGCTGAGTGAACAACCAGTTTGTCACCCTGCTTCTCGATTCCGATGAGGCACTTGTTCGTGTTGACAACCTGTTTGAGGTCAACCGATCCATCGGCCACCACAGTGAAGGGATGGTCCTTATAGAAAGATTTGTACAACGACACTACCTCTTCCTGTGAGAGTGCGCATGTTACACATGAGCTGACAAAGATGCCGCGTGTGAAGTCACCTCGCCAGGGAATAAAGTTTATTGGTGCTGCGAACGCCGGCTGCAAATACTTGAGGTGATGGTTTATCTCACGAAGATGTTGGTGCGAGAGCGTCTTGTACGCCGAGATATTGTTCGCCCGCCAGGTAAAGTGAGTTGTTGGTTGCAGCTTTTGCCCCGCGCCCGTAGATCCCGTTATTCCCGTACTGTAAACCTCGCCGAGGAGTCCTGCTTCCGCCAGCGGAAGCATTCCCAGTGTTAACGTCGTTGCGAAGCAACCCGGGTTGGCAATGTTCTTTGCCTGACGAATCTCGTCACGATACAGCTCGGGAAGACCGTAGACAAATTGGCGGTCGCCCGATGATTCGCCCAGCCGGAAATCCTGGCTAAGGTCGATGATGCGTGTATCGGGATGAAATTCGTTTTCTGCGAGGAACACCTTGCTTTCCCCATGACCGAGACAAAGGAAGACAACATCTACCTTTTGATCGTAAGTATCAGCGAAGGTGATTGACGTTTCTCCCAGGAGATCGGCGTGGACACTGTGCAAAGGCCTTCCCGCGTTACTGCGGCTGTGCACGAATGCCAGTTCAACATTGGGGTGATTGAGCAACAAGCGAATGGTTTCACCTCCTGTGAATCCTGCGCCGCCGATAATTCCTGCTGTAACTTTCAATTATAAATCAGGTTTGTTCGTTTGAATGTGATTGCTCGTGTGATCTGACCTGTTGCCAGATCATGGTTTGATTTCCGAATATTTTCGAGAATCCTTTTACATCATCGCCCGTCCAGCCGAGGTTCATCTCGCCATACTTTCCAAAGCGCGACGACATCAGATCGAAGGGTGATTCTATACCTAATACTACGAAGCGATAAGGATGCAGTTCAACGTGCACATCGCCGGTAACGTGTCCCTGGGTGCTCGTCAGAAACGCTTCAATGTCACGCATGACGGGGTCAAGGTACTGGCCTTCATGCAACCAGTTGCCGTAGAATTGCGCCAGCTGATCTTTCCACGACAACTGCCACTTGGTTAACACGTGTTTCTCGAGCGTGTGGTGAGCCCGGATGATAATGACAGGGGCCGCTGCTTCGAAGCCTACTCGTCCTTTAATCCCTATAATCGTGTCTCCCACGTGAATATCGCGACCTATTCCGAAAGGCGCCGCAATGCGTTGTACTTCCTGAATAGCTTCTACAGAGTGACTGAAGTTCTTCTCGTTTACCCCAACAAGCTCGCCCTGCCTGAAGGTGAGCTTCAGTTTTTCAGGAGCCGACTTCGTTACCGGCGTAGGCCATGCCTCCTCGGGAAGCATACCCAACGAGCTCAAAGTCTCTTTACCACCGACTGAAGTTCCCCACAAACCTTTATTGATGGAGTACATCGCCTTTTCAAAATTCATATCAACGCCTTTTGAGCGCAGATAATTAATCTCCTCTTCGCGCGACAATTTCATTTCGCGAATGGGCGTGATGATCTCGATGTTAGGTGCCAGGATATGGAGGATCATGTCAAATCTCACCTGATCATTTCCAGCTCCTGTGCTGCCGTGTGCCACCGCATCCGCACCAATTTTCCGGGCATACTGCGCTGTTGCCAACGCCTGCGACATGCGCTCAGCACTCACACTCAGCGGATAAGTGTTGTTCTTCAGAACATTTCCAAATATCAGAAACCGGATAACCTGATCGTAATAGTTCCGCGTCTCGTCAACCGTCTCATGAGAAGCTACACCGAGATCGCGGGCGCGCTTCTCTATCGTTTGAAGCTCCGCAGCATCGAAGCCTCCGGTATTGACCGTCAACGTATGAACCTCATAACCCTTCTCTTCACTGAGATACTTAACACAATACGAAGTGTCGAGGCCTCCGCTAAACGCCAGTACAACTTTTTTCTTACTCATGGGTGCAAATGTATAAGCTTATCATCCGAATGCAAAAATGCGCGGTCGGAGCTGACAAACGATCCAAAGAAGTTTATTACCAGAAGAAAATACCCAGAAGCGAGCGCTTCTTCTCTACGTCAGCTGCGCCACCGGTGCCGTTCTCTTTCTTGCGGAACGACTTCAGCAGAACATACTGCTTGAAGCGCATCCAACGCTCGAAAAGCCTCAGGTTACTGCGAAAGCCGCGATGTTGATGATTCATCACCAATTGTCCCGAAGGCGTCACGGCCGACTGCTTCACGGGAGGCAACGTCATATTGAGTTTAGCGGCCGCCTCTTCGGGATCGAACAGCATAGCCGTACACAAACAATTCTTGCGCTCTTTCGCCATGAGGATATCGTAGTTCACGCAGCTTCGGCAACCCTTCCAAAATTCCTCATCCGTTGTAAGCTCAGAATATGTCACCGGCTCATAGCCGAGATCCGAGTTGATCTTCATCACCGCAAGGCCGGTTGTAAGACCGAAAATCTTGGCATTAGGGTATTTCTCACGCGAGAGCTCAAATATTCTGCGTTTGATATCCGTAGCAACCCCCGTTTTGCGGAAAGCTGGCGACACTATGAGGCCTGAATTGGCCACATACTTTTCGTGCTGCCAGGCCTCGATATAGCAAAAGCCTACCCAGGTGCCATCACGGGTAACGGCAATAACAGCCTTGCCTTCGCTGATTTTTCGACGGATGTAATCCGGAGAGCGCTTGGCAATACCCGTCCCTCGCGCCTTGGCTGACTCTTCCATCTCCGTCGTGATGGTTTCAGCGTATTCTGCATCGTCAGGTAAAGCTACTCTGACGATAATGTCATTCTTTTCCAATGTCGTAAAAAGGAAATCGTGGAAGAAAAGTAAAAGAGATGCTTACGCATGCATCAGAACGATGTCCCGGACATCGCCCTGTTTTGTCAACAGTTTAGGAGTTGTACGGATTAAATGCGCGCGTACCTTGAAGGTCGGGGGCGCCTGGTCACCAAACAGGCGTTAGAGAAGAACTGAACCGTTCTGAGGGAGTGGTATGCAGCTAAAGCCGCAGTCAATAAGGTGAACTTGCTTTTCAATTTCTTTTAACCGTTTAACGTTAGAGGAAATTCATTCAGTTGCTGTTGGTTAAACACTCACAAATGCAAAATTAAATGATAATTCTCTGACATCGACAAGTCTTTTACGAAGAATTATCCAAAAAAGTTCGGGCCAAACAACAATGCCCCTTTACAGCCCAAAAAAGGCTCCTAACCTATTGTTCGTTAGTATCGCTTGTCTATCCTCAAAAGTGAATTCACAACCACGAAACCGGGGACTAGAAATCCGGGCAGGGAATAATCAGCTTGTCTTTCGGCGGCTTGCGTGGGTTACGCATAGGCCAGGTGTAGACAAGGCTGAACTCATGCGCACCACCGCTGCCGGAACCCAGCTTCGAGACAGTGAAGTCGTAGCTGTAGCCGATGTTGATTGCATCTCGCGCGCCGATTTGTGTGAACCCAAGAAGCAGGACAACAGATTCGTTGTTGATAATGCCATCGATATTCTTGAAGGGAACGCCGCGGTACCAGGTACCCAGCACAAGGGGCTCGAACGTGAAATACAAACCAAGATCCATCTGGTCGAAGTGCCCCTGGTGGCGATACTGTATGGCTGGCGCGATACTGCGCTCAGCATCGCGGGCATAAACTCCGCTGCCGACAACTCCGGGACGCATATAGAACTTCAAGCCCCCGTGAAAGGAGAGCTTTGCAGGAAGCGGACTGCGCTCGTCGATGATCGACTGGTTTGGTCTGTTGAGATGGCTCGCCGACACTCCCAGCCACGCCGAACGCGTGAAGAACACGCCGCCAAAAGAAATATCGAAGAAAGTTTTGCTGAAGTTCGTGTTAAATTGCTCTGCGCTGGGCTGATTGATAAACTGACCTGTGGCCGGATCAAACTGATCACCGAAAGTCAAACGGTGAAAATTGACATCCCGGTTGTAAAGGCCAAGCTGGACACCCGGGCGAAAGCCGAGATACTCCGTAAGCTGTAATTCATATGAATATTGAAGCCCAATGCTGAGCGATCGCAGTCCGGCGAGGCCTTCCTCATCCCGCGTAAGAATAATGCCTACACCGCTGTTGATATCTTCAATAAAATAATCGGCGAAAACCGACATCGTTGTAAAGTTAGCGTCGATTGCCGGCCACTGATTGCGATAATTGATTCCCGCCCGGGCCTGATTCGTCGAGCCCGCCAGCGCTGGATTCAGATAAAGAGGGGCAGCATAAAACTGCGAGAACTGCGGATCCTGTGCCTGACTGCCCAGGGGTGCGAAGAGTCCCGCAATGATGGCGACGAGAAAAACACAGCGCTCAAGCCCCACGTTCGGGAACAAAGTTTTTTCCGGACGTAGACTATCGACTTGTTGAAGGATCTGACGGCGCATGCATTAAGGGTTACGTGCAATCAAAGCAAAATAACGGTATATCCGAAATTTAAAAAAATCGTGTTCCGCAGGCCGACCGGTTTTTACGTCACCCGCCGTCTCAAGCCGCTGGATCAAGATTATTAACGGTATTTTTTAGGCAAATTGTATACTTTAGGGGAACTTGGGCGTTCTAAGATGAAAAGATTTCCGATCCCAATGCGAACTGGTGAGCACGCGCCGGCCTCCGCTTTCCGGTGGCTTTTTTTGACATTTCTCCTCTTTCTGATCAATCCTTTCTGGTCGCAGGCACAAGACTATGCGGCACTCAACTGGTACTTCGGTAACTCGAACGAAGGAATACGCTTCGCTCGCCCCGATAACATCCCGCATATCATCACGAACAAGGCTCCGCTGGGACTTGGGGGTAGCGCTGTAGCTACCGACCCGGCTACGGGTAACCTCCTGTTCTACACCGATGGTGTCAATGTATACGATCGTCATCATACGCTGATGCCCAACGGTGGAGGTCTTGCCGGCAATCCCGCAGGTAATCAAACCGTAGTCGCCGCCAGGGTTCCTGAAACCGCCTCCCAATACTACATCTTCACTACGAATCCCGCGGGTGTGTTGTCGTACAGCATCGTTGACATGACCGCGTTCGGCAATTCCGCATTTCCGGCACCCGCCTCAGGCGATGTAACGGTTAAGAACGTAGTACTCGATAACAACCGGAGCGAAGCAATGCTCGTTGTCCCGCACACCAACGGGACCGACTTCTGGTTGATCACACATGAGAGCGGCTCGCCTAACTATACCATTACGCTGTTCGACAACTCAGGAACCGTACCGGCATCAACCACACAGGTAACGCTCGGACTGATTACACAACCGGGAAACTTCTCCTATCACGCGCCGAGCGGCCATATCGCGACATCTCCGATGGAGGCGAACCGAAGTGTGGAGGTCCTTCACTTCGACCCTGCTTCGGGCACCCTCGAATATGTACTACGCGTCCCCAACAGCGGTGTCAACGGCACCAACGGACAAGCGATCTATGATACCGAATGGAGCAATAACGGCCAGTATCTGTACCTCTCTGTATTCGGCGATGCAGGTGTTCAGGCCGATGTTCTTCAGTTCGATATGCTGAACCCCAGCACGACGCTGACTTCGGTCCTGCCTCAACCCAACACCATTGCGCAAAGCTATGGACTTCAAATCGCTCCCGACAGTGCTATCTATCATCTTTATCAGGAAGTCAATGGCGGCCCCTACCTCCTGGGATCGCTAACCAATATCGACACCGTAGCCAGTGAAGTCGTTTATAACACGGAACCATTCGAATCAAATCCCGACTTCAACGCCATGCAGTTTCCGTCGTTCGCTCCTAAAGCGGATATTGAGTTTACGGTCGACTTCACCACATCAGGCACCTGCGCGAACACGCCTATCGCATTTTATCCGGAGGTCGTTCCTACCGCCGACAGCCTGCAATGGCATTTCGGCGACGGTAACTCCGCCACACAATGGAGTCCCGTCCACACCTATGAGCAAGGAGGAACCTTTCAGGTGGAAGTATACGCTTTTCTCAACGGTGATACCGCCTACGCGACACACCCGATCACCCTTGACGCATTCGACCTCCAACTTACCCTCGTTCAGGACACCACAGCCTGCGCATGTGAGCTACCTGTAAATGAACCCGACTGCCCGGAGGGAATAACCCCGTTTGAAGTTTCGGTTCAGGCACAAGGAGGTACCCCCCAGTACCAGTGGTTCGGACCGGGAGGTCCGCTTCCCGGACAGACGACACAAACCTTACGGCCCGACTCAGCGGGATATTACTATGTCGCCGCAACCCTTGGGGGATGTACCGCTTACGCAGGAGTGAATATCAAAGAATATGACTCGCTCGACCAGCGCGCCAACATCTGGTATTTCGGACAAAACGCTGGAATTGACTTCAATCCCTTGCCTGAAGGCCCGGCTGTTCCAATCACCGGTCCCGTGAACTCCCCTGAAGGTGTCTCAGTAATAAGTGACCGCAACGGACAAGTCGTGTTCTCAACCGATGGGTACCACGTCTACGACAAGTTGGGACAGGATATCACTCCTGCCGGAGGAATCGGCGGAGAGCCCGGATCAACGCAATCGGCGCTTATTATTCCGGTCCCCGGCGACGAAACGCTGTATTACATCTTCACAACACAGGAGATCCACGGTACCGGAACCTATGAACTGCGCTATTCGCTGTTTGACCTGAAACTCAACAACGGAGTGGGTGGATTGGCTGAATACAACATACTCCTTTTCAAACCCAGTACGGAACGCATTACCGGCGACGACAACTGGCTTATTGCACATGAATACGGCAACAATACCTTTCGCGCTTATCGTGTGACCGCTAACGGCCTAAGCAATCCGGTCATCTCGTCCGTAGGTTCCGACCACACAACTGCGCACGCAGAAAGCGGACAGGGATACATGAAACTCGGCGCGCAAAACCGCCTCGTAGTGGCGCTTTCTACTCCGGGGCAATCGAACGTGGTGGAGATTTTTGATTTTGTCGATTCGACCGGAGTAGTCACCAACTTCAGGACAGCCGATCTTGACTCGCCAACGGGGCAGGTATACGGCGTTGAAGTCTCTCCGGGAGGAAATAAGCTCTTTGCCACGTTGATGGAAGGCGGGACATCGCGGATTTACGAATTCGCGTTCGATTCGCTGGGTAATCCCTACTACAAGCAGGATGTCAGCCAGCCAGGCCAGTTAGGCGCAATTCAGATCGGCCCCGATGGTCAGCTCTACGTTGCAATCAACGGAAGTCCAACGCTGGGTATGTTTTCCGCTGTGGAAGACACGACGAGTCTGACTACCCTGAACCTGCAGCCCTTTGATCTCGGCGGGAACACCAGCACGCTGGGGCTGCCTAACTTCATTCAGACCATCGCGAACCCCGCGACATCCCCGACCTTTAACTTTGCCGGGTTGTGCCTCGGTGATTCTACCGTATTTACCGCATCGGGTAAAGATCCGGCGATCGACAAATTCGACTGGGTATTTGGCGATGGAAACAGTGCGATGGATGCCGGCCCCCAAGTCTCGCATCTCTACGCCGCTGCGCAAACCTATAACGGTGTCCTCACGATCCGAAACCGATGTGAGACGCCTGTGCAGCAGTTCCCCTTCGAGGTAACCATTTCGCCGCCACCGCCTGATCCGACAAATAACATGTTGTTCCTATGTCACGGTTCGCTCGAGCTCGACGCTAACCCGACCGAGGCTCCCGACCTCACCTATCAATGGTCGACAGGGGAAGACACGCGCACGATCACCGTCAGCCAATCGGCTCTGTACACCGTTACCGTGCGGGATGCGCTGGGGTGTACTGCAGAAGGGAGATTTATGCCGTCCGACAATCGTCCTGTGGTAGACCTTGGGCCGGATCAGACCGTTTGTCAGAACACAGGCGTTGCCCCCCTTGACGCGCATAATCCCGGCGCGGATTACGCATGGGAACTTAACGGTGTTAGTTCCGGCACGGATCAAACGCATCCCGTTAGCACAGCAACACCCGGGGTATTCGAATACAAACTCATCGTCACTGATCCATTGTCGACGTGCTTTGTCCGCGACTCCGTGATCTTTACCGTCAACGAATCGCCAGCGTTTACCCTGACGAACAATAGCCCGATCGTTTGTAACACAGAAACGGGAGAAATCACCATTGTCTTTGATGCACCCGCCGACCGCGTCTTCTCATATTTTATCTCCGGTCCGACGGCTGTCCCGGGAGGAACCGACCAGGTTGCAGGCTCAACCATTTCAACACCCGCAACGCTCGCCGGCGGAGCCTATACCGTAACGGTTAGCGATCAGGTAAGCGGTTGCGCATCCGTTCAAACAACGGCGCTCGACACCGACGCGCTGGAGGTGGTGGCGACGCAATTCAACAACTGCGATCCGGTACTTCTGGCCGTAGAGCTTATCGCCACACCCGGGCCGGTAGACTACCCGGTGCAGTATCGCGTCATCGACAATGTCTCCGGCGAAGTGATTGAAACCGGATCCGCCGATGCACTAGCAGGAAATCCGTTCACAACGGATCCCGCGGGTATTCCGGCCAATAACGCGGAGTATGTGGTAGAAGTAACCATGAACGATGGCTGCGTCGCCACGAGTGATCCGGTTGCAGTAAATCAGGATGACCGGGTCCCTGTCACATTTTCTATCGACGCCTGCAGTGATCCCGTTCGACTCGAAGCACAAGGTGGACCATTCGATGCAGTACTTTGGACAGGTCCCGGAACGATCAGCAGTCCGACCAACGTCGTCACCAATGTCGCTGACCTTCCGCAAGGCATCAATGAGTTTAACCTTCACCTCGAACAGGCCGGCTATTGCGCACGCGACACAACGTTGACAGTCGACGTCAACAACAACGTAATCGCAGACTTTACCCAAAGCGATGCCTGCGCCGATGAGGTTCTCCTCGCCGCCACGCCCGCGGGGCCGTACACGTACCGATGGTATCGGGATGGCCTTCTCATTCCCGGTGGAAGAATATTGGCAATCGGCGCGGCCGACAACAATATCCAATACCGCGTTGCAGTAGTGAATACGATGACCGGATGTGTATTTACATCTGCACCCAAAGTAGTTAACGTCTCGGGCGTTCTTGACCTGACCCTGACCGCAACGGCGCCCTGTGAAGGGCAGCCGTTTACACTGACCGCCACCGCCAATCAGACTGATGTGTCCTATGAATGGGCCCTCAACGGAGAAGTGCTCGCGGGGCAGACATCGGCGACCCTCGAGGAGACCCGTGGCGGGCGATATGATGTCACAGTAACCACGGCCGGCGGCGGTTGCTCCATCACACGCAACTTCAACGTGACCCCGATGCCTGTCACAGAAGGTCAACTGCCCGGCTCGGGAATTATCTGTCCCGACCCCGCTAATCCCGATCCTCTGACGCGCGAAGTTACCCTTGATGCAGGACCTGACTTCATCAGTTACAACTGGCTGCGCAATGGAATCGAACTTAACGAAGATGGACAAACCTACACCGCTTTTGAGGCTGGACTCTACAGCGTACAACTCGTCAACATCTTCGGCTGTCCGAGTACGGATGAAACCCTCCTCATCGAAGACTGTACACCACGCATAACCGGACCGAACGCTTTCCGTCCCTCCAGCGTTGTCGAAGCTCACGGTGAATTCGCCAACCGGAACTTCCGCCTCTTCACGTTCTTCATCGCCGATGAAGACTTCGAAGTATTCATTTTCAACCGCTGGGGCGAAATGGTCTATCATACCGTCGATCGCGATTTCCGTTGGAACGGTGGATACAATAACAACCCCGGCCAACCCTTGCCCGCCGGAACTTATACCTGGGTGGTTCGCTTCAAGAGCGTTTACCGCCCTGATGAGGGTATTCAGGAGAGGCGAGGCGGCGTAGTACTGCTGCGTTAACCTTATAAGTCAATACAACAACCTATGAAACATCTACTTCGAATCAGCGCTTTGTTAACCGTATTTGTCGCTATTTCCGCTTTCCAGATCATCAAGACACAACTGCACATCACCGTGCGCGACGAACTTGGAAACACGGTTGAAGAAGCTACGGTGCAACTGTTCGAAAATGAAGACGACTATCTCAAAGAAGAAAATATCGTCGCCGAAGCCACGACCGACAAGAAAGGCATTGCACGGTTTAAAGAACTAAAAGACATTCCCTATCATGTCATTGTCCGTAAAGACGACAAAGACAACTCGGGCGGCGGAGAAAAAACTGACAAGCTTGACGCCAAACGGATCAATAAGGTGACCATTATTATCCAATAAGACGGCCTGATCGTAAGTACGCTTACGAGAGTCGACAGACTTCCCGTGGTCTGAGCCAGGCCACGGGAAGTACCATGATTCCGCGAAAGAACTAGCGTGAAGTTATCAGCACCAGACCAAAGGCGATGACGACAAACCAGAATTTGTAAGCAGAGAGCGCCGGGATGATAACCATGCTTAACTGCATGAGAACGGCAAGTAATACAAGGATAACGGCAAACGCCTTAAGGATGGATCTGGTTTTATTGCTCATGGTTATTCGTTTAACTCCAGGACATAGGCAAATGGCCAGAACTTTCCGGTGACGATAAACAATTTCGTACCGGGATGATAGGCTATGCCGTTTAACTCGAAAGAATTGGGATTCTCCAGTCGCGCCTCCTGTGCCAGAGGCGTCAGGTCAAGTTCGCCAACCACCTCACCCTTCTCGGGGTCGATCTTCAGAATGCGATTGGTTTCCCACCTATTCGCAAAGATAAATCCGTCGACAAACTCCAACTCATTCAGTTTCGTTACGAAGCCCTTCTTATCGCGTACCCGAACGGTTTTCACCGGCTCCAGGGTTGCTGTATCGAGATAAATAAGCTTCTCGGTACCGTCACTCATGATGAGGTGATGACCGTCGTGTGTCAGCCCCCAACCTTCTGTGTCATAGGTAAACTCGCGAATCTTTTCGAACGTCTCCAGATCGTAGACAAATCCTATATTGTTTTGCCACGTAAGCTGGTATACCTTGTTATTGAGGATAGCGATTCCTTCACCGAAGTATTTGTCGTCAAGAACAACTTTCTTGTCAGTCTCCCCTGTTCGAATATCAACGATACCGATATACGACTGCTTCTGTCCGGTTCCTTCATACAATTTACCATTGTGAATGAGAAGGCCTTGTGTCCAGGCTTTCGTATCGTGCTTCCAACGCGCCTTCAGCGTGTAGGAAATCAGCATGCCCTCATCGTTGTTACTACTTTTCGAGCACGCCATTAACGTCAAGAGGATCAGGACAATCATGGCCTTTCTCCCGGATACTAGTGGTACCATTCTTCTATTCCTTCAGCGGGCTTCTCCTTAGCATCCGGCTCATAATACTGCCAAAGAATGCGGGAAACCTTCCGCAATAATACATAACCTTCACTATCTGTCGCAAAAGATCGATCCTTTTGATTCTTTGTGATGACACAAAACACATAGTCGCCGTGCGGAGCATTGACGAGGGCCACCTCCGAGCGCGACTGGCTGACAAAGCCCTGTTTCGAGGCAACCTGTACCCACGGAGGGATCTCGGCCAGCGCTCGTCCGTCGTAATAGACGTTCGTCAGATTTCGGTATATGCGCTCACTCGCGCGGGCGCTCACCACCTCTCCCCTTCTGATCTTCAACAGTAAAGTCGCCATTTCCCGTGGCGAAGTCTGACCCCAACCATACCTTTTCCAGTCTTCATGCCGTCCGGGAGTGCGGGAGTTAACGCGCGTTGCGCTGAAGCCATTCGCGTCAAGCCAGTTATTGATAGCAGTCCCTGTTCCCGCCAGGTGCTGACACCACAAGCTGGCTGTATTGTCGCTTGTTGTAATCATGAGCATCATCACCTTCGACAGAGCAATCCTTTCGCCGTCTTTAAACGAGCCGAGTATATCTTCACCTTCATACAACAGCGAGTCGCGGTACTCGAGCACCGAGTCATAGGCTATTCCGCCGCGTTCAATTCTGTCAAACATCGCCACGGTGATAGGTACTTTAATCATACTGGCCGTCGGGAAGAGCGAATCTGCCTGAATGGAGACAAACGTCTTGCGTTTGACATGCTCTACATAAATTCCGACATCCCCGTCAAACCCTTCGATCGCGGCTTCCAGCTTGCGTTTCAGCGCGAGGTCTTCCCGCTGGGCCACCGCCTGCAATCCCACGAGAAGGGCAAACACAAGTAGGGTAAATCGCGACATAAGCTTTATTTTTGCCACCATGGCCGATATAGGTAAAGATATAAATAAATCAAAGGAACTCCTTGAAGCGGGTGAAGTGATCGCTATACCCACGGAAACCGTTTACGGACTTGCGGGAAATGCTCTTAATGCCTCGGCCGTGTCGACGATCTTTCGTGTCAAGAATCGTCCGAGCTTCGACCCGCTTATCGTACACGTGCATTCGCTCGATGTCATTGGAGAATACGCTGAAAATCCCCCGGCGGAAGCACTCGAGCTGGCGCGAAAGTGCTGGCCAGGTCCGTTGACACTCCTGCTCCAGCGCAAGCCGATCATTCCCGACCTCGTTGCGGCCGGACTGCCCACTGTAGGCTTGAGGTGTCCCGACCATCCTCTGACCCTCGAGCTACTCTCCTCCCTTCATTTTCCTTTGGCTGCTCCGAGCGCTAACCCCTTTGGATATATCAGTCCTACGACCGCCAACCACGTTGCGCGACAACTTGGTGACAAGATTCCCTATATCCTTGACGGAGGGCCTTGCACAGTAGGTATCGAATCAACGATCGTTGGATTTCCTAACGGTATGCCTACTGTACTGCGCACCGGGGGGTTGAAGGTCGAAGACATCGAACGTCTGATTGGCCCGGTGGCCGTAAACGCTATATCCACCTCCAATCCACAGGCCCCCGGTCAATTGCACAGTCACTACGCACCGCGCAAACCTTTGATCATCGGCGATGTTATGCAGTTGATGAAAGACTACGGTGATCGATCCCTGGGGACGCTAACCTTCCGTGAATCAACCTCCGCGCCTGTCAGTGTTGTACTCTCCGAAGCCGGCGACCTCGATGAAGCTGCACGAAACCTCTTCGCTGCCCTGCGCACGCTCGACAGCTCCGACGCCGACCTCCTCCTCGCCGAGTACGTGCCCGACACCGGCCTGGGACGCGCCATCAATGACAGATTGAGAAGGGCGGGAAGCGGTTGAGGCGTTGAAGTGTCGAAGAATCGCGTACAGTGCTGTATCTGGTTTCCAGTTTCCCGTTTCTGGATAGACTTCCGGTCGCGCGTGCAGACGCGCAGAGATTTGAAAGTTGAAAATACTTACACACCTCCGTAATAAACGCCTTCAACCATAGTTAGCAGAATCGCCGGCGGGGGAGCCTTGACAAATGGTTGGTAGAAGCGCGAGGACATCGCAAAGCGAGATCTTCGCACATCGTGCCCGTGTTTCCGGTTTCTGGATAGGCTTCCGGTCGCGCGTGCAGACGCGCAGAGATTTGAAAGTTGAAAATACTTTCACCCCCCGGCCCGGTTCACAATACAATTCGGAATCCCCACTTTAACACTCTAACACTCCAACACTTCCATAATTGACTACCTTTAGGAACACCTAACACAAGATCCAATGAACAAACTACTTGTGCTCACCGGCGGCGGCGATTGTCCGGGATTGAACGCTGTGATCCGCGGAATACAAAAGCGGGCGGCACGCGAAAAAGGATGGGAAGTTTACGGGAGTCTCGAAGCGTTTAATGGCGTTATGCAGGATCCCCCCGAACTCGTTAAGCTCACCGCGTCCAAAACGGCCGGCATCCACGTTCGCGGAGGAACTATTCTTAAGACCACCAACAAGGGCAACCCGATGAGCTATCCGGTACCTCAGCCCGACGGGACAGTCAAGTTTGTTGACCTTACCAAAGATCTCGCCACCCGTCTTGCCGACCTGGGCTTTGACGCGGTAATCAACATCGGCGGCGATGGATCGCAAAAGATATCGAAAGCGTTGTTTGACAAAGGTGTGCCTATCATCGGTGTACCGAAAACGATTGATAACGACCTGGCGGCGACAGATGTCACCTTTGGATTTCAGACTGCCGTGCAGATAGCGACCGACAGTTTCGATAAGCTGGTGACCACTGCTGAAAGTCATCACCGCGTCATGATCATGGAAGTGATGGGCCGTCACGCCGGGTGGATCGCTATTCACACCGCGATAGCCGGCGGCGCCGAAATTTGTCTGATCCCCGAGATTCCCTATGATATTGATAAGATTGTACGACGTATCAACCTGCGCTATCGCAAAGGTAGGGGCTTTGCCAATATCGTCATTGCTGAAGGCGCTATGCCCCGCGAAGGAACAATCACCGCGCGCCAGGCGGAAGAAGGAGCTCATCATCCCCGGCTCGGAGGCGTTGCCTACGCACTATCGCAACAGTTGAAAGACGCCGGCTGTCAGGCAGAAATCAGAGAAACAGTACTGGGTCACGTGCAACGCGGCGGAAGTCCCGTAGCTTATGATCGGGTTCTGGCAAGCTTGTTTGGTGTCAAGGCGTTTGAAATGGTACTGGAAAGACAATTCGGCCGGATGGTCGCCTTGCGAAATAACGCGATTACCTCCGCTACCCTTGAGGAAGCAACGGAAGCATCAAACAATGTCGCCCCGGACTCTTTTCTCGTAAATGCAGCCCGCGGTCTCGGTATTGCGTTTGGCGATTGAAGCGTGGGTCGGGAAAATGACTTGCACGCTGTTCTTTTTGAACTGCAATTGATAACTTAGGGCCCGCTTACACCGTCGCGAATGCGACTCCCATTAATTCAATAACCCATTTATGAAGACTATTAACGACATCAACTTCAAGGATAAGAAAGCACTTATTCGTGTTGACTTCAACGTACCGCTCGACAAGAACTTTCAAGTCACCGATGACAACCGCATCCGCGCCACTATTCCAACACTCAGGAAGATTCTTGCCGATGGAGGAAGTTGTATTCTGATGTCGCACCTCGGTCGTCCTAAGACGGGGCCGGAAGAAAAATTCTCATTGAAGCATACCCTCACCGTGACCGAAAAACTATTGGGCACAACTGTTCAGTTTGCTAACGATTGCATTGGTGAAGAAGCGGTGCAGAAGGCGGCAAACCTTAAGCCCGGCGAAGTACTTCTCCTCGAGAACTTGCGTTTTTACAAAGAGGAAGAAAAAGGTGATCCCGCCTTCGCCGAGAAGCTTGCTGCATTGGGCGATGTATACGTCAATGACGCCTTTGGCACGGCGCACCGCGCTCATGCGTCGACCACCGTTGTTGCCCAGTTCGTTCAGGAAAAATGCGCGGGGCTGGTGATGGCTGCGGAGCTCAGTAACGCGAAGCGCGTACTCGAAACAGCGGAAGCGCCCTTTACCGCTATTATGGGCGGAGCTAAAATATCGGACAAGATC
The DNA here is from genome assembly GCA_964532595.1 of uncultured Roseivirgaceae bacterium. Lineage (GTDB taxonomy): Bacteria > Bacteroidota > Bacteroidia > Cytophagales > Cyclobacteriaceae > Chryseosolibacter. The sequence continues at coordinate 323,476 of CAZHIQ010000001.1, forward strand.
CTGATTATCGAACGCCTGCTCGAACAAGTCAATCACCTCATTATCGGAGGGGGCATGGCTTATACTTTCTTCAAAGCCCTGGGCGGAAACATCGGCAACTCCCTTGTGGAAGAAGATAAACTCGATCTGGCCAAGGAACTTATTCAGAAAGCCAAGGCCAGGAACGTGGAGTTGCACCTACCAGTGGATTCTGTGATTGCCGATAAGTTCGATGCGGAAGCGAATACTGATATCGCGCGTAACAACGCGATCCCTGATGGATGGATGGGCCTCGACATCGGTCCGGAGGCACAAGTCGTTTTCGGTAACGTCATCCGTGAGTCTAAAACAATCCTTTGGAACGGTCCTATGGGCGTATTCGAAATGGACAAATTTGCCTCCGGTACCAGGAAGGTTGCTGAAGCTGTTGTAGAAGCGACTCAGAAAGGTGCATTCTCATTGATCGGAGGCGGAGACTCAGCCGCAGCTGTGTCAAAGTTCGGATTCAACGACGACGTGAGCTACGTATCGACAGGGGGAGGTGCACTGCTGGAGTACTTCGAAGGGAAAGTACTGCCCGGCGTGAAAGCACTCGACTAACCGCCCTGCAACAACACCTGATCGGTATCATTGTACCAATTGCATTCCCATCATTAGAAGGAACATACAAATACCGATCAATAACGTAATCACCTTCCGTCGTATCATAGCGTGAAGATTATGAAAAGCAGCCGTCTATCAAGACGGCTGCTTTTCCTCCAACATGTCATCCTACAGACACTGCATTTCTCTGTACTGCTATACCTAAGGAAATTACGTGCCAAAAATCAAAGCATACCGGTCAGTCTCTTTTATGACCGCATAAGTGCATATCGACGGGAAGTTTTTCTACAGTGTGTCAGCTCGGCTATCCACTCCACATGATGCGGCAGATAAGACGCGAAATAGTCTGTGCCCCAGACCAATAGACGTGTCGTTCAAGGCACATTCTCCCCCATTTGTCGAAGAAAAAAGCGCGCAAAAAATCCGGTGGCATGTTGTTTCAATATACCTGCGTAAGGGGAATTATGTGAAACTAAACGCTTTTTTATGAAAAAGATCAGAAATCTGAGTTTGCTGGCCAGTGCAGTTGTATTGATGACGATGGCTTATTCCAGCGCTCAGGCTCAATATGCCCGGGCCGGTATCAAGGGGGGATTGAATCTCTCGAATCTGTATGTAGAGCGTCCTCATGACGATGAAGCCCGCGTCGGTTGGCATGCCGGAGTTTATGGACAACTCTTCGCCAGTGAAGCATTCGCTATTCAACCGGAGGTGAACTACTCCACCAAGGGAACGGGAGTGACCCGTGTTGACGCCAACAGTGTACAATTCGATTCCAAGTTCAATCTGCAGTACATCGACATCCCGATTCTTGCGGTATTCAAGCTGGGCGACTTTGCAGAGATTCACGCCGGCGCGTATTGGGCTTACCTGCTTGGGGCGGAAATCAGCAATAACGACCGTATCCCAAACAACGAATTTCGAACCGTTGACCGGGACAATTTCGAAGATTGGGATTACGGATTAGTGGGTGGAATCGGTTTCAACTTAGGCGACGCGGCGCAACTGGGAGTTCGGTATAACTACGGTCTGAACAAAATTGCAGACTCTCCCGGGGCACGTCTTCTCTTCGGAGATTCAAAGAATCAGGTAGCCCAACTCTATCTCGCCTTCAACTTCGGAGGTAAATCGAATCGGACATCCGATGGATATGATTACTAGAGTTTGAATCAAAAAAAAACAAACCTGGCTAATAAGCCAGGTTTTTTTGTCTTCTCACCGTACGGGACGGATACCGGGACACTTCCCGCACGCGGACGGGCCGAACAACATCACTTTCCTCCACTTCTATCCGCGGAAAGAGCAGGCGAATTAAAAGGTAGGAGATGGATACGAACAGCACATAAGCTGATACCAACGACAGAACGATCAACAGTATATCCATAGCAATCATTTTTCTTCAAGCAGCAGAAAAATGGTGCCCGGCAATAACCGTCCGGAAAAGCCCCTTGGGTGCCGTTGAAAGTCTCCACATACTCAGTAAGAAATTCCACACTCAGCGGCCTTATTCCGTAAACAACGTTCATTGCCGTTGCGGCGGGTGTGGGCATTCGTTTTTCTCCCTTCTGGTTGAACCAAATCAATTTTATGAGTGATCTCCTGTACATCATTGCTGTTATCCTTATCATAGGATGGCTGCTGGGCGCCTTTGTATTCAGCCTGGGAAATATCATCCATGTCCTGCTCGTGATTGCCATCATCGCAATCCTGCTTCGCCTGATTCGCGGAAGGAGTGTATAGCGCTGACGAAAACTTTCCGCGCTAGTCGGGAAGAGTTTTTCGTCAATCGATGTTTCCATATTGTTGAATGGCCTAATTTCGTTATGTAATTAGCCGCCTATTGGCTCATGGGATACATCAAAGACACTTTACATCCGCGTTCGATCATCAGGAAGGTCCTGGCAGCCCTTCTGCTGGCCTTTATTGCCGTGATCGTAGCCCAGAGCATCAGCCGCTTTTCTTTTCGAGAGCTGGTCGGGACGGTCGAAGAGTTGTCGGCTCCGAACGAGAAGCTCAGCCTTCTCAACAGCATTTTTCATGAACTGACAGCGCTCGACCAGCTACAGCGAGCCGAGGCTATTACCAACCCGCGAAAGCCGTACGACTCCTTTCTCGATCAATCGGCTGAGCTCAATGGCCTTATCGACTCGCTGGCGGTGCTTGCGTGGGATTCGCTCCAACACAACCGTCTGATGGAGATGAAGAACGTTCTCGCCCAGCGAAACAAACTCTTCTTCTCCTATCTGAAGGTAAAGGCGGAGATGCTCGACAATCGCAAGTTTTCCGTTCAACTGGACACACTCGCCGCCATCCTTACCGACGAAGACATGGCGATCGACAGTAGCTTGATAACCACCCGTATCAAGACCATCACTACTTATCTTCCGGATACCACCAGGATCAGAAAGAAGGAACACCGGTCATTCTTCCGACAGTTATTTGGCAAGAAGGAAGAGCCGAAACCCGACACGCCGCAGATACGGGTTGAAGAACATTACACTTACGATTTCGACACGCTGGCCACCGCGCGGCAAGTGGAAGCCCTGTTACAGGTAGAACGCATCATGCGCGAACTGGAAGCCGAACAACGCGCCCAGCAAAAACGCCTCGAACGACAGGAACTCGACCTGATTCAGGCTAACAGCGCATTTATCAGTCAGCTGTTGAATATCCTCAACGAAGTCGAGAATGAAGAACTCGAACGAATGCGGCAGACGAATGTCCACGCGGTCGACGTCATGAATCAAAGCATGGCCCGGACTAACCTCCTGCTCATTATTTTCGGACTTTCCGCGGCCTTCTTTTTCTATCTGGTGTATATCGACGTAAGTCGAAGCAACTACTACAAAAAACAACTGGAAGCGGCTCGTGATCGCGCTGAGGAACTGGGGCAGATAAAGCAGCGCTTTTTGGCAAACATGAGTCACGAAATCAGGACGCCTCTCCAATCGATTATCGGTTTTGCCGAACTATTGAAGAACGACACGCAGCCGCGTCCCGAAGCCGCTAAAGCGATCCATAGCGCCTCCGAGCACCTCCTGCACATTGTCAACGAAGTGTTGGATTACAGCAGAATTTCCTCAGGTAACTTCACGCTTGACCGGGAGCCATTTGAATTAATCCCGTTAGTAAGAGAAGTGGAGTCAGCCATGCGCATGCAAGCCGAGCAAAAGCAATTAAACTTTATCCTTGATCTCGAAAAGGCTGCTGACCATACCCTGATTGGAGACCCTTTCCGACTTCGCCAAATACTTTACAACCTTCTCAGTAATGCCGTAAAATTTACCAATCGCGGCTTCGTAAGGCTAGCGGTAAAAACACACGTTGAAGGCGACCGCGTCAGGTGTGTTTTTGTTGTCGCTGACTCAGGTATCGGCATGACCCCCGACGAGTTGGAAAGGGTGTTCAATCAATTCGAGCAAGGTAATGCACAGATCACGCGGCAATACGGGGGCACCGGTCTCGGCCTCTCTATTGTCAAGTCGCTCGTTGACGCTCAAGGCGGCACCTTGGAGGTAGACAGCAAGCCCGGATACGGATCAACTTTCAGTGTCTCGGTTGAGTTTTCCATCCACACAAGTAGTGACGGAGAAGAATCCGACGAACAAGCTGCGCCTACCCGGACGGTTAATGCCAGAGTTATCGTGGTCGATGACGATCCGCTTATCCTTCGCCTTTGTTCCCTCATCCTGGAGAAACACAATATCCCGCATAAGACCTTCCAGGATGCTAAGGCATGCCTGGAGGAAGATGCGTACGACCAGGAGACAACTCACATCTTCCTCGATATTCGTATGCCGACGATCAATGGTATTGAGCTTTGCCACAGACTCAAGAAGATATACGGCGACGGCGTTCAATTCATCGCCCTTACCGCCCATGTACTGAAAGAGGAAAGGGAAAGTATCCTGGCCGAGGGATTTGATACCATCCTATCCAAACCCTTCCGCGAAAGCGAATTATTAAAAGTACTTGAGATGGAAGATGACACCCCTTCGTCGACCGTCCTTCCAGATCTGTCAACGCTCCGTCAGATGACCTTGAACGACCAGGATCTTCTTCAATCAGTCATTGCCCAGTTTATCGAGGAGACCGTCGAAGACCTTGCGACCCTTCGCACGTCAGTAGATAGCGGTGATGCGGGCGCCACACGAGAAATTATTCATCGTCTCGCCGGCCGTCTGTCACAGGTTGGCTTCAAACCAATGGGAAGTCGCTTCAGTGCCCTGGAGACGGCACTCGTCGGAGGCACGTCTGTCACAACCCTTCAGGCACAGATAGGAACTCTTATGGCTGAACTGGAGGAGCTAATGGCACAACTTCGTCTGGCGATCCCTGAGCATCTGAACTAACGCCGGATCGAGACTGCCCGTTACTCTATTCCGTACTTCTCCATCTTCAGGTAGAGCGTCTTTCGGTCGATGTTCAGGATACGAGCGGCTTTCGACTTGTTATAGCGAACTTCGCGGAGCGTTTTTAGAATCATCTCTTTCTCCTGAACCTCCTGCAGTGCCTTTAAGTCATAAACACCGGCAGTTTTCTCGCGCGTCTCCTTGAGGCGAATATTTTCCAGCATCTCGGGCGGAAGCGCAGCGGTAGTGACGATCTCTCCCTGAGTAAGAAGCACGGCACGTTTAACAACATTCCGCATCTCCCGCAGATTACCAGGCCAGTCATAACTTTCGAACAGCTCCATCACTTCGTCATCGAAAGCTTTGACCTTCCTATCGAGGTGACGATTAGCTTCTTCACGGAAGAAGTCGAGAAACTCATGAAGGTCCTCGCCCCGATCCCGAAGCGCCGGCACTTTTAGTTTAAACTCGTTAAGGCGGTGATACAGATCTTCGCGGAACTCACCCTTCCGCACGCTCTCCGTAAGCTCGTCGTTGGTAGCGGTAATGATACGGACGTCGACTTTTACGGTGCGATTACTTCCGATGGGCTGAACCACCCGTTCCTGGAGAGCTCGCAGCAACTTCACCTGTACATCGTACGATAGATTACCGACTTCATCGAGGAAGATAGTGCCTTTGTGGGCGGCCTCAAATTGCCCTACCTTATCAGTAACGGCGCCGGTGAAGCTCCCTTTCACATGACCAAAGAGCTCGCTGCCGGCTAGCTCTTTCGAGAGAGCGCCGCAATCAACCGCGACAAAAGGCCCCTTTGAGCGCGGGCTCAACCGGTGAATAGTGCGGGCAATGTTTTCTTTCCCCGTACCGCTCTCCCCTTCAATCAACACTGACATATTGGTAGGCGCCACAAGGCGCACCATGTTGTGAAGCTCCTGAGCAACGGGGCTGCTGCCTTCGACGTATGACGATGAAAATTCAGCAGCCGGGGCGCTTTCTTTCTCCGTGCGGGTAAGGGCCTGCTGAAGTATCATCAGCAACTCATCGGGGTTCACTGGTTTTGTTATGTATTCCAGTGCGCCCGACTTGATGGCCTTCACCGCTGTCCGGATGTCTGAAAAGCTGGTCATGATCACCACGGGAACGTGGGGCGACCGGCTTTTAAGTTCCACCAGGACGTCCATTCCGTTCATATCGGGCAATCGGTAATCGAGCAGGACGAAGTCGAAGGGTTTGGACTCAAACGTGCGAATGCCCTCCTTCCCCTTGTGCGTAATGGTTACCTGATGCCCTTTCCGCGTCAGAAAGCCTTCAAGTATGCGCGAAAATGTAAGATCGTCTTCAATCAGTAGAACAGAAGCCATATATGGGGCTGAAAATAAAAAGAAAAGCTGAAAATCCTTTCAGCTTTTCCCGATAGCACGACATGTGTTTCGCTATCTGCAGTCCCCTTAAGGTGTTCCCCGATCCGTACCGGTTTGATCCGACTGTCCGGGGCGCTCAGGCGTTCCCGATTCAAGTGTGGGGTCGTTCTGACCAGCATCGTCACGCTGATAGCTTCCCTGATCCGGTTGCTGCGGTTGACCCGGTTGGTAGGGATTCTCCTGATTATAATCGCTGCTTTGTCCCGGATTGTTCTGTCCCGGATCCTGTTGACGGTCGGGCGATTGATAGTCGTTCGGAAGAGTCGGTTCTGGCTGATCCATACCGGGAGCATTCATGGGGTCGTTTTGCTGATACGGTTGCCCTTGTCCATCGGCAGGGCTATACGGAGCGCCCATTCCACTTTGGTCTTCCATTCCTTGAACCTCCTGACCATTCTGATCGAACCAAATGGTCTGCGTTTCAGCGCCGTTCTTCAATTCGATAACATAATACTCCTGATCTTCTCCGCTGCGGGCATTTATTCCTTCCTGGGGAAGTCCCATACTCGTTGTATCGGAAGATATCGCAGAAGGATCGCCTGTATACCTGAAGGCTCCGCTTATCAGCCATCCGCGGAACTCTTGTCCTTCAAGTTGCCGCTTCACTTCTTCCGGAAGTTCAGTAGCCGAGATCCGCTCCCGATCTTGTTGTTGTGTCATGGACTGTCCGGGATACTGCGTCTGTGGTTCAGTCCGGTATTGATACGACGTTGTGTCTTGTGCAGAGAGAACAACCACTCCTCCGAACATACACGTCAGGGCAAACATTATTTTTTTCATCGCTTTGATTTTTTGATTGAACATTTAAGCGCTTGCAAGCCGAATAATGTGCCCGTGCATAAACATCACTTTGATGCAATTGACATTCAACAGGTTAATGATGAACCAGCACTATAGTCGACGCCAAAGTGTTGAATGATTCTACAGATGATGGGAAAAAAGAACCGCGTGCTATTAAGCCATCACTACACCTTCTGACGGTTCGGCAACTTTGTCGAACGCACGAACGAATGCCTCGACCGATTGAGCGCCAGCGATAAGAAGCCGATCATGAATGATGTAAAGGGGGGTGCTCGAAATACCCAGGTCGTGCAGTTCCTTCTCCGCCATTTCGATTTCCAGCTTACCCGTGTTGCTGTTTAGCAGAAAGCTTGTTCGCTCCGTGTCAAGGCCCACCTGCCTGGCGATTTCAAGCAGGTTTTCTTTTCGGGACAAATCGATCCCCTTTGCAAAGTAGGCCTCAAACAATGCTTCGATCAGTTCGTCCTGCTTGCCGGGCTCACGGGCAAACATCATGACGCGATGAGCATTACGCGTATTGGGAAAGACGTGTTGAAGATGAATGTTGAAGGTGAGTCCCTCCCGGGCCGCGGCCCGTCGGATATGGGCGGTAAGCGCGAGGAATCGCTCATCACTCCCATACTTACGACGAAGGTAATCGTGGTAGTCAAGTCCTTCCTCGGGCGTATGGGGGTTCAACTCGAAAGGATAATAATCGAGCTGAAAAACGTAGCGGTCGGCGGTGATCTCCATTGCCTTGTCGAGTCGGCGTTTGCCGATGTATGACCACGGACATACAACATCGCAAACTATCCCAATCCTGATTTTCTGCCTATCCATTGTGAAGCGGGCATGGAAATTACCATATACCCCTCAGCGGTATCAAAAAGCCGTGCCTGCAAGCTTACTTCCGATTTATTAACCTTTATTGTATTTTTGACGCTTCTGCCGCGTAGGGCAGACACATCTGAAAATCCGAATCAAAATGACAGTTGACGAAAAGCTGAATTTCAAGGTAAAAGACCTCTCTCTTGCTGAGTGGGGACGAAAAGAGATCAAACTGGCCGAGGCAGAAATGCCAGGTTTAATGGCCATTCGCGAAGAATACGGACCAAAAAAACCTCTGGCAGGGGCACGTATCGCCGGCTGTTTGCACATGACGATTCAGACTGCTGTGCTGATTGAGACCCTCGTTGAACTGGGAGCCGATGTCACCTGGTCGTCTTGCAATATCTTCTCGACACAGGACCACGCCGCCGCCGCTATTGCTGCCGCAGGTATTCCGGTGTTTGCCTGGAAGGGAATGAACGAACAAGAGTTCGACTGGTGTATCGAGCAGACCCTCCACGCCTTCAAAGACGGACAACCACTCAACATGATCCTCGACGATGGTGGTGACCTCACCAACATGGTGCTCGACCGCTATCCGGAGTTAGTGCCGGGAATCCGCGGAATTTCCGAAGAAACCACTACAGGTGTTCATCGCCTGATTGAACGCATGCAAAAGGGTACTCTTCCCCTTCCTGCGATTAACGTCAACGATTCGGTCACGAAGTCGAAGTTTGACAACAAGTACGGATGTAAAGAATCGTGCGTCGACGCCATCCGCCGCGCAACCGACGTCATGATTGCAGGCAAAGTAGCCGTCGTTGCCGGATACGGTGATGTAGGTAAAGGCTCCGCTGCCTCCCTGCGCGGTGCAGGTGCCCGGGTTATTGTAACCGAAATCGACCCGATCTGCGCATTGCAGGCTGCCATGGACGGCTACGAAGTCAAGAAGATGGATAACGCAGTTCTGGAAGCGGACATCATCGTGACCGCTACAGGTAACTTCGACATCGTCGTAGGTCGCCACTTCGAAAAAATGAAGGACAAGGCGATTGTCTGTAACATCGGCCACTTTGACAATGAGATCGATGTTGCATGGCTCAACAAGAATGCCACCAAAGATACTATCAAGCCGCAGGTTGACCTGTATACGCTGAAAAACGGACGCCAGATCATCCTCCTGGCCGAAGGACGTCTCGTGAACCTGGGATGCGCAATGGGCCACCCCTCTTTTGTGATGTCTAACTCATTCTCGAACCAAACCCTGGCCCAGATCGAACTCTGGACGAACCACGGCAAATACGAGAACAAGGTTTATATGCTTCCCAAACACCTCGACGAGAAAGTCGCCAGTCTTCACCTTAAGAAGATCGGCGTCGAACTCGACGTACTTACGCCCGACCAGGCGAAGTACATCGGTGTCACGGTTGAAGGTCCCTTTAAGCCGGATTACTACCGTTACTAAGCGATCTTGCAAGCAATTCAGGGCGGAAAGCGATGGCCTGCACCTTTCCGCCCACTTTAACACTTCAACACTCTAATACGTTAACACTCTAACACTTCAACACATTAAGACTTTAAGACTTTGAAGCGTTATTTGCTCTTGATCGCTGCCATGGCCTGGACCGGAAGTACCTCGGGCCAGTTACTCAACGTCGTACTAGACAAAGCTTTCGACGGGACGCATAATCCTTCGGTTGCCGTCAGTCCGCGCAATGCCAACCACATTGTCATCACGGCAGAGAATCGCGTCTATATCTCGCACGACGGAGGAAAAACATGGCAAAACGACGAGCTAACCTTGGCCGGGCGAGGCCCTTCGGTAGTCTTAGGTGATAGCAAGGGCGACTTTTACAAATTTGTCCTTGAGGATGCTTCGGATGACCGCACGACGCACGCGCTGGCCTTACTCCGATCGACCGATGCAGGAAAAAGTTGGTCCGCTGCCGGGTCACTGCCTATCGCTACGGGCACACCGCACGGCTACTGGCCGGCGCTGGATTCGCGGGGCAATTTCTATCTGACCTGGACCGTCCCCGACGACACTCAGGGGGAATGCACTTCCACGATCTATTTCAGCTCTTCGAAAAACGGCAAGAAATGGAGCGAGTCGATAAAGCTTGGACAGCTTACACGCGACTGTGAAAACCGCATACTCCTGAACGCCATGCCGGCCATCGCGCCTGACGGAAAGGCGTTTGCCTCCTGGTCATACCGAGGAAAAGTGTACCTCGACCGATCATTCGACGGCGGAACCTTGTGGCTCAGCAACGACATCGCTGTCGCCGACCAGCCCGGAGCCTACGAGGAGATTGAAGGACATGGCTATGCTAACCAACAGCCCGTCCTCATTGCCGACAACAGCAAAGGGCCCTGGCGTGGAAGTCTGTACCTTGTATGGGCTGACCAGCGAAACGGGGAAAACGACACGGATATCTGGTTCACAAGAACACACAACTACGGTGACAACTGGTCATTTCCCGCTCGCGTTAACGATGATGACGCCGGGCATCATCAATACTTCCCCTGGATCACTGTCGACGCAGTAACAGGACATGTCTACATCGTCTACTTCGATCGGCGAAACGGAGACAGCAACGAGACGGATGTATGGATCGCCTGGTCGGACAACGGAGGAACTTCATTCAAGAATACCCGCATCAGTGAAACGTCCTTTATACCGAGTTACGACGCCCCCTCCTCGCTATGCGTCGCAGCCTCGGGTGGACGAATCGTCGTTATATGGACAGCACCCGGCGAGGGCCGTCAACAGCTAAACAGCGCGGTCTTTCAAGCAGCCGACCTGAAGCAACCATAAATCAATCGGCGAGATTTTCGACAGGTTTCGGCGTCCCCGAAGCTTTTGGGCGACTAATTACACGGCCGTTTCTTCTTCACATTGTGGAATTAAACCACAGCCGCTTGAAGCGGTAGTAATGGCGATCTCTTGATTCCCTTCCATTCGACGCCTGTCTAGAGCGTTTCGACCTCTACTATTGCATTTCGTCTTTTAAGCGACTACGCAACCCGAGTTTGTCGCAGTCTTTGTTGTTAATAAGTCAACTAATTGATCCACAACTCAAACACATAAGATTATGATACGCACGTTCATACTTGGTATTGCCATTATAGGATTCCTTTGGAGCTGCAACAATAAAGAGAAGGAGATTGCACTCCAGTCGGAAATCGATTCCCTGCGCACTGAGTTACACGAAACGCAGCAAGCAGCGAGAGCGCTCGAAGAAGTGGGAGTAATGATCGACTCGATTGATGCAAGCCGGCAATTGCTGAGAACTGACATGGTGGAAGGTACTTCTTACCAGGACTACAAAGCTCGTTTGACAAGCATTCAGAGCTATGTAAAGGAAAGTCAGGCAAAGCTCGCTGAACTTGAAAAGGCGGCGAAGCATTCACAAACACTCGCAGGACAAGTCAGGAGATTAAAGGCCAACCTCCAGGAAACCACGCAGAAGCTTGCATCCCTGGAAGAAGAAGTTCAGCGGATTCGCGGAGAGAACCAGACTCTCACCCGCCATGTCGCCGCGCGTGACTCGGTGATAATCCTCAACGAGCAAGCGTTGCGTGAACGTGAAGAGCACCTCGCAGCACTTGACTCACAGATGCAGGAGATGAACGTCGAAAGCAAAAACTTCCAGGCCGAATCCTATTTCAATCAGGCACAAGCCCTTGAAGAAGCTGCGCGTCGGACTCAGTTCGCTCCCAAAAAGAAAAAGAAAGCACAACAGGAAGCACTTGAACTTTACAAGAAGTCAATGGAGCTCGGAAAAGACGAAGCTCAGGCCAAAGTTCAGGAACTGGAAAAAGACCTCGGATAAAGGTCGCCCACTTATAACACAATCCTCCATATATAGATCGAAAAGCGTAGGGAACTCCCTGCGCTTTTCTTTTACCCGTCGAAGTCAGGGGAAGAAAGCGGTAAAGAAACGCACGGGGTAACTCTATCACTTTAACACTTCTTTCAGCCCTTCTCCCAATCCGTCTTCTCCTTATTGAGAAAATCTGCAACCCCTCGTCTGCAGTCGTCGCTACTGCGGGCTTTGGCATTCATCTCGGCAGCGAAGTCAAGCGCTTCGTTCAGTGATAGCGACTGTACTTTCGCAATAAGCTGTCGGGTGACGCCAAGGGCATAAGCTGAATTATTTCCGATAAGCTGAAAGGCAAACTGCTCCACTTCCTTTTCCAGTCTATCCGTGTCAACGACGAAGTTTACCAATCCCATAACATGAGCTTCAGCTGCTGATACCACGCTGCCACTGAGTAATAGTCGTCTTGCGTGACCTTCACCGACACGTCTCAAGAGAAACACCGTAACGATTGCCGGAACAAAACCGATACGCACTTCCGTGTATCCGAAATTGGCATTGGGGACAGCGAAGACAAAATCGCAGACAGACACAAGTCCACATCCCCCTGCGAGGGCATGTGCATGCACCTGGGCGATAACCACTTTCTTGCATTCGTACACCTGTTGATACAATTCCCGAAGATGCTGCGAGTCGGCAAGGTTTTGCTCGAAAGAATAAGACTGCAACTCCTGTAAATAGCTGAGGTCAGCGCCGGCGCAAAAGACATCGCCATTTGCCTTCAGGACAACCACCTTTACTCCGGGGTCCTCTTCGGCCGACTTGAAAGCAAGGCGCAACTCCTCTACGAGTTCCGGACTAAGCGCATTGCTTTTATCCGGACGATTAAGGGTAATTCGGGCGATGCGTTCCGCCTTTTCATAGATGATGTAGTTCATGCGTCCCCGGTTTGTATTTCGGTTACATAGGCGCCGTCATGCGGCACTGAATATACCTCCAATTTATGCAACTTCGCCGCGGCGAGGAAGCGAGCAGCATAGAAAAAGGCATTGCTGTTGTCCAGAATGATTACCGAACAACGCACGCCTTTATCGAAAATATTCTGCGGACCCCCCACCGCATTCCTCCCGATGACTACCCAATCTACCTCCATGGCAGCCGGCACCTTGAAGTCACCGTCATCAATTAGCAGAATACTTCGTTTGTTCCAGCGCAACAAGGTGCAACCCTTTAATTCCCGTGCCACCGGAAGACCGCGATGCACCCTTCCGACTCCCCTTACCACCCGGTGAGGTTGGATGTGATAGTCTATTTCCGCCTCCGAAACCGTCGAATCAGTAACAAAATACGCCTGTCCCCTATCGATGAAGTCTATGGCGCGGGAACCGGGAACCTTGTATACCACCATCCGCGCAACGCTTGCGTTGCCGGCAAACCGGACCCACTGAAAAAAGGAGAAAACCGAAGTCAGTGCCAACAGAACAATCATCCACACGAACCGTCTGGTCTGAAAGAGCAGCGAGGCGGCGATCACCACACCATACAGCAGCAGACACTGCAACGAGCTGATGTATACACCTTCGACAATGCTCCCCGGCAATCGTTCAATGAAGAAGACAATTGCATTTAGCCATTCGATAACCCATGCCAACGCCTTTCCCACAAAGGTGGCGATTGCGGGCACCGCGCTAACGGGTAACAACGTTAGCCCTCCGATCAGCACAATCGATGAGCACGGTACTACTACAAGGTTGCCCGGCAGGAAGTATACCGGAATTTGCTGGAAATGTAGGAGTCCGAGAGGCGTTGTTGTAAGCTGTGCGGCAACGGAGACCGTACTGGCTTTCCAGCATTCCCAGGCCAGGCGATGTTCGGGCTCCCACAACCCTATGAACCGAGGGTAGTAATAGACAATGCCCAGCACCGCGAGATACGACAACTGAAAGCCTACGGAAAAGATAAACATCGGGTCGACAAGCAACATAACAAAAGCTGAGACCGCCAGCGTATTGTAAACATTCGTCCCCCTCCGCCAGGGCTTTGCAAGGGTCAGAAAAGAAAACATTGTGACAGCTCGTAAGACGGAAGCGCTCAATCCCGTGACAAACGCATAAAGCCACAACACAGCGATTGACACAAATGCAACGGCCCACTTCCCTGTCGGCAGGCGATTCAGAGGTCGGAGCACGGAGGCGAGGACGAAGTAGATCACGCCAACGTGGAGACCGGATACAGCAAGAATGTGCATGACGCCGACGCCGGCATAAGCGTCGCGAAGCTCGTTGTCGAGACCATCGGTGACACCGAGCACCAAGGCCCGGGCAATAGCTTGCGCACGCTCGCCTGGGACGTAGAGGCGAAACACGCCCTCGGCACGCTCACGCATGGAGTAGGCTGCTGCTACAATACGGCTGGGCGGCGACTTGCCCACAGTGATGACGTTGCCTCTCAGGAAATGTTGGTGCCAGATATTGCGGCGAGCAAGATGCTGTGCGTAATCGAAAGCGCCGGGATTGGCAGGGGGAGCGGGTTGATTCGGTGTGCCGGCGATGAGGAGGATATCGCCGTAGCGAAAGGGGCCGGCAAAGAAGTCTTTTGAGAAATAAAGTAACACGCGACCGTCACGGAGGTGCCAGGCGGTATCATAAACCTTCAGCACCCTGGCCTCTACACGCCACGAGCTCCGACGCTCTTCGGCATAGCCGACAACAACCGCCTGGTAATGTGAAATTGTACTCCGATGGTGGAGGAGATGCGTGGAATAGCGTGACTCGGTTTTAGCAATGAGATGAAGGTACCCCAGCCCCGCCACCAAAGGCAAAGCAATCCATCCGGGGTTGAGCATTCGCCGCACTGAGGCACCCGACCGGGCCAGGATAAAGTAGGCTAATACGACCACCGGCAGTCCAACGAAACCCGATCGGAAGGATATAAGGTCGGGGAAGTAGGATGCCGCGACAATGCCGGCGATAAAGAAAGCAACGGTCCGGACAAACGTATAGGGTATCCACCGGATCACCCCGGAATTTACGCCTTCATGCCCGTTCTATCCCGATGCTAGAACCCCGGAAAACCTGATAAAATCATGGTTTACGCGCGGTGTGTTTACTGTAGGCGTCGATGATATCCTTTACCAGCCGGTGGCGTACGACATCTTTCTCCGACAATTCGACGAAACCGATACCTCTGACGTTCCTGAGTACGGAGATTGCTTCCTGAAGGCCGGACCGCTGATTCGAAGGCAAATCAACCTGGGTGGGGTCCCCCGTGATAATCATCTTGGAATCAGGCCCCATCCGCGTCATGAACATTTTCATCTGCATCGGCGTAGTGTTCTGCGCTTCGTCGAGCAGAATGAAAGCGTTGTTCAGCGTTCGTCCGCGCATATAGGCCAATGGCGCGATTTCGATGATCTCGCGCTCCATGTAGTAAGTCAGCTTCTCGTACGGGATCATATCGTTCAGCGCGTCGTAAATCGGGCGTAAATAAGGATCGATTTTCTCCTTGAGGTCACCCGGAAGAAATCCGAGATTCTCCCCTGCCTCTACTGCGGGACGAGAAATGATAATCTTCTTCACCGACTTGTTCTTCAGCGCCTGAACGGCCATAGCAACAGAAATGTAAGTCTTTCCCGTTCCCGCCGGACCGAGCGCAAAAACGAGATCGTTGTCACGAACTTCGTCGACGAGCTTTTGTTGATTAACCGTCTTGGGCTTTATGGCGGAGCCACGGGTGCCGTAAATGATGACACCGTCGGGCGGTGCGCCGTTCGTCGGCTCCGGTAGGACAATCTCCTCCTCCCGGGCAATGTAACTCTTTACATTCTCCTCCGTAACACGGCCGTATTTATGATAATGCTGTATCAAGGCGGTAAGAATATCGTCAATCTGCACAATGTCAGCAGTACTCCCCTTAAGCAAAATCTCGTTGCCCCGGGAAACGATTCGGCTCTTTGGGAAAGCCGCGGCAAGTGAGTCTATGTTCTTGTTTTCGACTCCGAGGAAGTCGATCAGCGAGATGTTATCCAGATGGACTGTTTTTTCGATCAATGAAGTCTCCTTGTTTTTAGGTGCTAATGGGATTACAACGTTATCCGCAGAATGTTAGTTTTGCGGTCAGTGCCGGCGACACCAAAATGTCGCCATAATCACGTATTTTAGTCCCTAAAGTAATACATTGGCGGCAAAACCGCAGCGCCGGGACCTCTCACCGCTTTTTAAACTTCGATTTTTTCTGAATGGCTGTTGTAACTCTTTTGACTGATGCCGGAGGAAGCGACCACTACGTAGCAGCCATTAAAGCCCGTTTGCTGAACCACAACAGCGATCTACGGATTATCGACATCAGCCACGAGATCACCCACTTCGATCTCGCCCATGCCGCCTTTGTACTGCGGGCGGTGTTCCGCGACTTTGCCAAAGGCACGGTACACCTCGTCGCCGTCGACTCCGCCGGCGCCCGTGACGAAGTTCCTATTATTATCAAGACGGAAGATCACTTCTTTGTGGGCGTCGACAACGGACTGGTAAGCCTGGTCAGTGATCAGCATCCACAGGGCACGTGGCGCATCAGCAACCTCCCCGATCCACCTTCATCTTTCCCGGAAAGAGACATCTTTGCCCCGATCGCCGCCCGGCTGGCAAGCGGAGAGCATCCGGATAGCCTCGGCGTACCCACCGCCGAATACAAACGACTGATTGACCGGCAGGTGAAAGCTACGCGTAAACAAATCACGGGCAACGTAGTGCGCGTCGATCACTTCGGCAATCTTATTACCAATATCCCACGCGATGCGTTCGACATCCTCAGCAAAGGCAAAGTATTCACCATCCAGTTCGGCGGCGAAAAATTCAGGCGCATACACGCTTCTTATAACCAGGCCGAGCAAGGTGAGTGCTTCATCATTTTTAACAGCCTCGGCCTGCTGGAAATCGGCATTAACCGCGGCAACGCATCGGAACTGCTCGGTCTCACCTACGACAGCGCCGTGAATATCGTGTTCGAGGACTGAGCTTGCGAGAAATTAAAGAGCTTGTTCCCTTCTCATCGACCACGCCACGGGGCGTTCTGCGAACAGAGGTTTTACCCTACCCCACACGGAAGAAAACAGTTCGGACTTGCGGTATTGTTCGAGGGCATCTTCGCTATCCCAGTGGCTCAGCGTTGAATAACACAACGGATCTGAAACATCACGCAACAAATCCAGATGTGTACATCCGGAGAAATGACGGATCGCCTCGTAGTTCGCATGGAAGATTTCCAGGAAAGCGTCAACCCCTTCGGGTGTGAAGCGCATCCTGACAAACCTGACCAGCGGATGACGTTGTGATTCCATCGTACTACAAACTTTCCAACAATGCCAATTATCCCCGATTAGCCATCAAACCGCTTCAGACTTAAGAAATCGATCGGCAAATCGGTTTTCCCGTTCGTGGCGAGGTCCGCGAGTATTTCACCTACCGCAGGGACGAACTTAAATCCGTGACCACTGAAACCACATGCGATCGTCACCCTGCCGTCATGGCCGGGAAGTAGATCGATGATAAAGTCTTCGTCGGGACTATTCGTATACAAACATTTTCGGGTGGCGATGATGTCTTCGCCAACGTCCGGCATATACGTTCTGAGGAAGTTCCTTAGCTTTTCGATCTCAGCCTCGGGAACCGGTCCGTCAACTTCGTCAGGACGTGAAGGCTCCCCGTCGTAGTGATGGGCTAGTTTGAGCCCGACCGGCCCCGGTGAGATGCTATCATGAACAACGGGAAATCCGTAGAAACTTCCCAGGTCGGGGTCTTCGACAAACCAGCACGGAAACTTTTCGGGCGAGAGTTGCGCGGTATTGCGAGGCATTACCCAGGCGAGCATTTGTCGTGTCACGCGGAGACGTCGCTGAAGTTGAGGCAGCAGATTCGCTGTCCACGCTCCGGCGGAGATGACCAGCTTCTCGGCCGTGAATTCTCCCTTGTCAGTGATCACACGCACGCGCCCCCTTTCGTATTTCCACGAGCGCACGGCGGTTCGCCTTAAAATCGTGGCACCCAGCTTTTCTGCCTCCGCAGCAAAACCGGAGATGGTGCGTTCCGGAGTAACAAAGCCCGCATCCGGTTCCAGGATCGCCTCAAAATTGTCGGGCAGCCGGAACATAGGCCAACGCTTCCGTTGCTCCTTAATGTCATAGTTATGGATGGGAACGTGATAGAGCTCGGCCGACTTCCGAACACCTACCATAGTCGGATTGTCGTTCGTGCCGAAGTATACGACCCCCGTATCAAAGTAATATCGGTTACTCACTTCGTTCTCAAAGGCGCGCCAGTTGTCGTATGAACGCTGCAGCAACGGCACGTAATCGGGATGCTCGAAGTACGCTTTGCGAATAATACGCGACTGCCCGGCGTGTGAACCGCGATCGTGCGGAAGGTCGAATTGTTCAATTCCCAACACACGATTCCCCCTCCGGACAAGGTAATAACACGCCGCAGCTCCCATCGAGCCCACGCCAATGACAATGGTTTGATAGTGGTTATTCAAGACCGGCTACTTTCAAGCAAGATAAAAATAAGTTACAAATAGACGAATTCGATTCTTTTTCATCGTCCCTCGTACTTCGTCCCTCGTACTTCGT
>CAZHIQ010000001.1:341984-343411 GCA_964532595.1 uncultured Roseivirgaceae bacterium
CCTCGTACTTCGTATTTCGTCCCTCGTATTTCGTCCTTCCACTTTAACACTTCAACACTTTCTCTATCTTTGATTATCGTACAACTCAATCACAATGAAACAGAAGTTCTTTCTTTATAAAAGCGCAGTCGTGGCCTCCCTCGCGGGATTTCTTTTTGGCTTCGATACCGTTGTAATTTCCGGTGCGGAACAGACGATACAATCGCTCTGGAGACTAGACAGTACGTTGCACGGACTGGCGATCAGCAGTGCCTTATGGGGCACCGTGCTGGGTGCTCTCGTCGGCGGATGGCCGTCGGAGAACCTCGGTCGCAAGAAGACGTTGTTGTGGATTGGCATTCTCTACCTGTCGTCAGCAGTAGGCTCCGCGTTGGCGCCGGAGGTATATTCATTTATTTTCTTCCGATTCATCGGTGGACTAGGCGTAGGGATTTCTACAGTAGCCGCCCCAATGTTTATCTCGGAGATCGCACCTCCCCAATACCGCGGTCGTCTGGCCGGCATGTTCCAGTTTAATATTGTTCTCGGCATTTTGATCGCCTTCGTTTCCAACGCTTTGATCGCAGGCGTTGGCGAACACGCCTGGCGGTGGATGCTTGGCGTCGAAGCCTTTCCAGCCCTGCTTTTCTCGATCATGTGCTTCGGCTTGCCCGAAAGTCCGAGGTGGTTAATCGTTCGTAGAAAAGATCTCGAAGGCGGACTAGCCGTGTTAAAGCAAACCAGCGCCGGAGCGACGGACGAGGAAATTGATCGCCTCTACCAGGAAATCATTGCATCGGGTGACGACTCCAAAAAGTCCGGTGCGTTTTTCACGCGACAACTCCTCAAGCCCATACTGCTTGCCTTCTTCATCGCGTTTTTTAATCAACTATCCGGCATCAACGCCATTCTGTATTTTGCACCGCGCATCTTCGAGATGACCGGACTTGAATCTTCGGCTGCACTATTGCAGTCCGTGGGTATTGGTATCACCAATCTGATTTTCACGTTCGTGGGATTGTGGATGATCGACCGCCTAGGGCGCAGGAAGCTCCTGTATATTGGTTCATTCGGCTATATTATTTCATTGGGATTGACCACCTGGGCGTTTGCCTCGGGAAACATGGAAATGGTGCCGGTATACATCTTCGCCTTCATCGCTGCCCATGCTGTGGGACAGGGAGCGGTAATCTGGGTTTTCATCAGCGAAATTTTCCCTAATCAGCAGCGCGCTTTCGGTCAGTCGCTCGGAAGCTTCACTCACTGGTTCTTCGCCGCCGGGCTAACGTTGGTATTTCCACTCATGGCCGAGCGACTCGATCCCGCAGCTATTTTTGGAATCTTCCTCGGAATGATGGTCCTTCAGCTGATCTGGGTCGCTCTTTTCGTTCCCGAGACGAAGGGGGTATCGCTGGAGGAGATACAAGGGAAGTTGCGGGTTGAGAGGG
>CAZHIQ010000001.1:343511-358528 GCA_964532595.1 uncultured Roseivirgaceae bacterium
GAAGGATTCCGTTGCAGTTCGTTCGTCGACAAAGGGAACAACAAGTGCTTTTCTTCGTAAGTACTTCCCATCGGATTGGTGTGTCCTACGACATCCACGTAGGAAACCTCACCGGGATTTGCCTCATCGGTGACAGGATATTTTCGCGTACGCTGTACGTCGAACCAAGTGCGAAATTCAAAAACCAATTCCCGTAAGCGCTCGGTCCAGACTTCTTCAACAAACTCCTCGGGTGACAATCCCGCGAGCGATGCTTCAATAGCCGGAACACCCACCTGCCAGTATCCGCGACCGCGAACTTGCGCGAGATAGTTGATCGCCTCCCCTGTGACACCTTCACTTTGAGCAATGGCCTCGGCTGCAATAAGCAGTGCATTCGCAAACCCGTAAAAGACCACATCCTTACTCGATTGGGGCGGCCCCGTAAACAACGCGGCATCATCATGCCACACATACGGGGTCGGAGGGAAATTCACAGTTCCTTCGGCCGTTTCAACAGTCCAGTGGAAAAACTGCTTGTTCTGTGCCCGCAGATCATCGTCGGGGTCGTACGCCAGAAGAAACTCCGGCTCAGGTTGATAAGCTCCGTTTGTAATATCGTATAGCGTCTCCTTTACCTGCGCAACAGGATACGCCCACCGCGGATAACCCGAAGCACTAATGTCGCCCTGATACTCTTTGTAATAGAGATACTCCGGCGAAACATCGCTGGTTCGTATCTTGTTGTAAGCGCTGGTCTCCGGGTCTGCTCCGTGTTGTTCCAATGCATACGCACCATACTGACCATTGATCAAATTACGTGCAATGGTCGCCGCATCGGCATAGCGTGCCGTCTGTTGCAGCGGGTAACCCGCCATCGTCAGGTACACATCCGCAAGCAAAACGGCAACAGCACCCTGCGTGATCCGGCTACCATTTGCCGACATATGCGCAACGGACAACCCTGCCTGATCCAGGCTAAATTGAAGGTCCTCAACAATCAATCCGTAAACACTTTCGACAGAACTCCGCTCGGTGTATATGTCATCAAGCGTTGTCACCGGCTCCGTCACCAACGGAACGGGGCCGAACATTCGCACCAGAAAATAGTAGGCAAGTCCCCTGAAGAACCGTGCTTCCCCCAAAAGCTGGTTCTTCTCTTCCTGCGTCATCTCCGGGGTGTCCGGAATATTCGCTATCGCGTTGTTCGCACGCGAAATACCATCATACAAATTGGACCAGATGTTGTCGATGTACCCGGCCGTGTTCAATCCATCGAGCGTCAGCTGTTGCGCGCGCTGAATGTGCACCTCCTGACCGCGGTACTCGTTGTCAAACAAACCGGTCATATACTGGATAAACATCATCGGAGTTCCGGAGTAAACACCGCCATCGTACATTTCAGGTGCTCCGGTTCTGTACAAGCCATTTACGGTACTGTATGCATGATCGGGGTCGCTGAAGTACTGTCCGACACTAAACTCATCCTTCGGCTTTTCCGTCAGGAAGTCGTCGCATCCCGGCAGCAGCGTAAAGATTATGAAGAAGACAAGAATATATTTCAGTTTCATAGGAAGCGTGATTAGAATTGAAGATTAACACCAAGCGTGAACGTTCGTGGCTTCGGATATTGGAAGAAGAATATATTCTGCGTCCATTGCTCGCCCCATGACGTTGCCTCGGGATCATAGCCTTTGAAGGCATCGGAGTGGAAGACCCAGGCATTTTGAACACTGGCGTAAACTCGTAGCATGTTGAGTCCGGTGCGGTCAAGCATACCGGCCCCAAAGTTGTAGCCCAGTGATATCTGGTTCACCCGTAAATAGGAACCATCCGTGATCCAGTGACTATCGACCTGACTGTCCTGTCCACCATATCCCTGATGGCGGATCTCCTGAATCATGGTGTTTTGATTCTCTGGTGTCCAGCCCTGCAGAATAGTTCTCAACCCGTTGGCAATACCTGACCGGTCTTCCACCGAATGGAAGTACTGCTGCATGATGTCTACATCAGCAACGAACTGCAGATCGACAGTAAGATCCACGTTTCCGTAGCGCAGACTGTTGATAAAGCTTCCTGTCCACGACGGGATACCCTGGCCGATGATCGTGGGCTCAGCAGATCGCTTCGCCTGTCCCGGCAACACACCCGGCGGTGGCGTCTCATCCGTCCCCCATGTGCCATAGCGCTCATAACCCCAGAACGAACTTATCGGCTCCCCTACGCGGAAGATGGTCTGACTTCCCGTTACCCAGTTAGGACCACCGAAAATATCCTCGTCATTCTCGCCGAGTTTTTCGATACGGTTCCGATTGTAGTTGAAATTCAGTGTCGATTGCCAGGTGAAGTTCGGCCGGTTGATATTCATTGTATTAAGCAATACCTCAACACCGCGGTTCGACACCTCGCCAATATTGTCGCGTACACCCGAGAAACCGGTCGAATTAGGTACAGGCCTGTCGAGTAGCAAGTCCGTTGTGAGCTTGCGATAGTAATCAAACTCCAGTGAAACCCGCTCTTCAAACAGCCCCAGTTCGAAGCCGATGTCAAACTGATGTGTCTTCTCCCACGACAGGTCGGGGTTCGGCAGACGGGTCACGTAACTGTAAGGGGAACGTACTCCGTTCAGCAACGTCGTTCCGGACGACACGGTAGCCAGCGACTGATATGTGGGGATCTCGGTGTTCCCCGTTACGCCATAGCTCGCCCGTATCTTCAAAGCACTGAGGGCGGGCACATCCGCCAGGAAGGGTTCGTTTGAAATCATCCAGCCGATACCTGCTGAAGGAAAGAATCCATACTTGTTGTTTTCCCCAAATCGCGAAGAACCATCCACGCGACCGGTGAGGGTGATGATGTATTTGTCACGTAACGTGTACCCTGCACGCAGGAAGTATGAATTCATCGCCCACCGGTCGTGATCCGATGTAGGTGCTCCCGGCCGCGCGGCAGCTTCAATGTTGTTGTACTTAAGGAAGTTGTCAGCGAAGCCCTCGGCGTAAACATAATTCTGATTATACATCCGCTCCTGCCAGCTCAGTCCGAGCACTGCATTAATGCGGTGATCGCCTGTTTCCCGGTTGTAGGAGAGGAAGGTCTCTTCCTGCCAGTAAAACACATCCTGGTTTTCAATCTCGGCCACGCCACCCTGGTTGGCTGAAATATTAATCAGGTCATCGGGCGCGTAACGGCGGAACAACCGGCGGTGACTGTCAAATCCGAACTGTGTCTTCAGGTCCAGCCCTTCGGCAAGGTGGAAAGTGAAGTAAAGGTTTCCAAAAAGCTGTGTACGATTTCTCAGGCGCTCCTCAGTCTTTAGCATGTGAACCGGATTGGCCATTGCTTCCAACAGATACTCGTCGGAAATCATCTGGCTGTTGCTCCAGGTTCCATCGGGAAAACGGACCGGGAAAATCGGAGGCATCTCGATCATGGTACGCCGCGGTACCTGCCCGCCCCCACCTTCTTCAACAGCGTTCTCCTTGGTGTAATTCACCAAAAGGTTCATTCCCATGGAGAACCAATCCTGCGGTCGCGCATCGTAAGCAATCTTACCATTGATACGCTGCAGCCAGCTATTAAGCATTATCCCTTCGATGTTCGCGTAGTTGATGAACGTTCCAAGCGAGGACTTCTCGGAACGGCTTTGCAGGGAAATCTGATGATTGTGCGATACAGCAGTGCGCGTAGCTTCCTCCTGCCAGTCGGTATCGTAAAGCGGATTTCCGTTTGCATCGAAGAGTGCGGGATCGTTCGCCGTGAAAACCGGGTTTTGATTCGGATTGTACTTAGGCGAATTGGCAATACCCCGTTCCACTACACTTAGCCACTCTTCGGCGTTCATAACATCCATCTTTTTCCGGAGCATGCCCATGCTGACGTAGCCGTCATAACCTACGACAAGTCCTTCGCTGCGCGCACCTCGCTTGGTGGTGATGAGGATAACCCCGTTCGCCCCGCGCGCACCGTAGATGGCAGTCGACGATGCGTCTTTGAGGACTTCCATACTTTCGATGTCATAAGGGTTGAGGAATGCCACATCTTCCATAACGACCCCGTCAACCACGTAGAGCGGACCCGAGGAAGAGTTGATGGTTCCCATCCCGCGTATCACTACGCGCGGGCTAGCCGTCGGAGATCCGGAGTTGAGAAAGACATTGACGCCGGCAACACGGCCTTGCAAGCCCTGCAACACGTTAGTGACCGGTCGTTGCAACACCTCTTCTGAAGAAACCTGTCCCACAGAACCCGTGAGATCCGACTTCTTCTGGGTTCCATAACCAACGACAACAACCTCAGAGAGCGTCTGCACATCGGTGGCAAGCTGAACGTTAACATTGCTTTGCATTCCGACGGGCACTTCCTGAGTCATGTATCCGATGAAGCTGAATACGAGCACGGTATTGCCATCCGGAACTGCGATAGTGTATTCGCCATTCATATCGGTTACCGTTCCCGTAGTACTGCCTTTGATGACCACATTCACGCCAGGCAGTGGGCTGTTGGAATCATCGGTTACGATACCCGTGACTTGCCGCTGTTGCAGCGGTGTTTCGATGGCGTGAGCATTTACGGCGTTGGCCAACATCAAGCTCATCACTATCAGTACGCTGACAGCAAGAGCGCTCTTGACCGAACGCCGGAAACTGCGTTTGAATAGGTAGAGAGTACAATTCATATAGTTTATGGTTAGATTGAAACGATTCATCAACAGCGTGCAGGCGCTGCTTTGAGGGAGACGAGTGACGGACAGCCCCGGAGGATACAGGAGCTTTCGGGCTGTGTGCTAAAGAGCAAGTGTACGACCCGTTGTATGAAGTGTGGATTTCTCTGGATAAAACGGCCGCTTGGAAGACGATCCCTGGTATCGATACAGCGCTCGTACTGGTTAGTCTTTCGACGACCTGCAGAATGGCCCGCCGAGTGGAGGCGTACGACAGCTGCCACCGTATCGAATTACAACGTAAGGTCATCCTTGAAATTCCTCGCTGAATTAGAACATTACCCCGACGTTCCCCTTAGAGGTCTCAAAACACCGCTTTGTAATGATGAATTGAGACAAACCTCCACAGGAAGCGTTCCATCACGGACCGCCTGGAGGAAAGCGAAAAACTTCGTGCCCGAGCAGCTTTAGAATTTATGTAGGGAAATTCAGATACCCCTAGGGGCGTTGACTGGCATTTTCTGGATACGATCCATTACGGTGGCACTACGCCATGTCACCCGCGTTCGAATCGTATTCGTGTTGCCCGTCTCTTTCATCTCAGTACTAGCGCGCAAAGAAGTAAACAGACATAGATCTGCCGTTGCAGTAATCTGCAAGGGACTGTCGGAAGATGGCCTCACCCATGGAGGTATTCTCAACCTCTCCCAAATCGATCTCACCGTTCCGACACCAGCACGTAACGGGTGCGTTGGAAAAGCCCGACCCGAACCACGCCTGAGACGTCGACCGCCCCACGGCAGCATATCCATCCCCTTTTTGTCTTCCTCCCAGCGCTGTTTCGCCTGGACGTAGGGGGGCAACCAAGTCACCTCCGGTGACAAGGAGGAGGCCTATTCGCGGTAACAGCTTACCAAGCTATTGCGATTTTCGGGTCGGATGGGACAATCGCCCGACCGCGCGATCTGATTTTTCCGGGTTACCAAAACTTTAACACCCTAACATTTTAACACTTTGACACTTTTTCCCATCTTTGCGCTCTTCCTTCGCTGGCGCTTTAGGGCGAATTGCAGAGCCGATGCAGTGAACCCTCCCAATAGAGCGCCGGCGAAGCCAAGCCAAAGTGGCGGAATTGGTAGACGCGCACGACTCAAAATCGTGTTCCTTCGGGAGTGTGGGTTCGATTCCCACCTTTGGTACTGATTGAAAATCAAGGACTTAGAGAGCCTCGTAGGGTATGCCCGGCGAGGCTCTTTTCGTTTGTTGCAGAACAAATTGCAGAACATTTTGCCGTTGTTATTGCGCCATGCAGCCGGTTGCCCGAATTTAAATGCAATATCTTTTTATAAGTCCTATATTTCAAGATCGTGTAAATTGTCCTGAATCCAGATGAACCTGGTGCAGATCGTCCAACAGTATCAAACTGAATCCTATAGTTTTTTCAAGTCGCGGGACGCCTATGGAAATCCGATTAATCAACGGTTTTCTTTTCCGAGCCACTTGCATTACCTCGGGCACTACCTCGGATATTACCGGCAGCTCAAAAACTTCATGAAGGTGATCGAAAATGCCGCAAACGGATTCTTTAAGCTTTGGACGCACGGTAAGGAATTCTCTATCAGACATAATCACCAAGAGGTTTACTGCGGCGAGGACGGCCAATGGCGAGGGGTCCCTTACGACGCTAGCCGGGCTGTCGCGGAGCAGCTGAAGAACAGAGCTGAAGAACTTAACACTGCGAATGACTTCGAGGCCATTTTCGATATTGTTACCGCCTGCAAAAAAGAACGATTCGGAGAATTGGCAATTTATGATACTTCCGTAAGGATTGGATATCACAAGGGCATTGAACCGATGGCAGGTGGATATTCCGGAGGTGCATCTTTTCAGTAACGAATATCGTTTTACTTACTCCTCGAACCTATTTTCCATAATCCTGAACCCAATTTCCGATCATTTCGCCGCACACTATCAAACACCTAGACGAGTCTTAGCCATTTTACAATCCATAAGCAACGCATTCGGACCCAAGGATCAAAGCCTAAATGAGCGGATTTTGATGTGCATCCTTTCTTTTGGTCCGGACGTAAATGCGATTTCTAAATGTGGATTTACAATATCGGCCCTCAGTATTGGAATTTTTCTGCGGCGACCCCCCGGGGGGTTAGCTAGATGTCGTCAGCCACACAGGGGGCGTAAAAAATTTTTTAAAAAATTTAGATCCGCGTAATTACATTATCAAACAGCCAGCTAATGCTACGACGAAATTTCTATCCTAACCCTACTGTAGTCAAGAATGTCTGCTTGCTTTCCTCTAAGAAACCTTGATAAGTTCTTACCATTTCACCCGCATTTGCAGCATCTTCATCCTGGTGGATCTTTCCTCCATTTATAAGAAGAAGTCGGTCACTGCAGTTAAGGAGTGATCCGATGTCGTGCGAAGTGATAATAACTGTCGATCCCATCTCCTTAATGCGAAGAATTGCTTCAGTTAGTAGGTGGATCGCTTCAGCATCGAGATTAGCGAATGGTTCATCAAGCAGTATTACTTTGTCTTTAATCAGCAAGAATACGAGCAGCATCAACTTCTTTTTCATCCCGGACGAAAACGTGTCTATGAATTCATGTGCGGGGAGTTCAAATGATTGGCAGGCCGCGTTGATGTCGTATCCGGTTATCTTTCTTGCCCTTAGACAGAGCTGAACGAACTCACCTGCTTTCATTCGGTCATGGAATATCAACGTCGATTCAAGATATGAAATGCTATGGCGGAACTCTGGTGTTATTGAAATGTTTCCATTAAACTGATTGTTAAGACCAGAAATGCAGTTCAATAGTGTCGTCTTGCCAGCACCGTTTGTTCCAATAATTCCATATGTTTTTCCAGATGAGAACGTGTAATTGATATCATCCAAAATCTGTTTTTTGCCCAATTTGAGCGTTACACCGTCCAACGTAATCATGCCCGAAAGATTAATTTCATTTTTTTGTACGCAGACACACCCGCCCACAGCCAAATGAAAAGCATTACTATGACTATGACTGGATGAATCATTATGGATAACAAGACCCCGAGGGCGAGTCCTGAAACAATTACGTTCCTCTTCCTATTGTTAATGTCCGAAAGTTTTATCAGAAGCGCGAGGGGAACTGAGGATACCAGTAAAAGGAATACTACAATAGTAATGGCGTACTGCGGATCTGAATTGAAAGCCTGGGTTGCTATAGATAAGACAAGCAAGGGTGATGACAGCTTAACGTAGTTCATGGTGCTATCGGCTATTCTTCTCAAAATGAATGAACTGATGCCGCTGTTGCTATGAAGCAGAAGGACGCTCATTGGTTCCTCTTTCAAAATGATGGAGAGCCAAATATTCAAAACTCCGAACATCCCGATAAGGCTGACAATAAACGATTTGGTTACCAGTGTCAACGCGATCGTTAATGCATATAACGCGAGGACGACAAAAAGAAATCTTCGGTTCAGCGCAACTGCATCCGCACTTCCTGATAGTCCGAAGATGTTTAGGTCTTTCGGTAATCGAATGTTTAAGGGCGCGACCGTTCTTGATATCAGCGCTACAGATAATATCGCTATAAGTAGTACAGTTGCGACATATACGTATTGCGCACCATAAGCGAGTGTTACGATAAACGGCGTTGAAACAAGTATACAATCTGAGATGAACGGGCGTATACGCCCCGTATACAGGCTTAGGCTATGACGACTCATCCTGTGCCATATACCAAGCCTTATTATGACTAAACAAAGTGTGAGGGTGACGGTTAGGCCGTTTACTGGCTGCAGACTGTAGGAAATCGCCAGAAATGGAAGTAATAAGAAGAGTATTACAGAGGCCACCCAGCCAATATCCCTGGCGACTCTCCATGACTGTCGTAAACGAAATGCCAAAAAATCGATCACCATAGGACAGCGGTTTCTTTAATTAAGCCAATTATTCCAACTAAGTCAAGAGGAGTATAAAGCGTCCGCATCTTTAAACTTCTGCCAGTCGTTCCAGTTTTCCCTGTTCCAGGGCCATAGTTTCGTCCGAAATTTCTATAAAGATTTCACTATGAGAAAACACTACTACCGTAGATCCTTGTTTGTCAACTGCCCATCGCAGTAAGTCACAACAGAATCGTTCCAGTTCCCTGTCCATTGATGCGGTTGGTTCATCTAAAAGTATAAGTGGCTTGTTTTGAAAAAGCGCACGCAAGAGGCATATCAATTGTGATTGACCTGCTGATATCTGCATGCCTCCGGATCCCACGATTGTTGCGGCACCATACGGAAGTTGTGCTATGTAGGGCATGGCACCGTTTTCCTCAATGAACGCTAGTGCTGAATCTAACATCGCTTGCTCCGAACTTAGCGCGATATTGTAAAGGACGGATCCGTACATTATTTGTGGCGACTGGAATGATACCGAAATAGCCTCTTGGAAAGAACATTTTCCCTCGTTGACTTTGATGCATCCCGATTGTGGCTTGAGCAAGCCAACGAGGAGCTTCAAAAGCGTTGATTTTCCGGATCCACTGCGGCCAACTACACAATACATTTTGCCTTTTGTGAACTCGACGTTTAGGCGTTCATACAGTGCCTTCCGGCCAATATACCGAAAGGTCACATCCTTGACTTCCAGTTTGGTAAAAGTAGGGACATTTTGTGCAGGGTGAGGAGTTACAGGACTTTGGAGTTGGGTCGCCGATCTCAGGAATTCAGTGTTTCGGCTAAATAGGACTTTCGCTTCCATTACCTCAATCAGGGACACTACTAGCCTAGGGGCAGAGGTTATTAGAGAGCCAACCAAGAAGATGTAAAAGAGGAGGTTCCCTGCCTCAATCCCACCGTGAATCGCCAGAATACCAATATGTGCCAACAGGGATATGAGCACAACCGATGCACATATGTCGAGCAAGAGATTGAAACGGGCTACCGATGTTGCATATGACCTTCGATCACCCATTGCCTCATCAACTGTTCTGTTAAATTGCTGTGTCACTGTTTTGAATAAGGCGGATGTCTTTATTAGCGTTATGTTTTGGGTGATTTCGCTGAAGGTCAGCTCCAATATTGATGAGCTTTTTGCGACCTGCTTTTGTAGCTTGTTGATGCTATTAGCCCTAAAATACAGTAATGCAGCTAAGGCAATGATAGAGACCAGGGTCAGAGCAGCAGTTATGAAATTTAGGAAGACAAACAGAAATATGAATGTGATAATGAACATGGACAGATCAACGAGAAGGTTCGACACAAAGACTTGGTAAATTTGTGCTATGCGCTGGCCCTCCAAGAACTTTGATTGTATTTCGCTCGTATTCTTGCCGTCGAAGTATTCTTGCGGAAGGGACATCAAGTTGGTCAAGTACCGCCGGGAAATTGGACGCGAGACGAGTTCATGCAAGATGTTGACTACAGTTGCCCGATAGTAGTTTATTACTGCCCGTACCAGGAGAAGAAATAACATTAGAATTGAAAGTTCGAAGAGACGCGAAATATTGCGCTCAGGAAGAACATCATCGAGCAGCCCCTTTACATAGAAGGCGAGTGCATACCCTAGACCTGAGACAATAACACCAAAAAGAATCGGGACTCCGACGAACTCAAGCCCTTTTCGCCACGACAATGACAGCATCTTAGGTGATCGCTTCTGACTACCGTGCTGACTGCTTATGCTCAATAGCCTCTTCGTTGGCCAAAGCGCATCCAGTTCATCTTCGTTAAGTGTCAAAACACCCTTAGCGGGATCGGCAATGATGTGTTTTTTGCCATCAAAACCTAGATGTGCTACAAAATGCTGTAAACCGTTTTCAACTGTAACGAAAAGAATGCATGGATCCTCATGTGTGCGTAGTGCCAAAGAGTTTCCTCTAAGCCCCTCGGCGCTGAAGCCAAGCTGTTGCGCTGCAAGGAGTAGGCCATGAAGTGTAGTCCCGGTGCGGGATGTTCCGGCCCGTAACCGGGCATCGAGCGGGGAGACAGGGTGTCCGAGAAACCGACCGACAATAGATAAGCAGGTTGGACCACATTCTGACTGCCCTTCTTGAAGGATGAACGCATGCTTTGCTCTGCGAAGTATGTTCTTATTCATAGAGAGTGCTCAGCTTTTTTACCAACTTGTCTTTGCTTATGTATCCGTCGTGACGAAAGATTTGCTGACCATATCGGAACGCCATTATAGTAGGCGTTGCGACCAGGTCTTGTGGATAAGAAGAGCTCGAGTGGTCCAACTGATAAACATCAAAGACCCGACTCGAGCTATCGGGGACCTGCCCCGGAGGAAGAACGAGAATCCATGTTTTTGATCCTATGGAGAGTGTTGAATCGCTTTCGATGTCTCCATAAAGCGTACGACAACTAGAACAATTCAGGTCTCCGACCATGACAATGACATAGGGATGTTTTTCTATCAGATCCGATGGTTTCCAAGATGCACTCGTGCGCACATCTCTTAGTGTTGTTCCTGTCTTATCCGAATCTTCGCTGGAACCACTCGAGTAGAATACAACAATCAACATAATCGTTGTTATGATCGTGACGATAATGAAGACGATGGATCGTAAAATTGACTTCATGGCTATATAGTGGCAAGGACAATGATGAGAATCCAGACTATCCAAAGGAAAAGATAATATCGCGTGGTATGGGCAAGTGTACGGCCGAAGGCCGCATTGGTGTTTATGGAAATGGCGTAGCTGAACCACAGCAGTGATGCGATTTCAAAAATGTTTATCTGCCTGAGTATGATGTTCAACGGATCCGCGTGTTGAGGAAATTGAAAAAGATAGTATGCTGAGAACGGAGTCATTGATAGGGCATGAACGGATTCAGGTGGGACTAGTGTAAAATACACAGTTTTCAAGAGAATTTTCGATGTGATAATTAACTCATTGACAGTAGCAATATTCACAATTGTTCCTGAGTCCAGATTGAATTCGTTGCTTAGAAGCCCTGCGGTGAAAAACGTTGCTCCATAGATGCTTACTCGAAGGACCGCCATTCCGAGAAGAACAAGGTAGCTGAAGTGTGAGGCTATCTCAGTTTTCCTGATGAGCATGTTAAAGTCGCGCTCATTGAGCACGTCAGAATACCATGAATACAAGTTATATTCATTGAACACCAGCGAATAGAATAGAACCTGGGCAAATGCCTGAAGCGCAACGGCAATCGCAAAGACTTTCCACCATGTTAAGGTAGATATCCAATTGGTTTTTTGATCAACAGCTACTTGTGTGGTCATGTATCAGTTGGAACGGTGATTGAATCGAAAGTTGGCCGCAAGGTTGGGGACTGGGAAGATTCTGGGAAAGAAGCCACCCAACGGCGGCTTCTTATTATGATTAGTAGGCTTCTGTTGCAGTTACCAGAACTAACGATACAGTCAGTGCTGCAAGACATCCCACAGAGAGAGGTCCGAGTAATGCGCAACCTACCAAGCCGATGATGATTCCACCTTCGGACTGCTGCATTTCTTGATTTGATAATTTTTCCATGATTGGTTCATTTACGGTCTGCCAGTTACCGACTGGTTACGGTTGCCGAAATGCTGTTCGGCGCAGCCACTTTGCAAAGTAATGCCAATCTAGAAAGGAGATGAAGGTCATGTCAACCCGTAGAGCTACGGGTTTTTGTGTCAGGTTTTCCTGATTTGTCACAAAGTTTTTGTCAGGTTTTCCTGATGCGCAATGCTTTTGTCAGGTTTCCTGATCAAGAACCGGGGATACGATATTGAGGGTCGTGGCTTTTATGATTAATTGTGCTTTTGAGCGAACTTGGAATTTGGTGTAAAGGTTTTTCCGGTATTCCTCAATTGTACGATGACTGCGATTTAATAGGCGGCCGGATTCGCGACTACTCAAGCCATCACAAATGTGCTGAAGCACTTGGTGTTCGGATGTACTAAGAAACGTTAGTCGTCTGCTATGGTTCTTGCGGTTGTTAAGTTCATCCAACTTGCCCGTGATTCCAGGAGATATATACATCCCACCTTTTTTGATGATGTGAAAGGCATCATAGAAGGCTTCAACATCCTCATCCTGGCTTAGAATAGCAGCGATGCCCTTTGAGAGACTTGCGGCCAAATCGTAAATACCAAGCTGATCTGAGACTATAACCGTTTTAAGGGAGACATTGGCTTTTTCTGAATTGATAAGGTCATTTGGTAAGTCGCTAAGAGAACGGAGATTGAGTAGTATTACATCTGGCGTAGAGTCATTAGTGGAGTAGGAGCTGACTTCTATGTTAGGATCGATTCGTAAGGCTTGAATAAGTCTGCCTATCGGTTGTTTCTGAGTGTTGATAATAGCAATTCTGAGCTTGACTACTCGACACATAGGTAGGGCGTTCTTGATATACTTTCAGGATTTTTACAAGATGCTGAGGATGTTGGAGACATTGGCTCCATACATTTCAAGATAAGAAATGTTTTTTTTAAAAGTTCATTCGTAATGCCCCTTTTCATTATACCGTTATGAGCGGTGAATATTACCCAGGACACTCTTCGGACCCCAGTTCCCGGCATCCGGTGTGGTATCCATGTGGCCTAGGTTTGAAAGGATGGCTGACGCGGAATTCCTTGAACTCTGAAGATTTTTTATGAGCTTTGATAGTAGGTCTTTGGTTCGTAATCGGGTCAAGTCATGGCAACTAAGAAGGGAATGTGTCTACTGTGTCGGAAAGAAAAGGATCTGATCAAGGCCCATATCTTTCCTGAACACATGTATAAAAAGTTGTATGATTCAAATCATAGGTATACAGAAGTCACTACTAGCCAAGAATCAGCATCCTCGAAGTACCAAAGGAAGGGACTCAGGGATGATTCGATCCTGTGCTTGGAATGTGATAGGGAGGTGCTAGGGGAGTTGGATAATTATGCAGCGAGAGTCCTTTGGGGGTATGGAAAAATGGATCTTGGGCTTCGAGAATATTACAGCATCAATGATCCGCGCGTTCGATGGAAGCAGGCTGACAATGTGAAGTCAGACTGGATGAAACTGTTTTTTCTAAGCATCCTCTGGCGGGCCCACGTGAGCAGGTTGCCGTTTTTTGGTGCCGTGGACCTTGGACAACGTCATGGAGAGACGGTCAGAAAAATTATTCGCGGACGTTTACCCGATGACAGATACCCGATATTACTCTTACAGTTTTCCCGGCTAGAACCGGATTCTCAGGCATTCATGTCGCAAATTCTACGACACAAGAGGAATGGAAAGACATTCTATTCAGCGATCGCATGTGGCCTGCGGATTGTGTGGTTTATTTCTGAAGATAGCCTCCCACCGAGTTTCAAGAATTACACAGTAGAGCCAGAGCGACCCCTCAAGGTTGTGTATTCGGCAACGCATGACTTGTCGTTCATTGCGAAGTTTTTAGGTGAAGATAATGTGAGGCTGATAAGTCAAATTGGTGAGAACGGAAAGCGTTAGAGTAGGCCAGCCCTGCGCAGAAACTGTTTTTTTTACAAGGGGTTTGGGGAGCAGTGAGCGAGCGTAGCGAGTGAACGTCTGCTCCCCAACATTACTCTTTAATCAGAAAAAGGGTGACTAAAATACTGACACAACTTAGTTTGAATCTTAGCTGTCTGTCGGTGATGACTCGAAACAGTACCATTTAAGGATTAAAAAACTCTTCACTTGGTTCAAGTTTAAAACTCGTTTCTTAGACCGGATGATTTTCTGGTTGATCGCTAATTGCCCCAGGCTCCTTAGCAGGTACCGCTATGTCGGCTTGTCGCTCGGATGGATGGCGCGATTGGGGTTGCGGCCTTATTGCACTAATTTCTTTTTTGATTTTACAGAAGGTGAAGGTTGGGGATTGGACGTTCGCTTCGCTCACTAATCCCCAAACCCCTGTCATTATTGATTCCTCTATAGGGTAAGTTTGTTCCATACTGTGACCGTCCACTAGGTGGAGTTTTCATTTGAGTTACATAGGGATGATAGTCATTAGCCTCCGATAGTAGCCCTAGACGATAAGTCTTAAAAACAGTAAGCCCTAGAGGGGTTTCTGTCAAAAAAAATGACAGCCCATCTCCTGCGGTATTATTGAACAACTTATAAGCAAAGTGTCTATGGTTTTTTTAAGCTTCTATTGGAGAGCCACATTTGCCCACTTACCGTCCTGTAACCTTTCGTTCAGGCCAGTGCTTCGTCGTTGGTCAACTTTTTTGATCTATCGGGGACCAAGCTCCTCCGCTATGTTTCCGTGTTATTTCAACGGTGCAGTTTCACTACCCGACTTCTGGTCACCCTAACAGCGGCCTACTGAGGTACGATCCAATAGAGTCTCGTACCGGCTTGACGGACAACGTTACTGGCTGACTATTCCAGCGGCATTGACCCCCTAATCCAGCAAGCTGACCCCCTTGTGATG
>CAZHIQ010000002.1:0-181594 GCA_964532595.1 uncultured Roseivirgaceae bacterium
CGACTTCACCGCTATAGATAAATTTCTTCGGAAGACGTTCAAATACGTTTCTGATTTGGCACCGGGACCTGTTGGAATGGGGGTGTCATACCTGGTGGGTCATTCGAAGGATGAGAGTGTAAAACTGGATTTGTTTTGCACTGAGACTTTCATCCAGCCAGCGTTGAAGCTCGGTAGCTACAGACTGGCTACGGTTGAGGAGATAATAGCAATGAAGATCGACATCGTTCAGCGCAAAGCGAGGAAGAAGGATTTCTGGGATCTGGATGAGTTGATCGAGAAATATTCGATTGAACAAATGATCGCTTTACATAAACAACGATATCCGCATAGTCATGATGAGAAAGTTATCCGTGAGAACTTTGTCAACTTCGAGCGGGCTGAGGAAGACTTTACTCCGGTCTGCTTAAGGGGGAGGCATTGGGAGCTGATAAAGTTGGATTTTGTTGAGAGGTTACGTGTGGCAACAAGATAATTCAAGATGAGCTGCTAGAGAATAAACAGCACGTTTTTGGGGACTGATAGCGGTGCTGTCACTGAATTCTTGTTTCTCCCGTGTACCCTTGATCAATACGCCGAAAGAGCCGCCCGTTCCTTGCGGTCAATTGATTGCTGGTCTGATGTGTGTTATGGCAATATCTTTGTAATTATAGGGACCGAACACTTTGATAGTGGCACGCGCTACGCGGCGAAAATCCTCAGGAATGAATGACCCAAGAACTGTCAAATCCAATATTTCATCCTGACTGATTGTTGGTATGCCAGCGGTTCGTCCCAGAGGTTATCGGGATCGCTGACAAAAAAAAGCCGCGTTGGAAATATCCACGCGGCTTTCTTGTTTCTATTCCAGCGTTTCTATCGCGCGCTGACGGGTGCGTACTTTACACCATCGGTAACGCCTTTCCAGTCGTCGGTGCGGAAAGGTCCGGCAGGAAAGCCCTCCTGGTTGTACAGGTTGCAATCGCCGGCGTCATCGGCCCAGCCGAAGCGCACGGCTATTGGATCGGTGACATTCTGATTGAATACGACGACTTTGTCTCCGTCAACGTACGCCTGAGCGTAATGGAATTTCTTGTCGGAGCCTGCAATCTCAAATCCTTTCAGGTAACCATACTTGTCCTTGACAACGAGTCCACCTCCTGTTTGGGAGAAGGTCAGGACGATTTTGTTTCCTTCGTTCTTCATCGATTCGTAGACGGGACCGGAGCAGATGCGCTTCTTGTCATAGACATCGTTAAGAGCCATGGCAGCGAGTCGTTTGCCTACGTCCTGTTTGTTGATGGGGTGTATATCGTTCGGATCGCCGATATCGGTTGTGACGGCCATGCCTGTATTGGGCAGACTCAGTGTAGCGGTTTGCGCTTCCCGTAGCTCGGCCCACGCGCTTCCATTTGCACTGTTGCCGTTGTCGGCGTTATAGGTGGCGAGCTGTACAAAGTAAAACGGAAAGTCGCCCAAAGCCCACTTGTTACGCCAGTCGTTGATCATCAACGGGAAGGCTTTATGATACTGCTGGGCCCGTCCTACATTGCTCTCGCCCTGATACCACAGTGCTCCCCGAATGGTATAGGGGATCAGGGGATTGATCATGGCGTTGAAGAGCAGCGTTGGGAATTGATTGGGGGAGACATTGCCGTTAATCCGTGTCAGTGATTCGACGCGATACGACCACTCTCCAGCGAGGGCAATACTGCGTCCGGAAACTTCTATTCGGATCTGCTCCGGCTGACCAGCGATACCGCCCGTGCCTGCCTTGTCTTCGACCCTGATGGCTATAACGTTCCTGCCTTCTTTGAGTACGCCGGCCGGAACGGTGTACACCCGTTGTACTTGCGCGTCGGACAGCCCGCCCACAGCGACTCCGTTGACAAACGTTTCATCGGCATCATCAATACGCCCTAAGTGGAGTCGTGCCTCTTTTCCGGCCATTTGCTGAGGTACGTCAAAAGCGTAGCGAAACAGGAAAGTCCCGTCTACGTTACCTACGCCTCTTCGTTCGACTAATCCGGGAATAGCCATTCGAGGCCATGACTGATCATCAAACGATATTTCCTTCCATGCCGCAGGCGCAGCTTGCGTCAACGGTCCCTGAAGGTTTTCAATGTTCTTGACAATGGCGCGTTCGTTCTCTTTCTGCGCAGAGTCGAGATTGATCTCTCCGACCGCGGCGATCATATCGCGAAACTCATCGCTGTTCTCAAAAGCTTCACGGCTAGTCCATGGTTCGATGTGTGTTCCGCCCCATGAACTATTGATCAGACCGATCGGAACATCAATCTCTTTCAATACTTCGCGGGCAAAGAAGTAGCCAACAGCGGTGAAGTCGCCGACTTCTTCAGGGGAACAAACCTTCCAGTTCGTTTTGCTAACGTCGTCCTGGGGCGTCGCTGCGATGGCGGTCGGAATTTTGATATGTCTGATTCGGGGATAGTTGGCTTCTGCAATTTCCTGTTTCGCATCCATACTTCTTTGAACTGTCCAGGCCATGTTGGATTGCCCTGAACAGATCCAGACTTCTCCTACCAGCACATCGCTGAAGGTAATGGTATTTTTGCCCCGAACCGTTAATACATACGGCCCACCCGCGGGCACTGGATTGAGAGTGACTTTCCATTTGCCGTTTTTGTCTGCCCTGGCTTTCCTGGTTTGTTTATTGAATTGGACAGTGACTTGTTCGCCAGGACTGCTCCATCCCCAAATGGCAATGGGTTGATCGCGTTGGAGCACCATATGGTCTCCGAAGATTTGTGGCAGTTTCACCTGCGCCAGGAGGGTGGTGGATGAAAAAAGAAGGATTAGGATGTATAGCGTTCTTCTCATGGAAAACAGATTTCGGGACAATATCGGGAAATGGGGCGGAAAGTTTCACAAGGATCTGTTCGACGGCATCTTCTAAATTACGGTGGTGGAGGGCGTTTCCGCCGACGCAAACAGGAAGTTGCTAAAAATTCCCCCGGATAAGCTTGCCGCATAAAAAGAATTGGAATATCATAGGGCGTCGTTTCGCGCGATTATGCTTAAACGATTTAGCGATGAGAGTGTTATGTCAGGGCACTTTTTGACGCCTTCCAGGCGTTTTTTTAGGTGTTCGGCGACAATCGATTGCGACTTCGTTACTCAATTATTAATAGTACAGAACCTATGAACTCAATAACAACACCCATGTAACACGGCCTGTCGGCATGAGACCGACGGAAAACAGCCGGACGAAAGCTCCGGATTATTCCCTAACCCAAAACCCAATAGTGATGGTATCACAAAAAAAGTCCATTGTATGAAATGTAAACTTCTACCAAGATTTGTTACCATGGCAAAGGCTTTTATCGCAGTGGTTGCGATATGGATGTCGCCGTTAGGCGAAACCTTTGCCCTTGACCGCGAAGCGGTTCCCATTCAGACCCATACGGTCCGTGGAAAGGTAGTCGATGAATCCTCATTACCCCTTCCGGGTGTGACGGTATTGATCAAAGGCACTACCATCGGCACAACTACCGATGTGAACGGTGAATATGTATTGCAGGTACCTGCTGCAGACAGCGAGGGCCTGTTGGTGTTTTCATTTGTCGGATTCGCCTCCCAGGAGGTTGCCATCGCCGGAAGAAGTGTCATCGACATTACTCTGGCTGAGGACGTACGTCTGATGGATGAGGTTGTTGTTGTCGGCTACGGTACCCAGCGCAGATCAAGCGTAACCGGAGCGGTCGATCAGGTTTCTCCCGAAGCGCTGGCCGGTCGTCCCGTTGTAAACCTCACCGATGCTTTGCAGGGAACAGCCCCCAACCTTATCATTCAGCGACCCAACTCTGAACCAGGAGCCGGATTTAATATCAATATCCGTGGAATCAGTACCCTCGGCAACAACACTCCGTTGGTGGTAATTGATGGCATT
Organism: uncultured Roseivirgaceae bacterium; assembly: GCA_964532595.1. Taxonomy (GTDB): domain Bacteria; phylum Bacteroidota; class Bacteroidia; order Cytophagales; family Cyclobacteriaceae; genus Chryseosolibacter. The sequence goes on from CAZHIQ010000002.1 coordinate 3,890, forward strand.
GTAGGGGGCGATATCAACGCTTTGAACCCTTCCGATATCGAAAGTGTATCGGTGTTGAAAGATGCCGGTACCGCGGCCATCTATGGCTCACGGGCGAACAACGGTGTAATCCTGGTTACTACGAAAAAAGGTAAAGCAGATGCAAAGCCGACCGTTACCTACAACGGACTTGTCGGAGTAAACTCACCGCATTTCTTCCTCGAGCCGGTGAGTGGTTATGAGAATGCTATACTCCGTAATGAGGCTGCCTTTAACGCCGGAAAGAATTCGGTAGTGTATACTCCCGAGCAGATACGTCGGTTCCGCGAGAAAGGTGATGAAGAATGGTTCGTCGACGAGATCACAAAACCCGCCCTGCAACAAAACCACAACCTGGCAGTGTCGGGAGGCGGCGAGAAGTCTTCTTACTATGTATCGGCCGGATACATGAATCAACGCAGCAACTTCGTCGGACCGGATAAAGGCCTGGAGCGCTACAATTTCCGGATGAACCTCACTACTGAGGTCGGGCGACTGAAACTGGCAACGATGCTTGCCTATATGCGTCGTGAGAACACTGACCACTCATCGTCTACCAGTACGTTGATGGTCGATGCAGGACGGGTTCCGCGCATTTACGCGCAGAAGGATTCACTTGGACGCTATCTCACCAACGACGTACTTCAGGAGTTCAACTCGCTGGGTATCCTTGAGAAAGGTGGATTCAGAAGATACGACGACGACAACGTCGCGGGTACCGTATCAGGAGAGTTCAAGATCACGAACTTCCTTTCAGCGCGTGGGGTATTTGGAGCTAACCTGTACTCGAATCACCAGTTCGGGCGCACAATGCAGGTCGACTTCTTCCCCAAAGGTGTCTACGGCGCTAACCGGAATACCTACGACGAAAGCAGGAAGACGCTGGAGCTCAATTCACAGTTGATGGTAGAATACAACCAGAGCTTCAACGATGTTCACGATGTCACCGTGCTCCTGGGCGTGTCGAACGAAAATCATCAGGACCGGGGAACTGGCGTATATCTCCTTTACACTGATCCGGAACTGGGAACTCCGGTGACAGAAACAATTGTAGAGCCGCGCTCATACACTTCAAATCAGAGCTCGTCAGAGAACAGTCTGAATTCGATTTTTGGTCGGGCCCGGTACGCTCTCAATAATAAAATTTTCGGAGAGTTCAATTTCCGTTACGACGGTTCCTCGAAGTTTCACAAAGACAATCGTTGGGGATTCTTCCCGTCATTCTCGGCGGGCTACCGGATCTCGGATGAGTCATTCCTGCGCGGGTACAGCGATCAGATAGGAAGTCTCAAATTACGAGCCTCCTACGGAGTTCTGGGTAATCAGAACGTGGGAAATTATCAGTATCAGACAACATTCTTTTCTTTCGCGAATGCCTACGGCTTCAACAATACTCCGGTTGCCGGAACGGGGTATAACTTTTCTAACCCGCATCTTCGCTGGGAGAGAGCAGCAACGTTTAACGTAGGGGCTGACATGGAGTTCTTTAATGGCGCGCTGGCCGTTTCGGCGGATTACTTCGACAAGGTTACGCGTGATATTCTTGTTCCGCCTGCCGTGCCGGGTGTTTTTGGAACAGGTCTACCCGACTATAACGCTGCTAAGGTAGGTTCGAAAGGATGGGAGTTCGTCGCTACGTACCAACATATCGGAAGGGTGTTTACCCATCATGTATCGTTCAATCTGGCAGATTCACAGAACAAGGTCCTCGTCTTTGAAGGAGATGAGCGCCTGACCTCTCTGGAAGAGTTGCAAATTCTGCTGAAGGTGGGCTATCCTTACCACTCGTACGTAGGACTTCAGCGGGATGGCTATTTCCAGTCGCTCGAAGAGATTGAAGGTGCTGCAGTTCCTGCCGGGCTAACCGTTGTTCCCGGTGACAACCGCTATGTCGACATTAATGACGACGGCGTTATCGATGACGAAGACAAAGTAGTATTTGGTAATCCTTTCCCGCGTCATACGTTTGGATTCAATTACAGGGTAGCAGCCAAAGGCTTTGACCTCGGCATTCTCATTCAGGGTGTCGGCAAGCGCACCATGATGATCCGTGGGGAAACGGTTGAGCCTTTCCACTACAACTACGGTATGACGATGTACAAGCACCAGCTCGACTACTGGACGCCGCAGAACCCCAATGCGCGTTATCCCCGCCTGGCCGAGAACGGCAGCGATTCGAATACGAACAATTTCCGTCGCGGATCCGACATGTATCTGTATGACGGGGCCTACCTGAGGCTTAAGAATGTTCAGTTGGGTTATACCCTCCCTTCAGACATTGCGTCAAGAGCGGGTATGCAGAGAATCCGCGCCTATGTGTCGGGCCAGAATCTGCTGACGCTGTCGAAAGTTGGCTTTGTTGATCCCGAGCTTACGGAATTCAACAACAGCATGGGGCACGCGGGAGCGAACAGCGCGCGCGCTTACCCGACGCTTATCTTTTACGGATTTGGTTTAGACATTACTTTCTAATTCGCGGTTATGAAGAATAGATATAAATACTTCGCGACTATGCTTGTTCTGCTCCTCGCAGGTTGCAAGGAGTTGGAGCTGGCACCCGAAGACAGGTATACTGACCTGACGTATTGGAGTTCTCCTGAAAAGGCGCAGAGCGTACTGAACACCGCTTATTCACAGATGTTTAGCGCTAACCTTTTCTTTTTCAACGAAGCTTTGTCGGACAACGCAGTCAATGGACGCGGAGACGTTGCCGGAGCCGCGTCGATATCCGCAGGTTCCTATGATGCATCGCTTCCGAGATTCGATCAGGAGTGGGATCAGAAGTATCAGGGGATAAAAACGACCAACCTCCTGCTGCAGAACATCGATCGTATTGAGAACATGAATGAGGACGATCGCGCCCGCATGAAGGCGGAAGCCCGGTTCATTCGCGCGTTTCTTCACTTCCAATTGATGACCTGGTTTGGAGATGTGCCGTTGCTCGATAGGGATCCTACAATTGAAGAGGCCCGTACTATTTCGCGTACACCACGGGAACAGGTGCTTGAGTTCATACTCGATGAACTGGATGCCGTTGCGGCAGTCCTGCCCTCGAACACCGAATTGGCAGCGGCCGAGCGCGGAAAAATAACGCGGGGTGCGGCGATTGCCTTAAAAGCCCGGGTACTGCTCTATGAAGGGCGCTGGGACGATGTTCTCGAAGAAACGAATAAGTTGATCAATTCCACCGCCTACGGTACTTATGGATTGTTCCCCTCTTATCCGGGATTGTTTCTACCCGAGAACGAGTACAGCCAGGAGGATATCCTCAGCTTGCAGTTTGTACCGGAGTTTAGAACCTGGTCGGAATTCTTTGACATGGCTCCTCTCTCCGCCGGTGCCCGTCTGAACAACCTGGCGCCGACGCAAGAGTTGGTTGACAGCTATCGGATGATTAACGGACAGTCTATTGGCGAGGCTGGATCTGGCTATGACGAGGACAATCCGTATGTTGATCGCGATCCTCGTTTGACCCACACCGTTGTTTATCACAATTACCAGTGGCAAGGGCCGAACGGTACGCATACCATTTATATTGAGCCCGGATCGGATCCCAGTAATGATGATACCGACGAGTATGCGACCGGTTCGTCAAAGTCACCTACGGGATACTATACCCGAAAGTATTTCGATCCAACACACACTACAGGATTTGCGTCTGGTTTGAACCTGATGCTGATTCGTTATGCCGATGTTTTGTTGATGCATGCTGAAGCGTTGATGGAGACCGGACAGTTTGATGCGGCAGCGTGGGATGCGACCATCCGCCTGCTCCGCCAACGCGCGGGCTTTACTGACGCGGGTGCCCTCGATTTTCCTTCACTCAGCGATGATCAACTGCGTGACGAAATTAGAAATGAACGGAGAGTAGAGCTTGCCATGGAAGGACTCCGTATATTCGACATCCGTCGATGGAAAATTGCGGAGGATGTATTGAACGGATGGGCACACGGTGCCCGGTTCGACCCGGCTTCGCCCGACAACGGTTACATCCGCGCGCAACGTCGAACCTTTGATCCGAATAAGCATTATATCTGGCCGATTCCGCGCGACGAGCGATTGCTGAATCCGAACTTGTCACAGAACTCTGAATGGAATTAATCGCCTACTCAAACCATTAGAATAACACTCTTATGAAAAAGATAAATTTTCTTCTCTTAATTCTTCTCGCGCCAGTGTTTGCGCTGGTAAGCTGTAAAGACGACGATGAGTTAAAGCACACCCGCGTTAGTCCGGTGGAGGCGTTATATGCTCCCGACGACAATGTCTTCCTCAACCTCGGCGCTGATAGCCAGGTAATTTTTGAATGGCAAGCTGCCAGAGCAGAAGATAATGGCGTTGTTTTATATGAAGTGGTCTTCGCGAGCGAGGATGGAGACTTCACTCAGCCGGTTTATGCCATTCCTTCTGATGGGAATGGACTGCAGCGGAGATTGACACTTCCGTTCTCCGTTTTGAATACCATCGCCGGAATGGCCGGCATACCGACCGATGCTATTGGTAAGTTGAAATGGTCGGTCGTGTCGTCAAAAGGCATCAACGTAACAGAAGCAAAGACTTCGCGTATCATTGAAGTGCAACGTCCCGCAGGTTTCCCGCCGCCAGATGAGTTGTTCATAACAGGTTCGGCTACCGAGGGTGGTGAGGCTATTGAGAATGGCCTTCTCTTTAAAAAGATCGGTACCTCTGAATTTGAAATCCATACGAAGCTGGTACCAGGTGAATATCAGTTTGCGACGAGAAAAACAGGAACACCCGATCTTTATTCCATCGCAGACGGTAAACTCGTCGAAGGAGGAGCCACTACGGTCACAGAAGAAGCGGTGTACAGAATACGACTCGATTTCTCCACCGCAACGACAAACATCGCTAAGGTCGAAACACTGAGCCTGTGGTTTGCACCGAATGGGACATTTCTGTTTGATATCCCTTACGCAGGGAACGGTACCTGGAAAATTGAGAATGCCGCTATCGAGTTCAAGCAAGAAGACTGGGGCAGAGACGAGCGGTACAAGTTTCGGTTTGTAGTAGACAAGGGAGGCGACGTTGTTGACGAGTGGTACGGAAGCGTGAACTCAGACAATTCCCGTCCCAACTCCAACACGGGCGCGTCGTATTGGCATATGGTACCTGTAGATGGTGACCGATGGAACAACTGCTTTAAGTTTGCGGACCAGGTTGATGAAAATGAATCAGACATCGAAGTGATCTTTAACGCCTCGGTTCCTGCCTATACTCACGTGGTTACACCGCATTGATTTCTGATCCGACTCTCTTCGGAGAGTCGGATCCTTTTTTCTTAAGGATTGAATTGCTCGATGTGAGCGATTTCTGAATAACCGATTTGTCATAAATGATGAAATACATGAAGAAGCCGGTACAATGGGGAATCTCGTTTGTAATGACCCTCGCCATCTTTTCGTGCGGCGATGATGAACCCCGACCGCTGAGGGATGGAAAAAAAGGAGAACCGAACGATCTCGTCTATACGTGGGAGGCCACGGCCGATTCCTTGCAGGAGGCTACATATAACACTTTCCTGTCTGACAACGGAACGTTTCGGCAGAACAACGAGGGTAACAACACGTTTCACTATTGGTGGAATTCCCATGCATTGGATGTCCTTGTTGATGGTTACGTCCGCACCGGGAATGAATCCTATGCAACTCAGATGAAGGCGCTGCTGCGCGGGATAAAGGTCAGAAATGGGGGTAGCTATTTTAACGTCTTCAATGACGACATGGAGTGGCTGGCTATGTCCTCGCTGCGCGCCTACGTAGCTACGGAAGACGAGGAATACCTTACTGTCGCTCAGGAGTTGTGGACAGAAATTAAGAAGAGCTGGAGTGACGTGTTCGGAGGAGGAATAACCTGGAAAAGTGACACTCCTTATGGCAAGAACGCCTGCTCCAACGCCCCGGCTGCTATCCTCGCGATGAGGTTGTACAACATCACCGAAGATCCGGAAGATCTTCAATGGGCAAAGGATATATACAGTTGGCAGAAAGCGACGCTCGTAGATCCTTCGAGCGGTCTGGTGTGGGACAATATCTCTCTGGACGGAGGGAACGAAGTGATTCAAAAGGACTGGATATTTACTTACAACCAGGGTACATACCTTGGCGCTGCCACTCTTCTCTATGAGGCAACAGGAGAGACTTCCTACCTCAACGATGCGATTAGGACAGCCAAATCCTCGATGGGAAGTCCGAAAGTTACCGCAGAAGGATTGCTGAGAGACGAAGGACAAGGCGATGGAGGATTGTTCAAGGGAATATTTGTCCGCTATTTCACCGAGCTGATCATCCAACCTGATCTCGACGCCCAGACCCGGGCTGATCTGGTGAAGTTTTTCAAATTCAATGCGGAGACTTTTTACTCCAAAGGCCTTCGTCGTCCGGGTCTGATGTGCGGTCCTAACTGGCGGCAGCTCCCGGGTTCTACCACCGATCTGTCCACGCAATTGAGTGGAGTGATGTTGATCGAGGCGGCCGCCAGACTCGCGGAGCTGGAGATGCTGTAGGAAATGGAATGCGATCAACGATTAGCGTTAACTGAGACATGAGAATATTGAGGAATATATTTGTCGCCGCGTTCGCGGTGGTAATGGCAGCGTGCAATACCGGGTCGCAGCAGTCACTGCCTGCCGATGGTAACCTAACCCGGTATGTGAATCCGCTCATCGGCACCGCGCCACTCACGGATCCGGAGTTTATCGGCTACACGCCGCCTCCCGGGTGGCGTGTATGGGCGGGGCTGGTTTATCCAGGCGTGTCACTGCCTAACGCCATGGTTCAACTCAGTCCCATTACCGAATACGGTACAGGCGCTGGCTATGAATATGAAGACAGTGTGATCGTGTCGTTTGCTCATACAAACAAGGGGCACTGGAACTTTGTCAATATACCCGTTCTTCCGCTCGGCCGCGACGCAGATCCCGCTAATCCCGGTTCGAGGTTTAGTCACACAAACGAAACAGCACAAGCAGGTTACTACCAGGTATTCCTCGATGATTATCAGGTGAATGTTGAGTTGACGTCAACGCTACGAACGGGATTTCATCGCTACAACTTCAAGGAGAATGGAGGGCGCCGAATACTGTTTGATCTGGGCAAGGCTAATAACCCGGTGTCCGACTGGGCAATTGAAAAGGCGGGTCCGAACGCAGTGACAGGTTTCCAGCGGAATGGCCGGCAAATCATTCACTTTTATGCTGAGCTGAATACCCACATTGCTGAGGTCGACGTAGAACGCCAGGGGGAACGTGATGGCTTTGCTGTACTTCGTCTCGAAGACGATGAAAGCGAGGTTGTTGAAATGAAGATTGCTCTTTCGTTTGTGAGCAGTGAGAACGCAAAAGCAAACTTTGATGTGGAGATTGCTTCATCAACTTTTGATGATACCCGGGATAAGGCTGTACAAGTGTGGGAGCAGCTCCTTTCGAGTATCCGCGTGAAGGGCGGGACGGAGCGTCAGAAGGAATTGTTTTATACTTCGCTCTACCGCGCTTTCCTTTGGCCAGCACTGCGCAGCGATACGAATGGTGAATTCCGTGATGTTAAAGGAGACATCGTGAAGGCGGATTATAATCACTATACTATTCCCTCGCTATGGGATACTTACCGGAACAAGGTCGTGTTGCTCGCCAATATGGCCCCAGAGGTAACAAGTGATGTCATCAGGTCGTTGCAAGACATTGGGGAGAAGACCGGGTTTATTCCAACGTTCTTTCATGGCGATCATGCGGCTTCGTTTATCGCCGGCTCTTATGCGCGGGGTATTCGCGGGTTTGACGTGGAAAAGGTTTACGAGCTCTTGTGGAACAACGCGACAAAGGAAGGGGGCACGCGTCCGCACATTCAGGAGTATATAGAGAAGGGTTACATAGCGGAAATCGATGTTGATGCTCCCCATGTGGAAACGAAAGGTAAGGCGGGTGTTGCCAAGACCCTTGAGTACGCTTATGACGATTACTCACTGGCGCAGCTCGCCAAAGCCCTCGGTGACAATGAACGATACGAGGTGCTGATGGAGCGCTCCAGAAATTACCGCAATGTTTTTGATACGACGACACGGTTCATGAGAGGTCGTCTGGATGATGGTCATTGGATCACACCATTCAACGCGCAGTATCCTTATTATGAATACATGTACCGGGAGGCAAATGCCTGGCAGGTATCCTTTTATGTAAAGCATGATATGCCCGGACTTATTGACCTCTATGGAGGTCCTAAGCCCTTTGAGGCGAAGCTTGATTCACTCTTCACGCTTCCCTGGAACCCAAACTACATCGCACGCAATGTATCGAGTTTTATCGGACAGTATGCGCATGGTAACCAGCCCGCTCATGAAGCCCCATTTTCCTACCACTTTATCGGAAAACCCGAAAAGTCGCAAGAGGTGATTGACAACATTCTTGAGAACTACTACGGTGTGGGGGAATACGGCCTGGCCTTGTGTGGTATGGATGATGCGGGCGAAATGTCGTCGTGGTACGTTTTCGCAGCGCTGGGAATATATCCCTTTTCACCGGCGGACTCTGAGTATATTGTCACTGTCCCGATTTTCGATCAGGTACGCTGGACGACGCCCAACGGCAAGGAGGTGGTTATCAACAAACCCAAGTCCGGCAGGAAGCTGCTGAAGGTGGTGGTCGACGGAAAAGGTACCGACGGGTATTTCGTGTCGCACGATGTATTTACCAAGGGAGGTACGATTGAGATCGTCACGACGGAGTGAAGAGGGGAGAACCTCCGTTCCTCGTATGGTCGGCTGAACTCCCGGCAGGACAGCATTGTTATGCATTCACAAACAGATCACAGAGCCATGAAGATCGACAACATCAAGGTTGCTGCCGACCCGTCGGAATACAACGAGCTCACTCCGGAGGAGGAGCGTATTATTGTTTATAAAGGAACGGAGTATCCTGGAACGGGGGAGTATGAGCATAACAAAGCCGAAGGGCTGTATCTATGCAAGCGCTGTAATAATCCCTTGTATACGTCCGAGTTCAAGTTTGAATCCCACTGCGGATGGCCGAGCTTTGACGACGAAATTCCAGGTGCGGTAAAGCGAGTGCCCGATGCCGACGGACGACGAACGGAGATTGTCTGTGCAAATTGCGGTGGCCACCTTGGTCATGTGTTTGAGGGAGAGTATCTGACACCGAAGAATATTCGTCATTGTGTTAACTCCCTTTCGATGACCTTTATCCCCGCGGAAGAGCTTGCGAAGCAGTAGTGTATGAGGCGGGCGGGTAACCGCCCGCTTAACTGTCATTTCCGCGTTTTATCTCCCTATCCCGTCGCCTGTACGGAAATGCTGCCACGATTGCTGTTATGAGCGAATAAATAGTCAAACAGACACGCTCATAAGATGAAACTACCAAGCATTTTACTGGGCATTGCCCTCTCAGTGACCGCCTTTTCGTCGCGGGCACAAATCGTTGTGAACGGTATCGATCTGAATACCAAGCCTGATTTAGAGTACATCCAACTGATGTATTACATCGACAAGGCCAGTATCAAACCGGTGTTTTATATTGACCATGGATTTATCGAGCCGGAGTACAACGAGATAGTGTATCCTGATCGGTTCCGGGAACAGACTATCACCATCAATGGAACCGAGTTGACCGATCGTGTGACGGTAGTGTGGGTTCTGAACAAGATGAGCCAGGCAGGTTGGGAGTACCTTGGCGATGTGGTCTTCGTCCCATTGCGGTCTATGAACAACTGGCATGTCTACACCTTGAAACGCAAGCACTTACCGGAGAGCCGTGAGGTTGTCATGAACGACCAGCGCTCCGAGTAATTTCTTAGAACCGCAGCATGAAATCCGTGAGGTTTTCATTGCGATCGAGACCAAGTTTCTTGCGAAGGCGGTAGCGACTGATCTCCACCCCACGTACTGAAATATTCAGCAGGTGAGCAATCTCCTTGGTCGTGAGGTTTAATCGCAGATAGGCGCTTAGTTTGACCTCCTGAGGGGTCAGTTTCGGATACTCCTGCAGAAGACGGTGCGTGAAGTTTCCGTGCACGTTGTTGAAGTGAAGTTCAAACTGCTTCCAATCTCCATCACTGCTCAGGTTGTTGTCAATGTTGTGAATAATCCGGCGAAGCTCGTCATACGGCGCTTCGCCATTTTTTTTCATCAGATGTTCCAGGTTCGTCTTTACCGTGCTCAACAGTGCATTCTTATTGATGAGGTGAATGGTAGATGACGTAAGCTCCCGATTCATGTGCTCCACTTCCGACTGCAGCTTTTCATTTCTCAGTTGAATAACCTCCTTCTCGCGCTGCGTTGTAATTTGCCGGATCTCCGTATTTTTTTTCTGTAACTCGCGTTCCTGTTTGATTATCAGACGTCTTTTTTCGTGGCGGAATCTTTTCCTGATTTGAAAAGCCGCAAGACTCAGGACCAGCAAACCTGTGGTCACGTAGAGGAAATAGGCCAATCGACTTCTGTAAAAAGGCGGATGTACCGTGAAGGTGAAGGGTGTCGATTCGCTTTCTATAGCGTAAACATTTCGGGCCCGAACCCGGAATGTGTATTGTCCCTCGGGAAGGTTCGTGTACTCTTTCTCCGTTTTTGAAGTCCATGCCGACCATCCCTGATCGAAGTTTTCAAGGAGATATTGATATTCAGTTTTCTCGGGGTTTTCGTAGAACGATGAGGCATAGACAAAGCGAATGGAGTTCATAGCATAGCTCAGGGCCAGATCGTTATGCCGGTCTTTGATGCCCGATGATTCGCACAGAAGAGAGTCGCGTTCAAAGGAAGTACTTACGACTTGCCGCAGGTGGGTTTTGAATGGCTTAAGCTCTTTTGGACGCGATGCGTTGTAGAGAATAAAACCCCGCTTGGCTCCGAATATGACATTGACCGGATCGATTGCGTGAACAAATCCCAGGTCGTCATTCAGGAGGTCTCTAATTTTATTGAATTGCTGTACTTCTACGGTTGCTTTTCCAAACTTGTCGAACGACGCCCGTCCAACCCTCGGACGTGAGATAAAATAGATATTACCAAGCACGTCCTGATCCATCTTAATGATGTGTTCCCCGGGGCCAAAAAGGGACTGATATCGTTCGTCAGGGAGGAAGCGATCAAGCGATCGATCGTAGGTGTAAATTCCGTGCAAGGCGGGAAAGATAAGCCGGTTATCAACGAGCTCCATGTTGTTCAGGTGGTCGGCCGGAAGGCCATCGCGTGAATTGTAGAAACGAATGGAAGAAATGCGATCGAGCGCGCTGTCGAAGGTGATCCTGTAGATCCCTTTGTATCCGTGGGCCATCCAGACGTTGCCCGCCTCATCGAACTCCATGACGCGTGACGATTCGTCGAAGCCCTCGAACCTTCTTATCCGTTCGATGCCTTCGGAAGAAGCTTTCAACAGGGAGAGTCCCGTGTACGATCCCATTAGTATGTAGTCTGGGCGATCAGGAAAGGGGATGAAATCCCAGACGCCGGGTTCCTGGCAAATTTCATGGGCCATCCCTCCGCGTATTTCATAGGGACCATTGTGATGTCCCATCAGTAGCCGGTCGCGCAGGGTCTTCAGTTGATACACTTGTCCGCCGCTGTTAGGTACCAGGCTGACTGTTTTCTCCCCTGCCGTTGTGTTGAGCCTGTATAAACCTGTATTGGTTCCCAGATAGAGGATATCACCGACACGACGGGCAGCGTAACCGGTCCCCGACAGCCCAACGTTACCATCGATCAACGAAAAAGGGGAGCTCAGTTCGACCATGGAGATACTGTTGTTTAGCCCCAACCATAAGTTGTCGTGACTATCCTGATAGAGGCTGTGTACCGTCTGATCGATCAGACCGTTTGTACGGTCGATGTGCATTTGAACATGTCCCGAGCGGTCGATGATAATGAGCCCGTCGTTTTGGGTACCCACGGCAAATGATCCATCGCTGAGCAAAATGGCGTTGTTGATTACGGCGTTCTTTACAAGCGGTGTTTTCGGTTCGAAGGGCAGAACCGTAGCACCATCATAAATGAAGATGCCCTGCCGAGCCGTGAAAATGAGTAAGCCTATCCGACTGTAGGGGAGGATGGCTACGACCTGAAGATTGGCGAAGTATTCTCCGCCAGGAACCAGACGAAGGTTGTTGCCTTGCAGCGCGGACAACCCGATACCGGCCTGAATAGTATAAAACTCGCTATTGATCTGGAAAGAGAACTGAAGTGGACTGTTGGGGCGGATCACTTCGATCGGCTCTCCCGGGCGGTATCTGAAGATGTTCTTAAACGTAAAAAAGAAGGTGCCCTCCGAATTTTCATAGATACGCCATACTTCGTCAAAGTTGCGGTTCTCCGAAGAAAGGCTGTCGGCAAGAGAATAGTAGCGGAGGGTTCCCACGTCGTCTGGGAGGAAGTAACCGAAATCGGCTTGGCTTCCCACAAATATCTGTCCGTCGCCTCCAACATGGACGGCACGGACTTTCGTCCCGTTTTTCACAGGAAACAGCTTCCAGGTGGCTCCGTCGTACTCAAGTAGGCCGAAGTTGTTGGCCACGTAAAGAATTTCGTCCTCATTCTCGATGAAATCCCAGCTTTGAATGCCGCCATTGAACTCCTCCGGGGCGTAGTTTCGAATAAAGGGAGTTCCCACGTTCAATGTCTGGGCCCAGACGGACGCCTGAATGGCCAGGATAAAAGCTAGAGAAAGGACGCGCTCCATCGGGTGGTTTAGATTGGGTTAGTTTGGTCCGTTGATGTATCGGGTCGATAATCGCAACGGATCAGTCAAGATATGAAAAACCTCGGTTTTTTGGGTATTAATGTGGATTTGTCGAATTGTGACGAAGCGTTGTAGTAGTCTGAATGACGACTTGATGTAGTATTGATGTAGCGTTTTTTTGGGTTCGGGGGCTTGGTTGAACCTATTTTGCAATCGTTTTCTCAAACTAAACAGAATTGCATGCGAAAAACTCTACTAACCCTGCTCCTGACTATCCTGGCGATTTCAGGGGCATTTGCACAGCGGGCTGTGTCGGGAAAGGTTACCTCGGCAACGGATCAGGCCGGACTGCCAGGTGTGAGTGTGTTTGTCAAGGGAACGAGCGTGGGCACCTCCACGGACATCGACGGGCGGTATAGCCTGCAGGTCCCCGGGGATGCGACGACGCTCGTCTTTTCATTTATTGGTTACGGTACACAAGAAGAGCCCATCGGAAGTCGAACGGTGATTGATGTGGTGCTCTCCGAAGATGTCCGGGCACTTGAGGAAGTCGTGGTTGTCGGCTATGGCACCAGTACTGTACGGGAGCTGTCCGCTGCGGTCAGTTCGGTACGAAGTGAGGAGCTCACGCGGGTAAATCCGGTCAGGATTGACCAGGCCCTTCAGGGACAGGTTGCCGGGATGCAGGTGACGACTGCATCGGGTTCACCCGGAGGGGCGCTGAACATTCGCGTCCGCGGCCTTGCGACCCAGGGTGATAACAATCCTTTGATCCTTGTGGACGGGGTTATTTTTCACCCTGATGGACTTAACTCGCTTAATCCGCAGGATATCGAGTCGATCAACGTGCTAAAAGATGCGTCCGCAGCTATCTATGGCGTGCTCGGTGCCAATGGCGTGATCCATATCACGACCAAACAAGGAAGACGCAACAGTAAGCCTTCGCTCGAGTTCAGTGGCTATTACGGAGTTCAGGAGGCTGCCCGGAAAATAGACCTTCTCAACGCCCGGGAATTCGCCGTCCTCAAGAATGAAGCCTATGCCGCGGCAGGTCAGGCGATGCCTTATGCCAACACGGAGCTGGGAGAAGGCACTGATTGGCAGGACGCTATTTTTCAGCGGGCTCCGATACAAAACTATAATCTCAATCTCAACGGTGGCTCGGATAAGAGCACGTATTCGGTTGGAGCATCGTTCCTCGATCAGGAGGGAATTGTTGGTGGTGACAAAGCCTCCTACCGTCGATACAACGGCCGTCTGAATTTTACCACCGAGATTGCTCCCAGGGTTACACTCCAAAACGTTCTCCTTTATACAAATGAGAGGCGCCGGACGTTGCCTGAGAGCGGAATTGCATCGGTACTCTACAACGCAATCAACGCTTCGCCGCTTGCTGCGGTGCGCACGCCTGAGGGACGTTACACGTATCTTGAGGAATTCAGCGACATCATCAATCCTGTGGCACAGATTGCCAACACATGGAATAATAATGAGGTGAATAAAGTTGTCGGAAAGCAGGAACTCGTTTACAAAGTAAATGACCACTTCGAGCTTTCCGGTCGCGCTGGCTACAACTATGCCGTTGTCGAAGGCAAGACGTTTAATCCGTTGGTTTATTACGGTGCTAACAAAGCTCAAAATACTGCGCATGATGCCGATCTTACTCCTCCGACTCGCGATGTGTTTGGTCAGCTGCTGCCCGTTTACAATAATGTTAACGAGTCGCGTAATACCTATTTCAGTTACAACCTCGACGCTTTTCTCAATTTCAACCGGGAGTTTGGGGATCATCGGGTGAAGGGTACGTTGGGTACGTCGATCCTTGCCGATAAGTCGTCCGGCCTCTCCGGAACGGCGTACAACGTGCCTTACAATGCCTGGGAGTTTGCTGACATCTCGATGGCCGATGGCGCCGATTTGTTTAACAGCACCTCTTCCTTTCAGGATGAGTCACGACTGCTCTCGTACTTTCTTCGCGGAGAATATCAATGGAAGGGACGTTACATCTTTTCGGGTATCCTCCGGCGTGATGGCTCGACCAAGTTCGGTTCGAACAATCGGTTTGGTTTCTTTCCCTCTGCATCGGCGGCATGGGTTGTGTCAGAGGAGTCCTTCTTTAGCTCCTCCCTGCTCGAGTTTCTCAAGATTCGGGCGAGCTATGGTGTAATGGGAAGTGATCGAATCGGCAACTGGGGGTATCGCGCCCTGCTGGGGGGAGAAGCGGTGTATCCGTTCAATGATCAGCTCATTACCGGTCAGGCCATCGGTGTCCAGGGAAATGAAGATCTTAAATGGGAGACAACGCATTTGGCCAACTTCGGCTTTGATGCCAACCTCATGACCGATCGACTTGGGGTGTCGTTCGATTACTACATAAAGACTACACATGATCTTCTGTTTCAACCTGAAGTTTCCGGAATTACGGGAGCTTACGGTCCGGGGGGTGCAGGTCCGATTATCAATGCGGGTAACGTGCGGAATCGCGGTGTTGATCTGATGCTCGACTGGAAAGAAACTATGGGAGACTTCTCATACTTCGCAACGTATACACTGACCACTGTACATAATAAGGTGATTGAAATGCCTGGAAACTTTATACCAGGAGCCGGTTTTGGTGTTGGCGGTATGGTGGCGAGCCGCATGGAAGTGGGGTATCCGCTTGGATACTTTGTTGGCTACAAAACGGAGGGTGTATATCAGACGGCGGAGGAAATTGCTGAACGGGGTGTCACGCAGGGAGGCGCCCAACCCGGTGATCTGCGCTACGCCGATCTAAACGATGATGGCGTTATTAACTTCAGCGACGATTCAGACAAAACGATAATCGGCTCGCCGATTCCTGATGCAACGATGGGACTGAACGCAGGCTTCCGTTTCAAAGGAGTTGACTTCTCCGCGTTGCTCTACACGTCCATTGGAAACGAAATCGTTCGGAATTATGAACGCCAACAGCCACTTGCTAACCAGCTGGCGTATCGCATCGGACGCTGGACAGGAGAGGGGTCAACGAATACTCATCCGCGGCAGACGATAGGCACGAACACAAATGGCGTATTCTCCGACTATTACGTTGAAGATGGCTCGTATCTGAGAATCCGGAACGTGCAGCTGGGATATTCCTTCCCGGAATCCGTTACGCAACGTATCGGAGCCAAGTCTGTGAGAATCTACCTCGCGGTCAACAACCTGGCAACTTTCACGAAGTACCGAGGCTTCGATCCCGATATCTCTGCCTCGCAACCTCTGTATGCGGGAATTGATAGTGGTTTTTATCCGCAGGCTCGCACGTTCATGGCGGGTGTTAACCTTAACTTCTAATGCGATGAAAAAGAAATTCATAACCTCTTTCATAATATCGACGGCGCTCCTGGTCGTTGTTAGCTGTGACGATTTTGTCGACGCTGATCCTCCTTACAAGCAAGACGCTGACAACTTTTTCAGAAGCCCGGAAGATTACGACAAAGCCCTTACTGCAGCTTATGATCTTCTTCAGACTACGTTTAACAATTTGTGGATTGGCGAAATCGCCTCCGACAATTCTATAGCTGGCGGCGAAAGTGTTACGGATAGCGAGGGATTACACCAGATTGATGCGATGACTCACGGCGGCGTGAATACGGAACTTCGCCGATTGTGGCGATGGATGTACGCCGGTATCGCGAGAGCCAACTACCTGTTCGAGTTTCGCGACAATATCGATTTTCCTGAGAAGGAGCGCATCCTGGCGGAAGCTGCATTCCTCCGTGCGTTCTATTACTTTGAGTTAGTCAAGTTCTTTGGCGATGTTCCCTTAATTATCGATAGACGTTTAAGTCAGAGTCAGGTATCCAGCCAACCGCGAACACCGAAGGATGAAGTATATGCTCAGATCGAACGCGATCTTAAGTTTGCGGCGGATGTTCTTGAGTGGACCAGTCCTGTCAAGGGACGCGTTACAAGGGGAGCTGCTCTGGCTTTGCTGGGTAAAGCTTATCTCTATCAGGATCGATTTGATGAGGCGGCGACTGTTCTCGATCGCGTGATTCAGGAAGGACCTTACGACTTGTTTCCCGATGTAGCAACAATGTTCAGGGTCGTTAACGAGGGTAATTCCGAAGTTGTTTTCGATGTGCAATATGTCGCTCTCGAAGGAGGTGGATACGGATGCCTGGAATGTCTGGAGGGCAATGCGGCCGTGGGCTTTCATGGAATACGCGGATATCAGGGTCCTGTATATGCCGACGGAAATAGTTACAACTTGCCTACACAAAACCTGGTTGATGCGTTCGAGCCGGGAGATCCCCGTCTCGAGGCTTCGGTACTTGACATTGAGGCGTGGAAGACAGCGCATCCCGAAGTCGAGTATGTTGAAGGCGCCGGTGGACACACGGGTTATTACAACAACAAGTACCTGAAGCGGGCTGATGAACTCGGACCGCCTGACAACGATCTTACCAGTCCCGTTAACTATGTCGCGATTCGCTACGCCGATGTATTGCTTATGGCCGCGGAAGCTCATAATCGCAAGACCGCACCGGATGATGGTCGCGCACGTCAGTATCTTAATGAAGTTCGCGACCGAGTAGATATGCCTACCGTTAATCTTTCCGGTTCAGCGCTCACCGACGCAATCTATCATGAGCGCCGTGTTGAACTCGCTGGCGAAGGACATCGCTTCTTCGATCTGGTCAGAACCGGAAAGGCGGCTCAGGCCATAGAGGGATTCGTTGAAGGTAAACATGAATTGTTCCCTATCCCTCAGGTTGAGATCGATCTGGCCGGTGCAGGTTGGATACAGAATCCTCAGTACTGATGAACACCAAAAACGCTATTGCAATGAAAAATATTATCCTTAAGATATGCGGAGTCGTGGCCATCGCGTTGTGCGCCACGTCTTGCAAGGAAGACATAGCAGAGCTCGGGCCTCCGCCTTCTGCCGAAGATTTGGCGTTTACGATCACGCCGAGCGGAGAAAGTGATAACATTCTTACTTTCAGTAGTAGCTCTAAGGCTTTTCTGAAACAGTGGGAATTCAGCAATGGAGAACGGCGAGAAGGCAATACGGTAGTTGTGACTTTTCCCTTTGCGGGGACCTACACCGTTACTCTCCGGGTGTTCACGTCAGGGGGAAGTCTGGCAGCCACTGAAACGATAGAGATTGCAGAGACTGACCTGTCATTACTGAAGCCGATCTATACTCTTCTTACCGGCGGGAACGAGGCTACGGAGGGAAAAACCTGGGTAGTCGACAAAACGCGGCCGGGCCATATGGGAATCGGGCCAATCGAAGGAGATTCTCCCAGCTGGTGGTCGGCGGCTCCTGGCGACAAAGATGATACTGGTCTTTATGATGACCGTTACACCTTCCAGTTGCAAGGGTTGAAATTTATCATGGACAACAATGGGGATGTTTATGTTAACACTGCACAGGCAAGCAACTTCCCTGGTTCATATGAAAACAAAGGTGACTACACCGCGCCTTTTACCCCCGGTGACAATCTGGGCTGGTCGATCAGCGAGGATGGTGATAAACAGTTTCTTAACATCAACGGCAACGGCTTCATCGGATACTTTACGGGCGTGCGCACGTATGAGATTGTGGAGGTGAGCGAAGAGGTGCTGTATTTGCGATATGCGGACGCTGCGAATTCCGCGAATGCCTGGTACCTACGGTTGATTCCCGATGGCTTTACCCCGCCGCCGCCCCCGCCGCCAGTGACGGTGACACTTCCAATTGATTTTGAGGGAGCGGTACCTCCGTTTGAAGGTTTTGGCGGTACTGTCTACGAGGTTGTTGACAACCCTGATGCAGATGCGTTGAATGGAAGTGCGAAAGTTGGTAAGTACGCCAAGGGTGGGGAGAGCTGGGCAGGTATTGCCGCGCAGTTGTCGATGCCTCTTGATTTTTCCGAGAAAACCGTCTTCAAGTATCACGTGTATTCCCCTGTAACGGGTCGGGCTCTTTTCAAGATAGAAAACTCGAGTGATGCGGGCCAGTTTGTCGAAGTGTTTGCCGACATAACTCAGACCGGTCAGTGGGAAGAGTTGTCGTTCGATTTTTCAACGGCGGCAAGTGGCGTGTATGACAAGATTGCCATTTTCCTTGACTTCGATAATAACAATGGAGGTACGTTCTATATCGACAATATTCGTCTGGAAGCAACGCCGAGCGCGTTGGCGGAAGCCGATCTCACCGGAGGGTCAAGCAAGACGTGGAGACTGAAGGCGGGGCCGGGTGCTTTTGGTGTGGGGCCGGCGAAGGGTGCGATGGATTGGTGGCCGGGTGGTGATGATATTTCCGACGACAGACCCTGCCTTTTCAATGATCAATACACCTTTAGTTCGGGTGGAGTTTACACGTACAATGCCAACGGTGATTTGTGGGCCGAAGCCTATATGGGTGTGACACCCGATGGTTGTATTGCTGAGGGTGATGTCCCTGCTGACGCCGCGGCGTGGACGTCGGGTATTCACGCGTTTGAATTTACGCCCGCCGTAGGGGATGATCCTGCGTATGTCACGGTTACAGGTACGGGAGCTTTTATTGCTTTGCCCAAGGCTTACAACGGTGGTGAGTACACGGCCGGACCGCCAGTCGAAAATGCATCGGTGACCTACGAAGTACTACAATACGTCAAAACGCCTGCCGGCGAGACGCTGACGCTAACGCTTGATATCGGCGGTGGCGTGTTCTGGACATTTGTATTACAAGCTGAATAGAACTCTCACGCTGCCCGGCGTGTGGCCGGGCAGCTTACCTTTTTATAATGAAAAAACTACTGACTTATTTCTTACTTGTCGCAATGTTGTCGTGCCGTGAGGATGATGACGCAGGCGCCGCGCTCCTGCCCGATAGTCTTCAGGTTGAGGTTACCCTTACAGGACCCACTACCGTCAGAGTACGCGCGACGGCTCGTCATGCAAATTACTTCCAGGTGTATTTCGGAGAGCGGTCGGATGAAATGCCCGTGCGTACTACTACGGGCGAAGCATCCTATACCTACAAGCAAGAGGGTTCGTTCACCATTCGGGTACAGGCACATGCTACTGACAACGATTTTATCACAGAGTCGAAAACGATATCTATCGAACTGAAGGACGAACTGGTGATTCCTTCGGAAGGATATTCGACGCCTGAGACGTATTCGGGAATGCAATTGGTGTGGCAAGATGAGTTTAACGGAGACCAACTAAATAACGAGTCGTGGTCATTCGAAATCGGTACGGGGGAGCATGGATGGGGTAACAATGAGTTGCAGTATTATCGATCGGAAAATACTTCGGTTGTCGATGGCCACTTGATGATAACCGCGAAAAAAGAATCTTATCAGGGAAGTGAATATACATCCTCCCGGTTGATTACGCAGGGGAAATTTGACTTCCAGTATGGTCGTGTCGATATACGGGCCGTGCTGCCGCGCGGTCAGGGCATATGGCCTGCGTTGTGGATGTTAGGTTCCAGTTTTGCTTCCGAAGGATGGCCGCGTTGCGGTGAAATCGATATCATGGAGATGATCGGAGGATCCGGAAGAGAGAACACAGTGCATGGAACGGTACATTGGGATAGTGACGGTCATGTGAGCTACGGAAAGGGATATTCTTTGTCGTCAGGGACATTTGCTGATAAGTTTCATGTTTTTTCTATTGTCTGGGATGCAAATACCATTCGTTGGTACGTCGATGACGTAGAGTACAATGTAATTGACATTACACCCGGTGGCCTGTCTGAATTTCATCAACCCTTCTTTTTGATTTTCAACGTGGCTGTAGGGGGAGATTGGCCGGGGAGTCCTGATGCGGCGACCGTGTTTCCTCAGCGCTTGATTGTAGACTACGTTCGTGTTTTTCAACCTGAGGATAACTAAGTAATGTCGAATAATGTGCTTTTGGCAGCCATCTTTCTGGCTCTGTTCGCAACATGTCAGACGCCTCCAGACTCGGTTGATCGCGGACAATTAGTATGGTATGACGAGTTCAACTATGAAGGTGGGCCGGATTCGGCGCTGTGGGTTTATCACGAAGGCGACGGCTGTCCGACATTATGTGGATGGGGCAATAATGAATTGCAGTATTATACCAGCCGCGAGAAAAACATCCGGGTCGAAGACGGTAAACTGGTAATCGAAGCACACCAGGAAAATTTGGGAACGCGGGAGTATACATCAGCGAAGATTCAGTCCAGGAAAGGAAGTATCCCCCGCTATGCGTACATCGAGGTTCGTGCCCGATTGCCTTGGGGTCGGGGTACTTGGCCCGCCGTGTGGATGCTGCCGGATTCTGCGCTGTATGGTGGATGGCCGCGCAGCGGGGAGATTGACATCATGGAGCACGTGGGCTTCGATCCCGGCGTGGTTCACGGAACGGTACACACCGAAGCCTTCAACCATATGCGCGGAACCCAGGTCGGCAAACAGAAGAAGGTGCCCGACGCTGGAGAAGCATTCCACGTGTATGCCGTTGACTGGACCGCTCAGCGCATAGTATTTCTGATCGACGATGTCGAATATCATGTATTCGAAAACAACGGTTCGGGTACAGACGCATGGCCATTCGACCATCCTTTCCATATTATCCTGAACCTTGCGGTCGGAGGAAACTGGGGCGGACAGCAGGGGGTTGATCCTTCTGTCTGGCCACAACGTTTTGAAATTGACTACGTACGAGTCTACTCCCCGCGAGGCGAACAGTCGACCGAAACACCATGAGTACTCGTCACTAGGTTGCAGGCATAACGGGTTGTTTTTCAATATTGCCGGTAAGAGTCTTCGAAATCTCGACAGTGTTAAAGTAAAGTGAAAAGGCTTCGTCACTGGTATTGTAGATGATATCTTCGAAGTTGATCATACTATCACGCGGTATGTCACGCGTCAACCGAACGTGATCGGCAAGCAAGACAGGCAGACGGTTACTCCGCGTCCCCGGGTCGCAGTTTTCGATGAGGCCGTAACATGTGTGTCCTCCGAGACCGTCGAGTAGCTCTCCCGCTTTGAGATCTCTCTTTGCATAGGCAAAGACGTTGGTGCGTAGCCCTTGCCACGGTTGTAGCAGGGGTACACCGGCAATCGCGATATCGGCGATGGTGCGCATTGCCTCTATGTGGCAAAGGTGACAATGGCGGTAGATGACGTAATAGGGTCCCTTCCCGAGTTTGTAGTAGTCAAGCATCTGACGCTGGTAGGGGTGGTCGTTGTAGGCGACTACAAAAACACCTCCTCCGGGTTCGGCGCCAAGTATGTAGTCGACAACGGGTGTCTTGTCTCCTTGCCATAGAGCGTCGAAATCGTAAAGTTCTGTCACCTCGGTGACGTGACTCGCCTGTGGACCAAGCATGCCGGCTACCGGTGTCTTCATGCCGAGGGCATTTGCAATAATTGCCATCTCAATGTTTAACTTGGTTCCGTCAGTGTAGGATGTACACATCTTGTAGTCGAGATTGCGTTTATCTGCTTCTGGTATGATCTTGACAGGATTTGAATATCGGTCGAGGAATCCTTTTATGTTTCCCGCCATGACAAGCTCGAAGCCCCACAAGCTGATTTCATCGATGATTCGCTTGAGTACGCCGTACTGGTCGCCGTCTACGCTCGTGCAGACAACGCCGTGTTCGCGGGCAACATGCATGAAGTATGGACCGTATAGAAGATCTATTTCGGCGTTCATTAGCACAACATGCTTTTTGTGCTGAAGCGCCGTAATGACAAACTTTGCTCCTGCCGCGATAGCACTGGATGCTTCGATGACAATATCGGCATGATCACATGCGGCGAGTAACAATCCGTCGTCGGTGATTGCAGTTTTCTCCTGTTGGATCGCCTGGTTCAATGAATCATTGTCTGCTACAACGGCATAGGGCTGCTGTAAAAGGACTGCTGCATCGACACATTTGCCAATGTCAAGGTCTGCGATAGCAATGCACCGAATTCCCGGCGTGATGGTGCATTGATAGAAGAGGCCTTTCCCCATTGCTCCTAATCCGATGATAACGACGTTAAGAGGTTTAGACTGTAAATTGAGTTGCTGGTTGAGTGGATTCATAGTGGGTGGTTTTAGAGATTGTATTATGGCGCTGAAAAAACGCATACCGTCCCCGGGATAGACAGACGATTACGAATGACCGGCTGCACATAGGGGAACCGTTTAGTGGCGGGTAGGCCGATACGTTGTGTCTCCTGAGAAGGCAGCGAATTGCTGTCGTCGAACGGGCTCTGATTTTCTTCTGAGGTTAGGGGCCGAATCGCCCCGGGTGAAGCTGCGTTAATTTTGAAAGCCGCTGCGAGCTTTCGTTTCTCGTTTCTCCGTTAACCGCTCGCTATTCCCGCCGGTAATTCCAGCCTTGGGTAATCAGGAGATAATGGGTATCTTTCGGCGATACATGAATTCGACAAGTCCATATCGAATCCTTCACAGAAAATTCCTTGCGCTCTTGCTGGTTGTGCAGTTCATCAATCTGAGCATCGAGCCGCGCAGTATTCAGGCTCTTGGGATTTTCGCCGCTGAGTGTGATGCCGAGATTGAAAGCCTGGCAGAGCTTTTCGCAGAGGTAGTCTGGGATATTGATCCTTCGTTGGTTGATCACGATATCCCTGACGAGTCGCAAGCAGCCTCAGTGGATACGATGAATTGGTGCTTGTCTTTTTGCCCAACGGTGCGTATGCAACCGGGGCCGCCCGTAATGCTCGCCTCTTTTCGAGGAGACTATGAAGGCCATCCGCTTACACGCAAGCCGGATGTCACTTCGCCCCCGCCCGAAGTGTGACTTTGAAGCAATCTTTTTGAGATTGCTTTCACCCCATGGTGTGTCACATTCTAAACTTCAACGGTCGGGTTATGCATTACAAACTTTCAATTTCGCACTACGATATAAAAGAACTTCTTGCAGAGCTGTCGGGAAGCAAACGCGCTTTCGATGCCGAACTTAATGACGGAAGTAGTATCGAGAATTGCCGTGTAGACTATTTTGATGAGCTCAGCGATACCGTCGCGCTTCGTCAACCTTTTCGAACTGTCACGGTATCGATCTATTCTATTCGGCATATCCAATTCCCCGGCTTCTATGCTTACAAGGGCATTGCCTCGCGGGCTTTTGTGCCAGAGTAGCCGCCCGGCGTGGTGCCGGTCTTAGTTGCTTTCTGAACCAGGTTTGAAAAGGCGGTCGAAGAAGTGAGGGTCGGCGAAAGCATATCGCCAGGTGTTTTGGTGAGTAGCTTCCGGATATAGCGTGAAGGTTACTTCTGCGCCGGCTTCGCTCAACGCTTGCGCCATCTGCTGCGTCCGAAGAGCGGGAACAATTTCATCGCGACCACCGGCGAACAGTTGCCAGGTGGGACGCGACATTGTGGGGGCAAGAACCGGTTCTCCGTCGCCGGAGATTGCCGCTGCTGCAACAAACTGGTTCGGAAAGCTCGCTACCATGGCAAACGTTCCAAACGCCCCCATAGAGAAACCTCCAATAGAAATGCTGTCGGTATCCACCGAAAGTCCTGCTGTCAAGGTATTGATCAATACGCGAAGTGATTCGATTATGTTTTTGTTGAACCAGAATTCATCCTCGGGGCATTGCGGGAAGACGATGAACGCAGGGTAGGAGGATCTCACGCTGTCGGCGAGAAAAAACGCACCGCCGATCCTAAGCTGGCTTTCATTGTCCGAGCCCCGTTCGCCTATTCCGTGTAGAAAGAGATGCAAAGGGTATCGCTTCGCAGGGTTATAGTCGATTGGAAACAGGATCCGGTATTGCAGAGCGTCCGTTGCTCCCGCCTGGAAGGTATCTTCGTTCCCAGTCAGGGGAGGCGGCGTCGGTTCGTCTGCAGGAGGCTTATATGCGGGATACACAGTCGCCTCGTCCTGGCAACCAAACATTAAAAGAGCCAGTAACATCGGTCCCACCAGTACCTTTCCCATTGTAGCGTCGTTTCCCTTAACCGGAAAAAAATGTTGCCGCGACGGGCGGATGCGGGTGTATTTACTATTCCGAATTCGTTATCTTTCGTCGAACCGGTAACATGTTTCGTCAGGGTAAGCCTAGAAGCTTTCGTCATAATTTACGTCTTGCATCCCTATTGTCTTTTGTTGCAGGGATGGTTAACGTGATCGGGGTGATCTCGGTACACACGCTGACAACCAATGTAACAGGACATTTCGCGTTTTTTGCCGAGGAGTTCGTCGCCCGCCGCTACGCTATAGCCCTTACCTTCATGAGTTTCACCTTGTCTTTTCTGGCGGGGGCATTTGTATGCGCAGTGATGGTAGAGTTCATGCTCAGACGAAAGCCTGCGATTTCGCACACCGGACCTTTGCTGCTTGAGATGATTATACTTTCGGTAGTCGGTTTGTCAGTAGTTCCCGAAGCCGGTTCCCTCGGAGTGGCTCTTCCGCTTCTGTTTGCGATGGGGCTCCAGAACGCTCTTGTGACGAAGGTGTCGCGCGCTACGGTGCGGACCACCCATCTCACCGGGCTGTTCACTGACCTGGGTATTGAGTTGGGACAGCTTTTCTTCTACAGGGAAAAGCAAGCAGTAAAACAGTTGCGCCGAAGTGTGTTGCTACGTGTCTTCATTATTGGGTTCTTTTTCCTCGGTGGTATCAGTGGAGGATTTCTCTACTATGCATTTGAACTGCGCGCGCTGATTTTCGCCGCAGGCTCCCTGCTGGTTGCCCTGTACTACGACGACCTTCGACTTCTCGTGCTTTCATGGAGGCGGAAGTTGTAATGTTACTGTTCTCCACGGGGAGTCGTTGAATCGATCTTTTGCGACACCAGGGGTTTCGCGCGAGGAAGGCCGGTCACTTCCAGAATTTCGGCTTCGCCGAGTGTTTCTTTCTCGAGGAGTGCCTGCGCGAGAGCATCGAGTTGGGGCCGGTGCTCGCGTAAAAGTCTTCGCGCTTCGTCATGACATTCGCCGATGATACGAAGAACTTCGTCGTCTATCGCTTTAGCCGTATGTTCGCTGAAAGGTCGCCCTCCTGAAAATCCTCCACCGACAGCCGCATTGAGGTAAGGGTTTTGTTTTGGCGCAAGTTGGATCATTCCCAGCCGATCACTCATTCCCCATCGTGTTACCATGCCCCGGGCGAGGTTTGTAGCTTGCTCAATGTCGTTTTCCGCTCCAGTCGTTCTTGACCCGTATACGACTTCTTCCGCTGATCGCCCTCCCAGAATACCGATAATTCTTGCGCGCAGGTAGTGTTCAGAGTAGTTGTACCGATCGCTTTCCGGGCGCTGATAAGTAACGCCCAGGGCCTGACCACGCGGAACGATAGTAACGCGGTTGACGGGATCGGCACCCGGTACCAAAAGACCGAGAATCGCATGTCCGCTCTCGTGATAGGCGATGCGTTCGCGCTCGTCCTCACTAAGAATCAGTGATCGCTCCGGACCGAGCATTATTTTTTCGAGGGCATCCATGAAGTCCTTTTGTGTCACATTCGTTTGCTCGCGCCGGGCGGCGAGAAGGGCGGCTTCGTTGACCAGGTTCCTGAGATCGGCCCCCGATAGTCCGGGCGTGGCTGACGAAGTTTCTTCCAGTCTGACATCTTCGGCGAGCGGCACGTTGCGTGTATGAACTTTGAGAATAGCCAGGCGTCCGTGGCGGTCTGGTAGATTTACGACCACCCGACGGTCGAACCGTCCCGGGCGCAGCAGCGCTTTGTCGAGCACGTCCGGCTGATTCGTAGCGGCAAGCACGATCACGCCTTCCTTGCTGGAAAAACCGTCCATTTCTGTGAGGATCTGGTTGAGTGTTTGCTCCTGCTCGCTTGAACCGGCAATAGCCGCACCGCCCCGGGCTCTTCCGATCGCGTCAAGTTCGTCGATAAAGATAATGGCGGGTGCGTTTTCGCGTGCTTGCTTGAACAAGTCCCGTACGCGTGCCGCGCCAACGCCAACAATCATTTCGATGAATTCGGAAGCGCTCATCGAAAAGAATGGAACACCGGCTTCGCCGGCAACAGCACGGGCCAGCAGTGTTTTACCCGTTCCGGGAGCGCCGATGAGTAGCACCCCTTTCGGTGCGGTTCCTCCGAGGCGAGTATACTTCTTTGGATTTCGGAGGAAGTCAACTACTTCTACGAGTTCATTTTTTGCTTCGTCGATTCCTGCTACATCTTCAAAGGTTACCCGCCGGTCGGTGGCCTTGTCAAACCGCTTCGCTTTGCTGCTTCCAATCCCCATGAATCCCCCCATACCGCCGATCCCCCCGCTCTGGCGGGCACGGCGATACATCCACACGTAGAAGAGAATAATCAGAATGGCGGGTCCGAACAGGATGAGAAAGGAGAGGAGGGGATTGCCGCCGTTACCGGGTTGCTCGGCGCGTATGACTACTCCGTTGTCGACAAGCAGCTTTTCCAGACCTGGGTCAAGAAAGGAAGGAAGTTCAGTAGTAAAATGAGTTGCTTCCACCGGTTTGCGATCCCGGCGTATGTCAAGAGTATCGTTGGTAGTCCCGTCTGCCGGTGTTATCGTTACCGGGTTATGGAAGGTCCCTGAAACCGAGAATCCAGTAGCGGAAATATCTTTCACGTTGCCTTTCTCGACCTCCGCCCGGAAAAGGGAATAGGAAATTTTTACAGGCGCCGCGGGATCGGGAAAGAAATACCGTCCGAGAAAGTAGTTTAAAGCCAGAAGTCCTATTATCCACAACCACACTCGTCCCGACGGCCAGCTGGGGCGTTGGTTATTGGGAGATTTCTGAGACTGTCCTGGAGAGAGGGGCCGGTTATAGGCTCCCCGTGGTGGTGTTTTGCTCATTTCCAGTGATCATTATGGTGTCGAAGGTAATAAATCGTTCCCTTCTGTCACTTCATGGCTTTTTACCATGTTGAGTTACAAAACCTTATGTAAAAGACTTTCGAAAACTTGACTTAATGGCGAAAAACGGCATTTTCTTTTGTTTTGGCTGAAATTGTTCGCGTTATTGGGTCGCAATTGCGACGTGACGATTACTGGTCTTTCTACACGGTTTTGCGTATTTTCTCTATGAGACTTGTGCCGGCAGTGTGGTCAGCCGTTCCGATGCTGAAGGGTGGGTTATCTCTATCTGTGTTCTTTTCGCCGGTTGTGGGGCTACCAGGTCGTTTACGCTGGTCAGCAAGTGTTTGTCTACAATCAAGCCGGAACAAAAAGGAACGTTCAAGCGGCTGTTTTACCCGTGCAAGCAAAAAAATAGATTAACAATCCTGGGCAATGCCGTTGATTTACGCTTTCTTAATACTCAACCACTTGTATACCCGCTTACACAATAAAAAGAAAGATTTGCATTTTTGGAGAAACTAAACGAAGGAGTTTAAGTTGCTTTTGCTTATATTTCGTTAATTTATAGGACTTACATATGAAATACTTGGGTTTTGATCCGTCTGTGTTAGAGTCGAAAGGCGCTATACACACCGCCAGAGAGATAGCACAGCAACCGGTCTTATGGCAAAGAGTTTGGGAGCGAGCTGTGGAGGACCGCGACGGATTACAAACGTTTCTCGATGAAGCATTATCTCGATCGAAGCGTATAATTCTAACAGGAGCCGGCACAAGCGCATTTATTGGTTTGTCACTGATCGGGGCCTTTCAACGTCGCACCGGCATTCTGACGGAAGCGATTGCTACGACGGATCTGGTTTCCCACCCTCGTGATTTTCTGCACCGCGACATTCCAACGCTGATGATCTCCTTCGCCCGTTCAGGGAATAGCCCCGAAAGTGTGGCGGTTCTCGCTTTGGCAGAAGAACTTTGCTCGAATTGCTATCACTTGATTATAACGTGTAACCCCGACGGGAAACTGGCCAAATTCGATGCGGGCAAGCGGAAATATGTATTTGCGCTTCCTCCCGAAGC
This sequence comes from uncultured Roseivirgaceae bacterium, assembly GCA_964532595.1. Taxonomy (GTDB): domain Bacteria; phylum Bacteroidota; class Bacteroidia; order Cytophagales; family Cyclobacteriaceae; genus Chryseosolibacter. The sequence goes on from CAZHIQ010000002.1 coordinate 32,407, forward strand.
GAATGATCAAAGTCTTGCCATGACCAGCAGCTATACAGGTATGCTGTTGGCCGGACTTTTGATCGCACGATTGAAGGATTTGGATGCAGCGCGAAAGTCAGTCGACGTACTGGCTGGCTACGGCAAGCGGTTGATCGAACATGGTGCGTCAGAGATCCGGAAGATTTCGGAGTACGATTTCAAACGCGCGGTATTCCTTGGATCCGGACCTTTCTTCGGAGCGGCGAGAGAATCACACCTGAAAGTGCAGGAACTTACGGATGGCCTAATTATTTGTAAGGAAGATTCATTCCTCGGTTTTCGACATGGTCCCAAGGCCGTGATCGATGATGAGACGATTGTGTTTTACCTATTCTCGAACGAACCGTATGCTTCCCAGTATGAACGCGATCTCGTGTACTCGATGAAACGCGGGCGGAAACCTATGCTCGAAGTAGGCGTTATGGAATCAAAGATGCCTGACTTGCCGCTGGACTATTCCTTCAGCCTTTCGGATAATGGAGTACGCCTGGATGAAGAATTTCTTACAGTTTGCAGCGTAGTTCCGGCGCAGTTGCTGGGCTTTTTCAAATCACTCGGCCTCGGCCTTCAGCCTGATTCGCCTTCGGCATCGGGTTCAATCAGCCGTGTGGTGGAGAAGTTTCAGATATACGAACTGAAACACTAGTGGATCAGGGCGGGATCTGAAGGTAAAGCACTTAATCGATTTGATGGTGAGACGTTATGATGTTCTGGTAGCAGGTGAGTTAAATGTCGATCTGATTCTCAATCGTCTTCAGAAATTTCCGGAAATGGGTAAGGAAGTGATTGCCGAGGGGATGACCCTGACGTTGGGCAGCAGTTCCGCCATTTTTGCCAGTAACCTGAGCGTTCTGGGTACTTCTGTGACCTTCGCGGGGGCTCTTGCCCGAGATAGCTTCGGTGACCTGATCCTGGCCAGCCTTCGGGCAAAGGGTGTTGCTACAGACGATATTGTTTTTACGGATACATGCAGCACCGGGGCCAGCGTAGCCTTAAATGTAGGCGAGGATCGCGCCATGGTAACTTATCCGGGAGCGATGTCCTTATTCTCACTGGACCACATTCCCAATCATTTGTTTGAGAAGTGCAGGCACCTGCACGTAAGTTCGATTTTTCTTTCGACGGCACTGAAAAGAGATGTTTACCGTCTTTTCAAGGTCGCGAAGGATCACGGAATGACTACTTCGCTCGATCCGCAGTGGGATCCCTATGAACAATGGGCGATCGATTTTCCGGAGCTGTTGCGCGATGTGGATGTGTTTCTACCCAATGAAAGTGAAATTTGCGCGATTACCGGAATGACGGATCCCGATGCCGCCGCGGAAGAGCTAAGAAAGTTCGCCAACGTCCTTGTTGTAAAACATGGACGCAAAGGGGCATCGTTGTGGCACGGTGACCGTCATCTTTTCCAGCCGGCATTTCTGAACAACAACGTGGTGGATAGTATCGGGGCAGGCGATAGCTTTGACGCCGGTTTTATTCATGGCTTTATTCAGGGTAAGGACCTTGCTAACTGTCTTGAGTTTGCAGCGGTCACGGGTGCGGTAAACACCACACGCGCTGGAGGAACAACCGCCTTTGGAAGTCTCGATGAAGTCAGAGCGATTGCACGCGACGAATTTAACTTTGAATTCTAACTATGCGTTTACAGGATACGCTAATGCAATTTAGCAAAGAGGGAAAAGCACTCCTTGCTACCAACTTCTATAACTTTGAGACGCTTTCCGGCGTGCTTCAGGCGGCTGCGACCGCAAAAAAACAGATCATCCTACAGTTGTCGGAAAGTTCGATCCACTATCTTGGTGTAGAAGTTGCCGCGAATATGGCCCGCGCCGCATTGAAGGCATCGGGTGTACATGGATGGCTTCACCTTGATCACGGAGGGTCAATTGAAATAGTACAACAGTGTCTTGACGCAGGGTTTGATTCGGTGATGATCGACGCGAGTGAAAAGCCGTTTGAAGAAAATGTTCGTATCAGTGCGGAGGTGGTAAAAATCGCTGAGCAGTACGGTGCCAATGTTGAGGCTGAACTCGGTTACGTCGCTAAGCTCGGACAAGTACAGAATACGCAGCAGTTCACCCAGCCGGATGAGGCAAAGCGATTTGTGGAAGCGACTGGAGTAAATGCATTGGCCATTGCGATAGGCTCCGCGCATGGCTTTTACAAGGAGACTCCGAAACTACAACTTGAGTTGCTTTCGGAGATACATGCGGCGACAACCGCGGCGCTCGTTCTCCATGGAAGTTCGGGAATTCCTGACGATCAGTTGAAAGATGCGATCAGCCGGGGAATTACCAAGGTGAATTTGGCCACGGAAACAAAGAATATCTTCATGCGTACGCTGAAAGACATTCTTACCGATAACGAGGAGATCGATTTAAGAAAAGTATTTCCGAAAGCCACTGCGGCTGTAACAGCGCTGATCAGCGAAAAGCTCGCTGTGGTTTCTCCAAATTAGCCGGATAATGAGACCAAGCCGTACGATGAAGTTCCTGAATCTCCGTTTTATCTTTCTCACCACAGCGTTGTACGCCGTTGCCCTTCAAAGTCATGGGCAGGCACAGTATATGGAAACCCTTCCCGAGACAGGGGTGTCGTTTGAAATGGTGCTAGTACCGGCGGGCGAGTTTTTGATGGGAAGCTCGCCGACGGAAGCCGGACGACGCGAGGATGAAGGTCCGCAGCACCGGGTCTTCATTGATAGCCTCTGGGTGGGAAAGTTTGAAGTAACATGGGATTTGTTCGAACTCTTTCTCGCAGAAAACCGCGACGTGTTCTCATCGTTGCCCGATGACAAGCGCAAGCTCGTCGATGCAGTTACTCGTCCGACGCCTCCCTTTGAAGACCCGGCCCTCGGTATGGGAAGGTCGGGCTATCCTGTTGTAAACGTGTCGCCTTACGCGGCTCTTACTTTTTGCAAGTGGCTCACTGCCTTGACCGGTCGTTTCTACCGTCTGCCTACTGAAGCGGAATGGGAATATGTTTGCCGTGCGGGTTCAGAATCGGCTTATAGTTTTGGAAACGATCCAGCCATGCTCAACGAGTACGCGGTCTACTTTGAAAACAGTGACGGTCAGTATGCTTCAGTTGGATCGAAGAAACCTAATAGCTGGGGTATTTACGACCTGCACGGGAACGTTGCCGAGTGGACGTTGGATCATTACGCCGCGGATTATTATTCGACGCACACAGACAAGGTTGTTCGATCACCCTGGAATAGACCCGTTGCGCTCTACGACCGCGTTTACCGGGGTGGATCGTGGGATGATGATCCCGAAGATTTGCGGAGTGCTGCGCGTAAAAAGTCGGGGATGTTTCTGCAAAAGGATGATCCGCAGGTGCCCAAGAGCTTCTGGTGGTATACCAATTCATCCCACATAGGCTTTCGCCTCGTAAGTCCTGTGAATATGCCTTCAAGTGAAGAACTCCGCAAGTTTTGGGCAACAGTACTTGACGAATAACAAAGAGCATTTTTATGGAGAGACGAATCGAAAACACCCGACGCAGCTTCCTTAAAACCGGTGCTGCGACCATTGTAGGTGGCGCGTTGTTCGATGTGCTTCCCTTGCATGCAAAACCCGCTCCTGCCAAGACGATAAAGGTCGGACTCGTGGGGTGTGGTGGCCGTGGCACGGGTGCGGCGTTCGAGGCCTTGCGCGCTTCCGAGGCGGTTAAGATAGTCGCCCTGGGCGACGTGTTTGAGGACATGCTGAATAGCAGTCTGGCGAAACTCACAGGGCAGTTCAAGGAGAGGGTTGACGTCCCGGCGAAAAGAAAATTTGTCGGACTCGACGCTTATGTCAAAGTAATTAAGGAGTGTGACGTGGTATTGCTTGCGACGCCTCCTCCATTCCGACCAGCGCACTTCGAGGAGGCCGTTCGGGCTGGTAAACACGTGTTCATGGAGAAACCTGTTGCCGTCGATGTGCCGGGATATCACAAGATCCAGGAGATAGGCAAGATCGCCGCGCAAAAGAAGCTCAATGTGGTTGTAGGGTTACAAACGCGCTACTCACAGCGGCATAATGCCTTTATGGAGAAAATCCGCGAAGGTGTAATTGGCGATATTGTATCGCTCGATGTTTACTATAACGTCGGTGCGCCTAAAATTCATGCACGCCAACCGGGGCAAACCGAACTTGAGTATCAGCTGAGAAACTGGCGTTACTTCAATTGGTTGTGGGGCGGACAGCTCGCCGGACAAGCAATTCATCAGATCGATACGATGAACTGGCTGATGGGAGATTTCCCGGAGTCGGCCTCGGGAATAGGCGGACGTCAGTCGTTCTTTGGCCCCGATCAAGGCAACACGTTCGATCATCAATATGTGGAGTATGTGTATCCGAACGGTGTTCGGATGCATGTGCAATGCAGAAATATGGATAATTGTGCGGTACGGATGGGCTTCTACATCCGCGGTACCAAAGGCTATGCCGATGAGCGCTGCCGTATCTATAGCGTTGACAACAAGCCGCTTTGGCGCTTCCGTGATTCGGAACAATCCGTCGGGTCAACACAACAGGAACAAAACGTCTTTTTCCGCGCAATTGAAAGTGGCGATCATATTGACAATACTGACTACGGTGCTCGCAGTACACTAACGACCATCATGGGGCGCATGGCTACACACTCTGGTCAGAACATCACCCTCGAGCAAGCACTGGGGTCAACGGTGTCGCTGGTGCCGGAGCGTCTTTCATGGGACATGCGTATGCCCAATGCTCCTGATGAAAACGGTAACTATGAAGTCGCAATCCCTGGTAAAACCCCGGCGTTCTAAGTATGGTTGAAGTAAGAATTTTTCTGCTGGCGGTTTTCGCTTTAGTCTCTTCGGTGGTGGTAGCGCAAAAGCAGTATGTGCTCACCGGCGGGAGTAGTATTACGATAAGTGGGACTTCCACGATAAGCGACTGGAAAGTGCGGTCTCAGGCACCCGTAGGGAAACTGGTGCTCGAACAGTCGGGGAAAATCTCCACCGTTGAAGTCGTTCTTCCTGTTGAAAGTATTAAGAGTGAAAGAGGGGAGACGATGGACAACAAGATGTACGGTGCCTTGAAAAAAGAAGAACACCCCCGGATCTTTTTTGTTTTGTCCAAGCCTGTGGAGCTCGGCAAGGCGGGGAGTACGGTGGCAAGTGGAGAAGTAACGATAGCCGGCGTCTCACGTCCGATGTCTTTTGACGTTGAAGTTGATCACAAGAACGGGCAAGTATCCGTTGTGGGCAGGAAGTCGGTAAAGATGACTGCATTTGGAGTCGAGCCTCCAACGGCTATGTTCGGGCAAATCGTTGCGGGCGACGACATCGTTGTTGATCTCAACCTTATCTTTGCGATAGGGAACGAACAGTAAATCAGATAAATCAGGCGTTGTGAAAGAAACATTGGAAGCATCAGCAGTCAAACCAGGTACGAAGCGCGGATCTTCATGGCTTACGTATGCCCTGGTAACAACCTTGTTCTGGGGGGTATGGGGAGCGCTCATTGAGTTGCCCGAGAAAGCTGGATTTCCCGCTACACTGGGCTATTGTGTGTGGGCATTGACCATGATTATTCCTTCGTTTTTTTCACTGAAGAAAGACGGCTGGAAACTTGATACCAATCGTCGAGCCGTTGTGAGCGGATTGATTATTGGTTTTACCGGTGCGCTCGGTCAGGTAGTCTTGTTCCAGGCTCTTATCGTCGGCCCGGCGTATCTGGTTTTCCCGATCATTTCCCTTTCACCCCTGCTTACAATTTTGATGTCGTTCTTCCTGCTCAAGGAACGAACGTCAATGCGGGCATGGATCGGCATCGTTTTGGCGTTGGTGGCCATCGTGCTATTGAGTTATCAACCGCCCGACAGTCAGGTGCACGGCGAGTCAGGCTGGATATTACTGGCGCTCTTTGTTTTTGCCGCTTGGGGAGCCCAGGCGTATTTTATGAAGACTGCCAATACCCACATGTCGTCAGCCAGCATCTTTTTCTATATGACCACAACGGGGATTGCTCTGATTCCGGTGGCGTTGCTAATGACCGATTTCCGCCAGGAGATAAACTGGGGCTTGACGGGACCCTATCTTGCGGCAGTTATCCAGGTGTTAAACGCTATCGGCGCGTTGTCGTTGGTCTTTGCTTTCCGTTATGGCAAAGCGATTATTGTGAGCCCGATGACGAACGCGGGTGCACCCCTAATCACGATCGTATTATCGCTGATTATCTATGCTACCATCCCCCACGTTGTTATTATGTCAGGGATGGTGCTGGCACTTGTTGCAATTTTCTTAATGGCGGAGTCATAGACAAGGTCGGATGTCAAAATGTGCTCCGCATATTGATTAATTGGGTATATTTGAAAATGCCTCCTAAAGTACTGGCGTTATAAGAACATGATGAAACGCAAGGAAACTCAGTCGACCGTTGCAAGACGGATGCTGATCCTCAGTCAGCTTGAAAAAAATGGTCAGGTCAGTGTAAATGATCTCAGTGAGTCGCTCGGTGTAAGTTCCGTGACCATTCGTAACGACCTCGAGCAACTCGAGAAAAAGAACATGCTTCTCCGCGCTCGTGGAGGCGCTATGAAGATCACTCCCAATCATGTCGGCCTCGATTTTCCGTTGTCGGATAAGCAGAAGAAGCACCTGCTCGAGAAGAAGGAGATTGGGCGGAAGGCTGTCGAACTGATCGAAGAAGGAAATACCATCATCCTGGATTCCGGCTCTACCACTTTTGAGATTGCAAAAAACCTCGGCAGGTTTGAGGAGCTTACGGTTATTACCAATGCGATCAATGTAGCTAACCTTCTGGCTGAGCACAAGAATATTAACGTGATCGTGCCCGGTGGATCGCTGCGGAAAAACTCGTTATCGCTCGTGGGGATATTAGCCGAAAAGGGCTTTAAGAATTACTTCTGCGATAAATTGTTTTTGGGAGTTGATGGCTTTGACACCAGCTACGGACTCTCCACCCCGAACGTCGAGGAGGCACATCTGAACCAGATCATGATTGAAATGTCAAAGCGCGTGATCGTGGTGGCAGACTCAAGCAAGTTTAACCGACGCGGCTTTGCCTTCATTGCCCCTGTGAGCAAGATCCATACGCTCATTACAGACAAAGGGATTCCCGCTGACGAGCGCTCGAAACTCGAGAGCATGGGCATCGAGGTCATTGTCGCGTAGTGGCGTTTGACTGGTCGTTGTCAGTCAAATATGATGGTTTTGTTTCCGCTGACGAAGACACGGTCTTCGGCTACCAGCTTCAAGGCCTTAGCCAATACGATCTTTTCCACGTCCTTACCCGCCTGAGCCATGTCACGGGCGCTGTGGGAGTGACTAACCGGAATCACGTTTTGTGCGATAATAGGGCCTTCATCCAGATCTTCATTGACGAAGTGCGCCGTGGCTCCGATGATTTTTACTCCCCGGGCGTAAGCTTTTTCGTACGGTCGCGCCCCGACGAAAGCGGGCAGAAAGGAGTGATGGATGTTGACAATCCGGTTTTCAAACTTTCTTATCAACGAAGGGGACAAAATGCGCATATACTTGGCCAATACCAGATAGTCGGGTGAGTACTGATCGATAATGGCGCCGATGCGTGCCTCGTGTTCCTCGCGACTACAGTTCTCATGGGATACATGGTGGTAGTCAATGTGGAACTTTTCCGTCAGCTCCCGAAGATGATCGTAGTTGCTGACCACCGCACGAATTACAACGGGAAGTGATTGGGAATAGTGGCGTATGAGAAGATCGCCCAGGCAGTGACTCTCTCGCGTAGCCATAACGATGACGTCTTTCTTTTTTTGCTCAATCAGGCTGACAAAAGCCGTGGCAGGCAAAACTTCCCGTAGCGTACTGGTCAATCCGTTGACTGAGATGTCGCCTGCAAACTCCGTTCGCATAAAAAAGCGGTCGGTCTCCTTTTCGACGAATTCACCATTGCTGATAATATTCAGATTGTGGTCGTAAAGAATTCCGGTGACATTATGAATCAACCCTTTTTGGTCGGGGCAGGCAATCAGAAGTACGTATGTGTTCATGGCGCGGGGCAAAAAAATACCGCGGCAAAATTAAAGGCTTTGGACGCGTCGCCAAATCAGGCTGCGGATAAAAGAAAAAAGAGGACCGGAATCCCGGCCCCCTTTCCTTACTCCCATTTACCCATTTACCTTATCCCTAAATCAGGATATTTCTTTTATGACGTGTTTGTCCGCGTCCCGGACCCTGTCAAAGAGTGGTCGGCGCCGAGAGCAGACGCCTTAAATTCTAAGGGCAAGTATACGAAAGAAATATGATTTCGCAACCTTTATTTTGATGATCGGTAATCCGAGAATAACTATTGTTTGTAAATTTGTTTAAGAATAATACTTTCAAAACGTTTTAGCTATGATATTCCGGTTTGCCCTAATAATGCTGGGAGCGGTACTGCTGGCGGGTTGCAGAGGGGATAGTGAGGCGTGGTATTCCGTTAAGGATTTTGCCGATGTACCCAAGGCTGACGTCCACGTTCACATCTTTACCGATAATCCTGCTTTTATGGAGCAGGCACGGCGGGACAATTTCCGCGTGCTCAACATGGCGGTAGACCTGAACAATAGCCTGGCCGAGGTGCGTAGCCAGTGGGCGTTTTTGAAGGTACAGCGGAGTCTGGCGCCCGATTTTGTGGAAAACATAACTGCCTTTTCCATGGAAGGTTTCGAGGACGAAGGTTGGCTGGATCAAAGCATTGGCTGGCTTGATTCATGTTTCGCGGAAGGAGCCCTCGGGATAAAGGTTTGGAAAAACATTGGGATGTCATACCGGGATGGCGCCGGCAAGCTCGTCATGATTGACGATCCGCGTTTGGATCCGATCTTCGATCTGATGGAGGAGCGCGGTATTCCGGTTCTTGGTCATCTCGGTGAGCCCAAGAACTGTTGGCTTCCCCTCGAGGAAATGACGACCAACAATGATCGGACCTACTTTGCCCGCAATCCGCAGTATCACATGCATCTCCATCCTGAATTTCCATCCTATGAAGAACAGGTTGCTGCGCGCGACCGACGTCTGGAGGCACATCCGGATCTGTCGTTCCTGGCGGTGCATATGGCCAGCGTAGAGTGGGATGTCGATGAGCTGGCTGCGCGGCTGGATCGCTTTCCGAATATGACCATCGATCTTGCAGCGCGGATGGGACAAGTGTTTTACCAGACGCATCACGATCGTGAAAAAGTACGCAACTTCTTTATCAAATATCAGGACCGGATTCTCTATGGTACCGATTTGTATGCAACGGGCGACGAAGACAGCGAAGTCCTTTGGAAGGAGATGCATGATACATGGATGAGAGACTGGAGATTCTTTGTAACGGATGACAGCCTTACGTCGTCGTTGGTTAATGAATCGTACAGAGGTCTAAAATTACCGCGACAAGTTGTAGATAAAATTTACCTCCAGAATGCTCAGCGTTCGCTGAAGGCATTTTTGAGCAATGACGAGAGGACAAAATGAATCCTGTCGCTAACTGATGTGAATTGTTTTGATAAGAAATGATTACTAATACTTAGCCTATATACCAATGAACTATCCCACGCTTGAAACACGCCGAAGGGCAAGAAGGCCATTTTTGAGACAGATCAATACGATTCTGCTTGCCGTAATGTTTATGTTGCCCCTGGTTAGCCATGGCAATGACAATCCACCCCAGAAAAAGCCCGAGGTGGTCTTTGCGATTCACAACGCTATTGTCGGTCTTGGTGAGTTTCAGGAACTGGTCAAGCATGCGGAGCGTCTGAAGCCTTACGGCCGGGTGCAGATAAATGTCGGAACTCTGTCCGAGCCAAGTTCTTATGAGCTTCCGGACACCCGAAGTCCCTGGTATGACTATGCTAGTTACAATGCCACACCATATAAGTTCTTCCCTCACAAAGACATTGCGCCTTTCATTCCCGCCAGTCACGTAGAGAAGAATAGAAAACTCTTGCTGGCGAAAACCAAACTTTTGCGCTCACGCGGCCTTGAAGCTTCATTCTTTGGCTCGGAGCCGAACTTTCTTCCCCGTGCTTTTTTTGATGCACATCCCGACCTTTTGGGGCCGCGTGTAGATCACCCGCGGAGGAGCAATCATACGGCGTTCGCCCCGTGTGTTAACCATCCCGTTGTACGCGCCATGTATACCGATATGATGGCCGAGATGCTGAAGCAGGCCCCGGAAATCAAGACATATTACTTCAAGACCAACGATGCGGGTACAGGAATATGCTGGGGGGATTGGCTTTATACCGGACCGAACGGGCCGGGACATTGCAAGCACCTCTCGATGGGAGATCGTGTGTTTGACATTATGAGCGCTTTCCGCGAAGGAGCCCAAAAGGCTAAGACCGACCTCAACGTCTTTCTCGCTGAACATCAGGGAACATCCAACTTTTCTGAGAAGGAAAGAGCCGACATTCAGTTGCGTCTTCCGGAGAACTGCTTCTTCCAGTCGAGTGATCGCCATGTCATGGTCTACCCGTCGACGGCCATAGTCGAACACTATCCCGTACAAGGCATTGTTAATCCGTTCGATTTTCTCAATGGTCTTAAACCGCTGACGCGGAAGGGAGCGGATACCTACACGGTAATTGTTACCGCCAGGTCGTGGTATAGCCGAGGCAGCGACAATCCGGAAGGCATGAAGCTGGCGATCGACATGATCGAGACCTTCATGGAAGCCCTTACGCAGGGAAAATCAACGGAGACGGCGCAACTTGTTCGTACGCTGTCACAAAAATGGGGAGGGGCTTCTGCAGACGCCCTGTACGCGGCGTTTGAAGATCTTCACAAGACCCTAAGTCAGTCGCGGCGGTCGGTTGGAAGTCTGCGTCCTATCAACTGGAACGTAGCCGCACGACATACAACGCGCCCCCTGGTGGTAGCGCCTAACCTTTTGTCTCCTGAAGAAGAAGCCTATTTCCTGCCGCATGTGTTCAACGTGTCAGAAGAAGAAGCCCGCATGGATTACATCGACGTTCAGGGAGGACGCTGGTCGGCAAAGTCTGACAGCGCTAGAGTGTACGCTGATAAACTCAAAGTGGTAGCCTCCCGATTCGCGGCACTGGAAAAAAATCTTCCTGAAAAGTCATTGCGCAATGATTTACCGCTCGCTCTTCGGATTCGTGCAACGATGTTGAGAAGTGTCGGCAATTTTGCGGACGCACAGCAAATCCGCGACAAGAACAAAGAAGCGTTACTGGGTGAACCACGCCGTCCCTCGAAAGAACCTACATGGACAGGCGATGAAGATCTTCTGACCTTTAATTCAATTATGCGCGACGAGTTGGAAAATACCCAGGAACTTATCAATGCTCTGGAGGAAGGCGGAACGAGACTGGTTTGTGTATCGCCCACTCCTCAGACTGAGGATACCTTTACTCTCGGGCCGAACCTGGTTGAGCAACTTAAGATGAAGCGGAAAATCATGCTTGATCACTGGCGTGATATTGAATACTTCATGACCACTCCGTTCAAATAGATATACATCGGGGTTTATATGATACCAAATAGCCTGAAAATATGAGAATACTAAAACTCACGTTGTTTGTGATCGGCGCATTTCTCTTGTCGCTGAACATCGTCGGACTTTTCAAGACCATGCGAAATCCGGCAGTTCACGACGAGGAGATTACCCGACGCAATCGGATAAACGATATCTCGATACCCTACCCTGAAATAAAGAAACTCCTTGTTAAGCAGGAGGGGGAGTCGGATAAGGACTTCGCTATCCGCATCAACACGGTGGTCAAGGATGGATTTATCCATTACTGGAAGAAAGAAGGTATTGATAAATACTACCTTCGTGTACCACCGTGGGAGAATTACCTGTTGTGGATAGCTTCTTACGTTAATCCCAAACGTTATGAACGCTATGAGTTCACGGACTACCGCAAGAACCTCGAGCGCGGAGCCGGATTGTGCTCAACTCACTCCACGATTGTGAAGGGGGTGCTCAATGATCATGGGATTGAAGCTGATCTCCTTGATATCTGGGGACACGTTGTTGTTCGGGCTGAAGTAGACAAAGGGGAATGGTATATGCTTGACCCCGATTATGGCATCGTAGTTCCTCACGACACTGCGGCTATTCATGCTGATCCGGAAATTGTCCGTCCCTACTACGCAGAACTTGCCAGTCAGTACTATGAGGACGCCATTGACCCGTATACGACTGATCACCTCGTCAAAATTTACGGACGTCATGGCAACAAGATATATCGTGTTTACAACCCTTGGGAGAAAGTCTTTTATCGCTTGATATGGATTATTCCCGTTGTTCTGATGGCTCCGTTCGGGATTGGCTACTTCCTGTCGCGGAGATCTAAGACAGAGCAAAAAGAACGAACTACAGTATAGTTGATGATGCAAGAGGAAGAAGCCCCGGAGATCCGGGGCTTTTTTTAACTCTGGCGTATCAGTGCTCCCGTCTCCATGTACATTTTGAAGTTGCGGATGTCGTCGTGAATCATTCGCCGAAAAACGGGGGTTAACAGTCGGGCTGCCTTTTCTCCCACGATGCCCATGGGTGCCTGATAGGAAATGACGATTGTTACAAGTGTAGCCGTTTCCCCGTCGTCCTGAAAGGTGACTTTCCCGGCGTGGTCGACTGCAGACCCGGGCAACGAGCGCCAGCTAAGAATGGAACCTGGATCGTCCTTGACAATTTCACTTTTCCATGTCAACTTTCCTATCCCCTTCTCAGGGGCAGCTGTCCAGCGCGAGGTCTTTTCGTCAATGACCTCCACAGATTTGATGTGCTGCATGAACTCAGGAAGATTCTCCAGTCGACGCCAGAAGGCATACACCTGGTTGCGTGGCCGGTTAACGGACAAAGATGTTCGTATGTTTATGTTTTCCGGGCGCTGGTGCGCGGAAACCTTACCCAGGCGATCATATATAAGGCAATAGCCGGTTATGCCGCGTAGCAACAGGTAGGCGCCGGTTAGCGTTTGCAGAAAGTTTACCTTCCTGTTTGATACAATGTCAAAAAGGAGCCACGCTCCGCCTGTAGCGGAGATTATTCGTTCCGGGCCCTCTACGTTAGTCGTGAGTTGTGCCATGCCGTCGTTTTCGTTCGACTGTACGATCCAAAATATACGTGCCAGCAGAAGGACGGCTATTAGCGGACGCTACGACTTCATCGCATAAGTCCAGATAGGGAAGTTCGCGTGATTGACGATGTCTTCGGCCAGACTTCCGTTCAGGAAATGGGCAAGGCCTTGTCGGCCATGCGTACCCATTGCGACCAGATCGGCTTTAATTCGGTTAGCAAAGTGAAGGATGCCCGCCTCTTCAAACGGATAGTTGTACACGTTAAGGGTGTAATTGCGCAGTTTGTAACGGGAGGCAAAAGCCTTGAGGCGTTCGTGCGTTACATCGTCTGCGGTGAAGTTCGTAGGCGTATTGACGTAAAGGACGTGCAGCTTTGCCTTGAAGAAAGTTTGGAGTTCGCTTACCTTCTTTACAAGATCGGCCTGCTTGTCGGTCTCGAGCGTATTGGGGAACACGATGTTGCGGACAGGACGCTTACTGTATTTCTTCACCGTTAGCACCGGGACCGAAGCGCGTCGCACCACTTTTTCGGCATTGGAGCCCATCACCGCTTCGCGGAGACCAGTGGCGCCGTGTGTTCCCATGACGATGATGTCCATACCCTTTCGCCGTGAATAGTCGGTAATCATGTAGGCAACGGTACCCGGCAAAACTTCTGTTTTGACAGTAACGCCGCGTGCCGTGTAGCGGTTGATGAGTTTCTCGTAGTCCCGCCTGACTTTGCTCTGTAGCTCTCTGATCAACTCATGCTCATAACCTGAAGCAGTTGCCATAAGAGGATTGCTGATCGCCGGGAATTCCAGAATGTTCAGGAGTGTAACAGTGCCACGCGTCTTCGCCGCGAGATCGAGGGCAATGCGAAAGGCGCCGATAGCCGGTTTCGAAAAGTCGCAGGGAACGAGTATCTTCTTCATGTCCGGTGGTGTTTTTTGAACAAACATACTGACTTTACCAGAAATGCGGGTTGTTGTTGTCAGAGTCGAGGCTGATTTTCGTCAGTCTTCGAGTGTATTTACGGGTTGGAGTCGATAGCATTAATCCCTATGTTTAGGAAGTAATCCGCGGCTATGTCTCGTACGTTGCTTGTCCCCACTGACCTTTCCGCGCGTTCCCGTCCCGGAGTGCGCTTCGCCGCTCAGCTGGCTGAACAGGCTGGTTACGCGCTTGTATTTTTCTACAACCATTCTGTTCTCAGGCCCACACGGTGGAGCGAAAAAAGGTATCAGGAGCATTTAGCTTCGGAGCAGGAGAAAGCCACTCGGGATCTTCGTTACTTTATTCGCAATGCTTACCGCAATGCACCCGGCAGTAAACCTACCATCCGATTCCTCGTTCATTTGGCACCCGATGCAGGGAAAGCGATTGTTGATGCAGCTCGTGAGATTGACGCGGATGCTATCTGCATGAGCAGTCGTGGGGCAGGGGGCCTTCGCAAGCTACTCGGTTCTAACGCTGCATATGTAATTGGCCACTCGCCGATTCCGGTGTTCGTGCTCCCTCAAGGCTATCGCCGGCGTCCGGTCCGAAATATTTTCTACGCTTCAGACTTTAATGCTCTGGGAAAGGAGCTGAAATTTGTAAGGCAGTTTGCCAGGCTGTTCGAAGCCCGCATCATCGTGTATCACTACGACCCCATGGCCGACGTTCCTGAGGTGAGGAGGAAATTGCAGAAAGCAGCAGACAAGTACCGATATGCGGATGTGTCTTTTCGGATACAGAAGATGCAGATAGGAAAGTCGCTGGTCGTACATATCGAGCGGGATATGCGTAGTTGCTCCGCATCTCTCGCTGTCTTGTTTACGGATCAAAACAGAAGCTGGTTTGACAAACTTTTTATGTCGAGCAATTCGGTCAAGGCGGCTTACAATACCACAGTGCCGCTGCTGATTGCTCCGAAGCGTTAGTAGGACGGCCAGGGAATCCATCCGTCCCGTAGTATCTATTCAGGAAAGCAGGTTTCGAGCTGTCGGCATCTACCGCTTCCAGGCTTCAAGCGTCTCCGGGTTTTCGAGTGGAGGCATAGTATTTATCCTTTCACAGACAACATCAAAGATCAAGCAGATATGGCACTTGACGAAAAGAAATACCAGCAGGATAATCGCACGGGCGTCAATCAGGAAGGGCCCAATGCCAACAGACCCGTGCAGCGCCTTACGGCAAAGTCGATTATCGGCGACGCAATTGAAAATCCGGAAGGCGAACGTCTCGGGACAATCGATAACCTGATGATCAATGTCAGGACGGGAGAGATAGAGTACGTTGTCGTTGAGTTCGGGTCTTTTCTCGGTATCGGCGGAAAATTGTTCGCAATTCCTTTTCGGGAACTTCGCCTGAACCCCGATGCCCAAGTCTTTATTCTGAACCGCGACAAAGAATATTTGAAGGAGTCGCCCGGGTTTGATAAAACGCATTGGCCGGAGACGAACGACCATACGTATTTTGACAACGTCAAACTCTATTACGGCTCTTACCTCCCGCCGTTTCCCTGATCGTTACTTTTTCTTCGGCACTTTTGCTCCTTTCTTTCGGGCTTCTGAAAGCCCGATAGCGATCGCTTGTTTGCGGTTGGTTACCTTCTTTCCCGAGCCGGTCTTTAATGTACCTCGCTTTTGTTTTGCTACCGCTTGCTTTACTCGTTTGCCTGCGGCCTTTCCGTATTTTGCCATGACTGGTTTTATCCGATCATGAGCAAAAAACTGTACCTACAACACCCTGCAATACCCATTGTATTCGGTCATCGCAAGGTCGTCGGCCGGGGCTTCGGTAATGAGGTAGTCGATTTCATGTATGGCACACACGCGGTAGGGGTGCGCGATGCCATTCTTCTCCGCTATTGACAATATCGCCGTCTTTGAACTCGCTTGCATAAGCGCCTTCTTGATTTGCATGACTTCCCAATCGACATCCGTTATGCCTTCCCGTGTGGAGAACCCGTTAGTGCTCATGAAGCAAAGATCCGCACGGATGTCCTTGATCTGGTTAAGTACTGATGGTCCCATACAGATATAGTTGCTGCGTGACACCTTGCCTGATAAGAGGACCACTTCGATGGACGATCGCTGGGCGGCCTCCAGAGCGACCAATGGACTAATCGTAAACAGCGTACCTGTCAGGTTTTCGGGTAGCATACGGGCCCACTCTACGATGACCGTGCCTCCGCCAGCAAAAAGCGTCATCCCGTCCTGAAGTAGTGTTAGGGCTTTGCGGGCGGCCTTTCGCTTTTCTTTTTGGGCATGTACTTGTACGGGCTGAAAGGGTGTATGGAAATCGTTGGCAATGGCCCCTCCGTGAACGCGCATTAATTGCCCCATCTTTTCCAGCTCGATCAAGTCGCGCCGAATGGTGTCAACCGATACCTCAAGAGCCTTGCTAAGCGCGTCTACCTGTAACCGCTTTTCAGCCTTGATCCGTCCAAGTATATAGTGATGTCGCTCTTCTTGTAGCACCTCTGTAAACTATTTACGCAAAAAACTGCACGAGTATGAGGAGTAATCTGCTTTAATCGGCAATATGGTTGCTTTAAAATGCAAGTTTATTTAAATTGATATAAATATTGCAATAAAACGCATTTTGTTTCGATTGATCCTCTCCATCTTTTTGTTCGCCTTCCCGGCTGACATTCTTGCGGTTCCGGACACGTTGTGGCGACGGCAGGTTGATTCGTACGGGGCTATCATTCGCGGTGACACTGCACGGCGGGAGTTATCCCTTGTATTGACCGGCGATGCCTTTGCTGACGGGGGGAAAGTGATAAGGAAGACACTACGCCGCCAAAAGGTGTCGGCGGCGTTCTTTCTGACCGGCAACTTTTACGGACGGCCGGAATTTGCGTCCCTTATCCGACGATTGAAATCTGACGGACATTATCTCGGCGCTCATTCGGATGAGCACTTGTTGTATTGTGACTGGACGAACCGCGACAGTCTGTTGGTGTCGGAGAGTCAGTTCAAAGCCGACCTTTTGGCGAACTACAGGAAGATGGAATTGTTCGGAATTGAGGCCGGGGATGCGCATTGGTTTCTACCTCCCTATGAGTGGTATAACCAACAGATAGCGGAATGGACGTCACAAATGGGGCTGGAGCTGATCAATTTTACTCCAGGGACCCGGTCGCATGCAGACTACACTTACCCGGAGATGGGAAATCGTTACGTGTCGTCGACGATCATCTTTGATTCGATTCTTGAGCATGAGGAACGCGATCCGCATGGATTAAATGGATTCATGCTTCTGATCCACATAGGGACTGACCCCCGGCGGGACGACAAGTTCTATGATCGCCTCGACGATCTGATAACGACCCTCAAAGGGCGTGGTTACCGGTTTGTCAGATTGCCGGAGCTCCTGCGTAGATATGATCTCCACCATTCAGAATAGAAGATGGCTGTACTTGCACTTGATCTTGGAGGCACCAAACTCGCTTCAGCGCTTTTCGACGAAGGCGGGAGGATTCTGAAGCGCGATGCTGTGCCGCTCGAAGGAAAAGGCGGGGGCGATGTGGGGTTGCTCATACAAAGCGTAGTTCGACGATTTCGTGGCGACGGACGCCATATCGATGCCGTTGGACTATCGGTTCCGGGGATTGCCAGAAGCACGACAGGGACGGTCTGGGCTCCGAATATTCCGGGGTGGGACGATTATCCGGTGATAGACGACATTCGCCGGATTGTGCCTGATACCCCCGTAGTAATGGATAGTGACCGGGCCTGCTGCATGCTTGGCGAACTGTGGCTGGGTAAGGCTCGCAGTTGCACGGATGCTGTGTATCTCGCTGTGGGCACAGGCATCGGCGCCGGTATCCTGTGTGGAGGAAAAATACTGCGCGGGGCGCACGATATAGCTGGCTCAATCGGGTGGATGGCTCTTGACCGGCCCTTCCGTGACCCATATGCGGAAACGGGATGCTTCGAATACTACGCTTCGGGTGAGGGGATCGCGCGGCTCACTCGGGAATGTCTTGAACAGGATGAAGGGTATGCGGGACAATTGCGCAGAGTCAGCGAATCGGAACTTACGGCCCATCACGTGTTTACTGCCTATGAGGATGGCGATCCCTTGGCAGAGCGCGTTATCGCCGAATGCATTCAGTACTGGGGGATGGCCGTCGCAAACCTGGTCAGTCTGTTCAATCCTGAAAAGATCATTTTTGGCGGTGGGGTCTTCGGTCCCGCTCTGCGTTTTCTAAGTGCTATCGGTGATGAAGCGCGCAGGTGGGCCCAACCCATTAGTATGGCGAAGGTTCGTCTTGAAGCATCCGAACTGCACGGCAACGCGGCCATTCACGGCGCAGGTTTTCTAGCACTCAAATCTGTATCGCATGACAACGCTTCGTAGCGAAACAACCGGAAGGATATTCCTGGGGGCTTGTCTGGGGATGTTGCTCTTTGGAATTGCACTCATTACCCTCGGTGCCGTTGCGTTAAGCTTGCGCGATCGGTTATCGCTTGATGACGTGGCAGCCGGGACGCTTTTCTCCATTTTACCTGTCGGCATTCTGACTGGGTCGTTGCTGTTTGGTCCTATCTCAGATCGTTACGGTTATAAAATCGTGCTGGTGACGGCATGTGTACTGATGTTTACAGGATTCCAGGGAATCGCGGGAGCAACATCGCCGGAGATTCTGAAAGGATGTGTGTTTCTATTTGGCGCCGGGGGTGGTGCTATCAACGGAGCGACGAACGCGGTAGTTGCCGACATCAGTGCGAACCATAAGAGTGCTAACTTAAGTCTTCTGGGCGTGTTTTTCGCGATCGGGGCGTTGGGGATGCCCTTTGTGCTGGCTTTTCTTGAGAAATCTTTTTCCATCACGACCATTCTTTCGGTAACAGGACTGCTGCCGTTGCTGGTGGCCGCGCTCTATGTTGCCACCCGGTTCCCTAGTCCAAAGCAAGATCATGGCATAACAAAAAACCGAAGTGTTGCACTACTTGAAGAAGGAACCCTTATCGCAATCGGCTTTTTCCTCTTCTGCGTGAGTAGCCTCGAGGCAATTATCAATAACTGGACAACAACTTATTTAGGGACTTTGAGGGGCATTCCTGCGGGTCGTGGACTTCTCGCCCTTTCCCTGTATGTGGGCGGCATGGCGGTGATGCGACTTCTGCTCGGCAGTGTGTTGCGCAATGTGCAAATTCGGAAAGTACTTGTCTTCTCATTCTCCATTTTGGTAGCTGGCTGTTTGTTGTTGCAGGGTGCTTCGCACGATAGTTGGGCTATTGGAGGACTTGTCATGATCGGCGCCGGCCTGGCGTTCGGGTTTCCTGTGATGCTTGGTCTGGTTAGTAACCTTTACCCGGACAGGTCGGCAACAGCGTTCAGCATCGTGCTCACAATTGCGCTGATCGGAAATATGCTGATAAACCTTCTGATGGGTATGGTCGCAGCGGAGTATGGTGTTGAACATCTGATCACTGTGGCGTTGGCGCTTATTGCCACCATGATACTCCTGGCTGCGGCCATTCTTCGTAACACAAACATTAAACACATATAATCCTCAAAGAGTTATGCTAGCAAAACAATGGTTGGAGAATGCCCGTGCGGTCATGACTTCAATAGAAGAGACGCAAATGGAAAACATACGGGAAGTTGCCGGAGTGATGGCCGACAGTATCCAGGCGGGTCGATGGGTTCACACCTTTGGTTGCGGTCATGCGACCATTCCGATTGAAGAAATGTATCCCAGAATCGGAGGGTTTGTCGGATTTCATCCGATTATCGAACTGCCCCTGACTTTCTTTACCCGGATTACGGGAGAGATGGGCGTGCATCAATTCCTTTTTCTGGAGCGGGCCGAAGGATATGGTGTGGAGATTATGAAGGGATACAACTTTGATCGTCGTGACACGATGTGGATATTTTCTCACTCGGGGATTAACAATGTGAATATTGATGTTGCCCTGGAATCGAAAAAGCGTGGAATGAAGGTGGTAGTGTTTGGTTCAGCGGAAGCGGCAAAGGGCAGAAAGTCGCGACATTCAAGCGGCAAAACGCTTTTTGATCTCGCAGATTATGTCGTCGATACCTGTGCTCCACTTGGAGATTCGTCCGTACCCCTGAGGAACCACCAGGACAATGTCGGGCCGGTATCGACGATGGCGTTTGTGACCTGTGTCTGGATGACGGTCACAACGGTGGCTGAGATACTCGCCGACCGAGGGGTGAAGCTTTTTATTCATCCTTCCCACAATGTAGAAGGAGATACTACCGCACGCGATCGCGTGGAAGCCGCGTTGGCCGAGTACAAGCGGAGGGTAGCCGGTATATAATGAAAAATGCCTGCCACACAATTGCGGCAGGCATTTTATGATTTTAATTCATTAATCCCTCTTTCCATCCTCCTCCGTTTCGTCCGCCGGAGGTGTTGGAGGCGTAGAGGTTGTCGATGTTCTGGCCGGGGGCGCGGGGTCGGTGTTGACCTCGCGAATACCTTCCTTGAATTCACGTACACCCTTACCGAGGCCCTTCATGAATTCAGGAATTTTGCGTGCGCCGAAGAAAACAAGAATAACGAAACCTATCAGCAGCAATTCCTGCATCCCGAGGCCCATAAATACGAGTATAGCGTTCATAGTGATGGTATTTTACTCACAACAAATGTTTCCAAAAAATGATTTGTTGACCAGCGGCTCCAATCAGTTTTCTGAGGGAATTTCCGGATAACCAGCCCGTCCAGACTACAAACCTACGATTTTTGACGAATTTATCTTTTCCTGGAGGAACGTAATAAACGATTCCGGGGCCTTTACCTCGATTTCATCGATAAGGCCCAGGACGAAGCGACCGATGCCCTCGAAGCTGGCTACCGGGCCGTGAAACACGAAATGGTCCTCCTCCCGCGTGAGGTAGGGGTGGGAAAGAGGGTATTCTTCACGAAGAAGCAAATAAGACCGCATGGTCAGTCGCAGGGTTACCCAAGTATGGGCATCGCCTGTAAACCGGAATATGTCCGTCTGATTTTTCCGGTGAAGTGCTTCAAAGGTGAAAGGTTTGTTAAATGGGATGATTTCCCCGATTCGGTCGAGCTTGAATTGTTTACAGACCTGGTCGGCGGTGTCGAGAGCCATAATCGCCTCGTAGTTGTCACCAAAATGAATGGGCTCGACCAACCGATCACGGATCTCGTTGCTTCGCGCTGAATGGTAGTTTTTCAAAACAACCTGTTTCTTATCCCTCATGGCTTCGCTGAGCTGTTCGACAAATTTTCCAAGCCGGGCTTTCAGAAAAAGGCGCGGCATGCTGTCGAGTTCCGAGTTCAACGTCAGCTTTTTCAACAGGATATTCCGAAGGGGATTGTCGCTGGGTTCCGACTGCAGCAGTTTCTTGATGAGTCGGGTTTCTTCCAGCGTAAACTGTGACTGTGACGGATCGTCCTCGGAGGTTATGATAAAATAACGGTTGTCGAAATCCTTTTCCACCAGAAAATCAACTTCCTCCAAAAGCTTTATATAACGGTACACCGTTCTTTCGCTGGTATCGAATCGTTCGGCCAGTTGTTTGATAGTCCAATGACCGGACTTGAGTACTGCGATGATCTGAAAAAGCCTCAGGAGCTTGGCCTGAGGGATAATAGCATCGCCTGCTGCGGATTTTTTCTTAGTCATGGTGTCCGAAAATTAGCAAAAAATCTCCCCAGACATCGTTTGCATGATCTAAAGCAAATTTTTCCGCCGATGGTTTGTTACGTAATGCCTTCAGGGGGGATACATAGGGGCAGTGATGTTACCGGGTACACGCCGCCTGAACAATGTACCCGGTCACAAGGACTTGTCGAAATCCACCTTTTTCGTGAAGGAAGACATGGTGACGACAGGATGAATTTGAAATAGTGTACCCGTTAAAGCAAAAACATGACGCGTCAGATATTCGCAGCCGAGATTAGTTATGATGAAATTCCCCTGTCGGCCCGTGCGCAATTCAGTTCCGAGGAGAAAGAAGTCAGGAAATATCTGAGCGATTTTCGTCAAATAGTTGAAGAGGTCTACATCGTTGCTACGGATACCCGATTCGCGGTATATATCGTCCATGAGTCTATCACGCCCCTGACGACTTTTTTTCATGAGCAGCATAACCTTCGCGGCTATGTGCAGCTTTACTACAATACGGGCGAGTCTGTGTCCCACCTCATCGCTATGGCCAGTGGTTTACTCTCGACGATTAAAGGTGATACCGGCGTGTTGCACGCAGTATCGCGCAGCTACCAGTGGGCCAGGGAGATGTCGGCCCTGGGACTAATTCTTGATCACACGGTTTCCAAGGCAATAGAGACAGGGGCGCGAATACGGACGGTAACGGCAATTGATCAATTCAGTACGTCGCTCGTCGATACGGGAATTGAATTGCTTTTCAGCCGCGTTGATAACCTTCTTGAGAAGAAGGTTATTGTCGTCGGATCGTCGACTCTGGCGCGTGTTGCGCTCGAAACCCTCGTGGGCGAAGGGTTCGTTCACGTAGCGATTACCGGGCGTGATGGCGATAGGGTAAAGCAATTGGCGAAGGCTCATAAGGTCAAGTCTTTCGGAATCCGATTGCTTCCCGAGTACTTTGCCAACTCGGATATCATTATTGCGGCCGAGTATGGGGAACTCTCCCCGCAGGTGGAAGAGATAAGAAAGGGGGCTCCGGCCAGAGATGATCGGGTGATCCTGGACTTTGGTGTACCGCCAACGCTTGATGAGAATAAGCTCGAGGACTACTGCGCTGAGTACTACAACGTAGATGATCTCCGCCGACTCCAGCCATCGCCGCTTGAGGCTCTGGGAGGTATCGAGGAGGCCTGGCGACGTGCTGTGAAGGCGTCGAATGAGTTTTCCCATCTGCTGCAGCTCCTCAACCACGCGCCTATCCTCACCGCCTACCTTGCGCGCCAGTTTTATCAACGCGGAGGGTCGGAATCCAAAACACGTTACCGGCGCTCCCTGCGGGATCTGTTGTTCCGCCGGTCGCCGAAAGACGAAGAGATTGCCCTGCAGAAAGTAACGGTGGCTCAGCATGCCAATAATTGCCTGGCCGATGACGGGCATGACGTTGTCAGGCATGTGCGCGGCTTCAGCAAATTCAGGTACTACCTGCCCGATAACTGACGACAAACGTTTGCAGCGAGGAACAAACATTTGTTCGTTAAAAAAAATAGTGCAAAAAGTTGACGGTTGTAGTGTGTTCGCCGTTAGATATTGGACGGAATTATATAATTTCGGGGAAGTTTAGCTTAGTCAAATAATAAGGCGTAGGAAAAATGCATATGTCAGTGGCTTGTAAGTGTTGTGAGTGTTGCACGCGTCATGCAGGGACGTCGGTTGATTAAGCCATTTACTGAGGATTTAATCTGAGCCTTTCCTGCAAACCGGGAAAGGCTTTGTTGTTTTTTGGATAAAACCGTATACAAAATGAAGAGTTTCAGGTCAGAACTTGAAGACATCAACAATCCGGTCGTTGCCCAGGATATTATTGATCTGGGAAACAAGATCAAGTTGTATCGCGATGGCAAGATTGATGATGACAAGTTTCGCAGCGTTCGGTTGCTGCGGGGGATCTATGGACAACGTCAGCCCGGTGTTCAAATGATTCGTATCAAGCTGCCGTTTGGTCGCGTCAGCACCAAGCAGATCCGCCGTATCGCTGATATCTCGGATGAATACGCGAGCAGCAACCTGCATGCGACTACGCGGCAGGATATTCAGATTCACTTTGTAAGTCTTGACAAGACGCCTGAGCTCTGGACCAAACTCGAAGAGGACGCGTTGACCATTCGCGAAGCTTGCGGAAATACGGTTCGCAATATTACAGCTTCGCCCACAGCGGGTATTGACGTTAATGAGCCCTTCGATGTGTCGCCCTATGCGTACGCAATGTTTAAATACCTTCTCCGCAATCCGGTTAATCAGGAGATGGGTCGTAAGTTCAAAATATCATTTTCGGCAACAGAAGAAGATACGGCTTATGCCTTTATCAACGACCTCGGTTTTATTGCCAAAGAAGTTGACGGTAAGCGAGGCTTTAAGGTAATGATCGGTGGCGGATTGGGTGCTAATCCTTTCCTCTCGCTAAAGGCATATGATTTCCTTGAGGAGGATCAGATCATCCCTTTCACAGAGGCAGTACTTCGTGTATTTGACAGATACGGAGAGCGGAACAGACGTATGAAGGCCCGGATGAAATTTCTCCTTGGCGATATAGGTCTGGAGGAGTTGATGCGGCGGGTCAAGGAAGAATGGACAGCGCTTCCCTATAAGTCATACAAGATCGATCCGGATGCACTTCCCGCTCCGCAGTTGAGCGATTACGTGCCTTCGGAGCCGGCTGTTGTCACCAACGAAGAGAAGTTTAAACAGTGGTTTGATACCAACGTCATTCGTCAGAAGCAGGAGGGGTTCTTTGGTGTTTACGTCAAGCTGCCCTCAGGTAATATGTCCTCCAATCTCGCGAGAAAGTTCGCGGATATTGTAGATCGTTATGCTTCTGATGATCTGCGGGTGACGATCAATCAAGGCTACCTGTTGAGGTTTGTCCGTGAAGAGGTGCTCCGTCATCTTTACGTGGCACTCGATCAGCTCGGCCTTGCCGAGCCTGGGTTCGACTCAGTAGGAGACGTTACTGCCTGCCCTGGAACGGAGTCGTGTAACCTCGGTATATCAGATAGCACACAGGTTTCCCTGGCACTTGAGAAAGTAATTCGTGATGAATACCCTCAGCTGATTTACAACAACGACATTAAGATTAAAGTCAGTGGTTGCCCGAACAGCTGTGGTCAACACGGAATTGCCAGCATCGGACTCCACGGTAGTACGATCAAAGACAAAGAGGGCAAGGTGTTGCCCGCATTGGTTGTTCTGCTGGGTGGCGGAAAACTCCGCGATGGCGAGGCGCTGGTGGCTGACAAAATTATCAAGATTCCGTCTCGCCGGGGGCCTGATGCCCTACGGCTCATCCTGAATGACTATGACGAGAATGGATTGGAAGGCGAATATTTCCACGATTACTATCGTCGCCTGGGTCGGAACTACTTCTATACCATGCTTAAGCCGCTGACCGAGCAGGCTACGCTGAAGCCGTCCGATTATATCGATTGGGGACAAGAGGAGAACTTCGTCTTGCATACGGCAGTGGGCGAATGTGCCGGTGTAATCATTGACCTGGTTGCTACGCTGCTTTACGATAGTGAAGAGAAGCTGGTCTTCGCGCGTCAGGCGATGGGGCTGCAGATGTACGCCGATGCGATCTATCACAGCTACAACACCTTCATTAACACAGCGAAGGCTATGTTGCTGACAATAGACAAGAAGCCAAGTACGCAGATTCAGGTGATTAACGATTTCCAGACACACTTCGTGGAAAAAGGTATCGTTCCGATGACTGACTTCCGTGAGTTCGTTTTGCGAATCAACAAAAATGAGCCGACGGAATTGTTCGCTGCCCAATACCTCAAGGATGCCGAGAAATTCCTCGACGAAATCTATGCGTTCAAGAACCTCGAGAAACAGATATCGGCCTGATGCGTGAAATGGAGCGGGTGAAAATTTCTTCCAATGTCAAACCTTTGCTGACCCTGGTGGGTGCCGGCCCGGGTGATCCCGAGTTAATCACCGTGAAGGCAGTCCGAACCCTCGAGCGAGCGGATATCGTACTCTACGATGCATTGGTTTCGCGTGAGATACTGGATTATATACCGGCGGCCACACCCAGAATCTGCGTGGGCAAGAGAGCGGGTTCCCACTCCGCAACTCAGGAAGAAATTAACTCGCTGATCGTGGAGTCAGCAAGGTTGTATGGCCATGTGGTGCGCCTCAAGGGCGGGGATCCTTTCGTTTTTGGGCGCGCTACCGAAGAGTTGACCTATGCGGCTCGCTTCGGAATCCCTACTCAGGTTGTTCCCGGCATTACCAGTGCATTAGCGGTACCCGCGGCGATTGGAATACCTGCTACTTCGCGTGGCGTTAGCGAAAGCTTTTGGGTTGTAACGGGCACAACGGTCACAGGTTCGCTCTCGGCAGATGTTGCTCTGGCGGCGCAATCGACGGCGACGGTTATTATCCTCATGGGGATGAAGAAACTTCCCGAAATCATGAGGGTTTTTGCATCGCATGGCAAAGGAGATACACCGGTTGCCGTAATTCAAAACGGTACGTTGCCCGAACAGAAGTTTGTCGTCGGAACTGTCGCGAATGTTGTTCAGCAGGTTCAACAACAAGATCTCGGCTACCCGGGCATCATCATTGTGGGTGAGGTGGCAAGGTTTGCAGAGGTTGGAGTAGCCATGCTTGCGGCGGAGGGAGCAGCGGAGTCTCCCCGTGATATTCATCGTCATGACGGAAAATCGAAATAATCTCTTTCCCGTCTTTCTAAAAATTGAGTCGCTCCAGACGTTGATCGTAGGCGGGGGGAATGTCGGATTGGAGAAACTCACTGCCCTGCTAAAGAGCAGCCCTGCCATTTCGGCAACTGTAGTCGCCAGTCGCATCCTTCCCGAAATTAAGTCAATCGCAGCGGAGAATAGGCGTATCAACGTCAAAGAGAAGCCATTTGAAGAGTCGGATCTGGATGGGCATGATATCGTATTCCTCGCGACAGACGACAGGTCTCTCCATGAAGATATCCGACGCATGGCGCGTGGGCGGCGATTGTTGCTCAACGTTGCGGATACTCCCGACCTTTGCGATTTCTATCTGGGATCTGTCGTTACCAAGGGCAATCTCAAGATCGCCATTTCGACTAACGGAAAGTCGCCGACCATTGCTCGCCGCATACGTGAATACCTGGATGAAGCAATACCGGATTCCGTTGATGATCTGCTTCACAATATGAATCGTATTCGCGATCGGATAAAGGGAGATCTGCGTGAGAAAATACGCCGTCTCAACGAGGTGACATCGTCCTGGGTCCGAAAGCCGGACGACGAAGGATCCGCCAGGTAGTTGCGCGCACTTCTTCATCGGCAAAGGCTTGCACGGATTTGCCGGGTTTGTTACCTTAATAGAGCAAACCATCCCTCTCACGCTTATGGCCACACGACGCAATTTTATCAATACGCTGGCCGGTGCCAGTCTTGCCAGCGCTCTACCAGTCAGTCTTTTTGCAAAATTGCAAGTCGCGCCGAATAACCGTATCAACCTCGGGCTCATCGGGGCGAATGGAATGGGCTGGTCCAACACGCTTTCCTTCTTGAAGATTCCTGAAGTAAACCTCGTGGCTTTGGCTGATGTCGACGAGCGCGTTCTCGTCAGACGTAAGCAAGAGTTAGGTGATGCGGGTTCGAAGCTGAAGACGTACATCGATTACCGTGAGCTGTTGGATAACAAAGATGTTGATGTGGTCATCATTGGCACGCCCGACCATTGGCACTGCCTGCAGATGGTTCATGCGTGTGAGGCCGGAAAAGATGTCTACGTCGAAAAGCCTGTCGGCAATTCGGTGGCAGAGTGTCAGATCATGGTTGCGGCTCAGGACAAATACAAGCGCGTTGTCCAATGCGGACAATGGCAGCGTAGTATGCCTCATTTCGTCGAAGCATTACAATTTCTTCGAAGTGGAAAACTTGGGCAGATACGTACCACCAAAGCCTGGGCCTATATGGGCTGGATGAAGGATATTCCGTCGCGGGCGGATACGCCGGTTCCGGAGGGCGTGCATTACGATATGTGGTTGGGACCTGCTCGCAAACGTCCCTTCAATGAAAACCGTTTCCATTTTAATTTTCGCTGGTTCTGGGACTACGCAGGTGGACTGATGACTGACTGGGGTGTGCACCTGGTAGACTATGTCCTGTTGGGGATGAATGCACCGCTCCCTAAATCCGTATATGCTTCCGGTGGAAAGTATGCGTATCCCGAGGGCGGCAATGAGACACCCGACACTCTGGCGGCTACTTATGATTTCGGCGACTTCATTATGATTTGGGAACATGCGCAGGGCATAAGCAATGGTAATTATGGACGGGACCATGGAATCGCCTACATAGGAAACAACGGGACTCTCGTGCTTGATCGAAACGGGTGGGAGGTTATTCCTGATGAGAAGCGAATGGAACCGATTCCTTTCCAGCCGAACAAGGGATCGGGATTGGATGCACACACCCGAAACTTTATCGATGCCGTCAAGGCACGAGACCCCGGCGCGGTAAGTTGTCCGATTGAGGCCGGGGCTCACGTTGCGAACGTCTGCCAGATGGGAAACATTGCTTACCGGACGGGGACAGTGGTTCACTGGAACGCAGAAAAGCGTGCATTCATGGAGGCAGACGCCAACAAATACCTTGCCCCCACGTATCATAACAACTACTCCTTGCCCAGGATATGATCACAGCATGATCAGCACTGGGTGCCCGGTGGGATAAGCATATTGAGAGATGAAGCGTTAATGCTTATGGTGAATTCATGTGCCGTCCCTGCTGCTTCTCCGTCAACGTGATAGGCAACAGGTGAGGGTAGTGTCAGACGTACTTCGCGTGCTTCAAAAGAATCCCACCATTTCGAGTGCCGGATTTTCCCTCCGAAGAAAGCCGGGACCAGGTCGAGACGATACAACGGAATCTTGCGGAGAATAACGATGTTGAATTTCCCGTCGCATACCGATGCCGAAGGGGCGATGCGTGCGTTGTTTCCGTATTGCGACGAGTTCGCAATAGCGATCACGAAAGCTTTACATTGGCGTTGCTCACCGTCGGATGTTATGGCGACTTCGAATTCGTCGAACGCCTGATATCCTTTGAGGACAAGTTGGGTATATCCTGACAGTCCTCGCTTCTTTCGGCTCGCGAACTGAGCGGCCACAAATCCGTCGAACCCAATCCCTGACACGTTGAGTGACAGCCGTCCATTTATCTCAAAGGTATCGATCGGGAGGGGTTCACTGCGAAAGAGATTCTTCAGCGCCAGTTCCGGCTTCAGAGGTATCCCGACGTGTCTGGCTAAACCATTTCCTGAGCCTTTGGGGATGATTCCAAGAGCCGCCGGTGCGTGAATAAGTCCGCGCGCAACTTCATTGATCGTTCCGTCGCCGCCAACGGCGATGATTCGGCTGTATCCCTGAGCCACGGCTTGGCGGGCGAGTTCAGTGGCATGCAGGGGAGCCTGGGTAAAGGCGATTTCATAGTCGACCTTTTGTTCGCCGCACATGTGCTTGATTCCGCGTTCAAGACGCGGTACAACGCCGGCTCCGGAGAACGGGTTAACGATAAAGTACAGCGAGGTATTCACGTTTCAACGTTAATGAATTAATGAATACAGACCGCGCGGCCCTGATGCCCACGTTCGTCAGGCTGAGGAGAGTTAGTTTTTTAGCTTGTCTTCGATGTAGCGAACGGCTTCACCGAAAGTTTGCAGCTTTTCCGCATCGTCGTCGGGGATGCGAATGTCGAAAGTCTGTTCAAACTCCATGACGATTTCGGCGTAATCCAGCGAGTCTATACCCAGATCTTTGACAAAACTGGCGTCAGGGGTTATCTCCGAGGGGGCAATGCCAAGCTTTTCGACCAGGATGGCGGTGACTTTCTGCGGGATATCTTGCATGGTAATGGAAGTAATTTGTAAAGTTATCAAACGGTCGCTGTGTCTGCAAACAGTCAAGGCGTCCAATGAGCGGGGTCGACACGCCACGCTTTCAGAGATATCATCTGATCTTCGGTGATATATTTCTCAAGCAGGGCCTGCGAGAGCAGGTGACCGTAATCGCTCAGCGATATAAGTGATACGTCGGCTTCATAGAAATTGCGGCTTGCGAGGTCGAAACCGTAGTTGAATACCGATGCCATTCCTAATACATTCAGCCCTGCGTCACGCAAAGCTGCGACGGCTTTTAGTGAACTGCCGCCCGTGGAGACCAAATCTTCAATAACAACAACCTTTTGGTTTTTGACGGCCTTCCCTTCAATCAGATTCTGCATGCCGTGCTCTTTCGGCTTGGGCCGAACGTACAGAAAGGGCAAGTTCAGCGCATCGGCTACAAGAGCGCCGTGGGCAATACCCGCAGTCGCAACTCCGGCGATAGCTTCTGCGGTAAAGTAGTTCTCGCGGATGGCGTCAAGTAGGCCTTGTTTGATGGCATTGCGGACTTCCGGATAAGAGAGAGACAAACGATTGTCGCAGTATATCGGCGATTTCCAACCCGACGCCCATGTGAAAGGCTTATTCGTGTCGAGTTTTATTGCCTGAATCTTCAAAAGCAGCTCCGCAATCTTGCTGGCCGTTTGTTGTTGAACCTTGAGAATTGGCATGTCCCAAAAATATGAATTTTCCACATAGATCGGCGGGCATGTCCTCCAAAGAAAAGTGTCGGCCGAACGACAAAAATGTCTTTCCGGGGCTTGCTCACTAGAAAATATTTCACTCTTTTGCGGTTGGCTCAATGGCAGCAACTGATGGTCCTGTTTATAAACGACGTCCCCGTTACAATCCTGCAGGCTGACGAGGCACCCGACCAGGGACACTATAATTATGAGCTTGACGCGGCAACTGAGCCGATTACGCAGGCGCGACTGATCCATCATGTATGGATTCGAAATGTGAGCGAGGCGGATTTTGATACGCTGCTCGGCCTTCTCAACAGCCACGTCCCTACCAATATCCTTTCCGTTATTGTGACGACAACCGGCTTTAACGTCAAGAAGCTTTTGCGTGAGAAATTCAAAATCGTCAAAGCCGGTGGAGGCCTGGTACGCAAGAAGGAAAAATTTCTGATGATCTACCGGATGAAGAAATGGGACCTTCCCAAAGGCAAACGTGAGCGAAATGAGTCGTACAAGCGCACGGCAGTGCGGGAAGTCGAGGAGGAGTGCAATGTTTCCGTAAAGCTTGGTCGAAAGATTTGCACCACATGGCATACCTATACGATGAACAAACGGGCGATGCTGAAGAAGACTCGTTGGTACGCGATGGATTGCAGTGACGATGCCGACATGAAACCGGCAGTTGAAGAAGACATCGAAGAACTCCGGTGGATGACGCGCAAGGAGGTCTACCACGCGCTGGAACACTCGTACAAATCAATTGCCTACGTCTTCAATCAGTACTACCGCAAGATAGAGTTGAAGTCTACCCCCTGATTCAGAGCTTGTACGGGATAAATTCCGAGACATCTCCGCCATAGCTGTGGACTTCGCGGATTATCGAAGAACTGATCCAGGCAAACTGAGGCGAGGTAATGAGAAATACCGACTCCAACTCTTCGTACAACTTTCGATTGATTTGCGAGATGCTGTTCTCGTACTCAAAATCGGTGGTGTTTCTGATTCCTCGCAACAAATAACGGGCTCCATGACGGCGAGCAAACTCAGCCGTCAACTCGGCGTAAGTCACAACATGGATGGCTGGATATTGCGAAAATGTCTCTTCAATTCGCTTCACCATCTCGTCGACCGGGAAATAGCGCTTGCTTTTCGCCTGGTTGTAGCCGATAGCGATAATAATCTCATCAAACAGTCGCAGGCCCCGCAAAACGATATCTTCATGTCCTTTCGTAAAGGGATCGAACGAGCCGGGGAACAGAGCGATCTTTTTCATTGCAGGTATTTAAATCGACGCCGAACAGGTCAGCGGCCAGTCAGATACATATTGTAGAGATCGAAGAAGTGATGATCCTGCACCTCGTCAAACATGTAAGCGTATTTGAGAAATTTCGGGCGGTCGCCGAATACGACATTGTTGATATACCGGAGAAACTCCTGGTAGTGCGGCGAGTTGCGACCGATATATCCCCATAGCACTACCTGGCTCGACTCCTGAGGCATTCTCAGTGTCTTCATCACCAGCATGATGTATTTGATGTATTCGGAAAATTGCTTGATGACAAATTGATTGTAGTAGATTAGCTTCCCTTCACGTGCTGCGATAATATGGAGCTTGAACCGGTCCACGTAAATGTAGAGAGGGTTGTCTTTCTTCTTCCTTGATACTTCGATCACTCCCTCTATGAGAACCGCGGATTGATGGATGTAGGTTACCGGGACGCGAGGATACAGCTGAGAAAACCAGGCCTCAAAATCGCGCGGAATCGAAAAAACGGTAACGGCTCCGGCGCGCTTGCTTGAAACTGACCGGATCAGATCTTTTTCAGGGTCGAACCGCGCGTTCAGTCGCAGGTATTCATGACGTGATTCTTCCACGAAGAGAATTTCGGGGACTTGTGCAAAGCGGTTGTTCTTAAACGATATTGTAATTTGTTTCCAGAACCCCGCGGTCAGCAAATCGTGATCGTCAAAGAGCTGAATAAGCACTTCCTGAAGCTCTTGCTGGGAACGTAATGAGGGGAAGACAAAGTCCTCCAATAGCAGCAGCCGGTCTTCGCGCGTATCTACAACACCTACCTGAAGGTCGCGCGCGCCGATGTGGATCAGGAGTTCGTACTCATTGATCAGATCGACATCGAAACGCTCATCCTTGATTTTCCTGATTAGCTTGTAGTTGAGCGCCGCGGATTGCAAGGTGAAGACAAGGTTTTATCGGTTACGACTGTATATCCTACAATAATAAAGATTTTGCCGTGTAATGAAAAGCTACTTTTTTTCACGTTTCATGGAGATGGCATCAGATTGTGTAAAACCCGGTAAGTGTTCGTAAGGCTGCCGGGTTGTTAATCCGCTGAAAAATCCCATGCAGGGAGGCGGGCGGTAGCTGGCCGATCGCTGACGGAGAGAGAAATCGCACGTCGGAAATGATGGGCAACTCGGGATCGTCGCCTTTGACGACGCTGCCGCCCCGGACGGAGACCTCGAAGAACAACTCGATGGCGTGAAGAGGTGGCGTCAAATACTCGCACGCGAAGCAAAACCGGCCAACCTCGACGTCGAGCCCTGTTTCTTCCCTGAACTCACGCACAAGACAGTCGGCGGCCTTCTCGCCAAACTCCATTCCTCCACCGGGAGGAGCCCAGAAATCGCCTCCAGTCAGCCCTTTGTGATTGACCATGAGAAGATCGTCGCCCTCGAAACATAGTCCACAGACGCGCACACGCACGCGGTGGCCATAGACGTTTTCTATTTTTTCCTTCATCGCGGGATAATTGGATCATAATTGATCCGTGTTTTCGTTATCTTGTGATGAAATACGTAAGTGTTTGGCGGAAAATTGACATTTTCACGCCAGAAAAACGGATACCTTTGAAAAAAATTAGCGTATGAGAAGTTTTCTGATGTTTTTGTTGATCGCCGCCTTTAGTCAGGGGGCTATCGCGCAGGACAACGCAGCCGCACAGAAGAACGGTGCGGTTATCACCTGGGAGAAACAAAGTCACGACTTCGGCGATATTTATGTCGGCGATAAGGTGGAGCACACCTTCACTTTTAAGAACACGGGGAATGAGCCCCTCATCATCACCAACGTGCAGGTGAGTTGTGGCTGTACAACACCGAAAGGATGGCCACGCGATCCTATTCCTCCGGGACAGACAGGCGAAATCAGTATTTCGTTTAACAGCACGGGGCGTGTCGGGAAACAGTACAAGCCCGTGACGCTGGTGACTAACGCTGTCAACCGCGAAGGCAACCAAATATCGTTTACGACAAACGTACTTGACGAAAAACGTCCGAAATAGCGGATTCTCGCAGACATTTGGAAAGCCGGGTCAGCCCGGCTTTTTTTATTTCGGGTCGTTCCGCAAACCGAAAAACAGCAGCAGCCATCCTGCCACGAACAAGACCCCTCCAACGGGGGTTATGGCACCCAGCCAGGTCAAGCCTGTAAGAGATAAGATGTATAAACTTCCGCTGAAGATGACGATACCCGTCGTGAACGCAAGTGCGGCGCGCTGAAGCATTCGCGGCGGAAAATGGGCCATAAGAATACCGGTAACCAGCAGCGCGAAGGTGTGGTAGAAGTGATATTGCACGGCGGTCTCAAAAGTTGAGGCTCGTCCGTGGCTTTCCAGAACTTCGCGCAATCCATGTGCACCAAAGGCACCAAGTCCAACAGCTAGTCCGCCCATGATGGCGGCCGTCGTAAGTGTGTTCTTTTGATTCATTTTATCGTGAGTTTCGATCGCCAAAGATCGCGGTGCCTATACGCACCATGGTACTTCCTTCTTCTATCGCAATCCGGTAGTCGCCACTCATGCCCATCGACAGTTCTTTCATCTCGACCGTCGCGGGAAGAGGGCCGCGGGCAAGTTCATCGAAAAGCATTTTCAGGCTCCTGAATTCGCCGCGCACAACTTCTTCGTCATCCGTGAAAGTGGCCATACCCATTAACCCGACTATCCTGACGTTTGGATAGGAACTCCACGAGGCCTCATGTACGAGGCGACGCAGTTCATCAGGGGCGAACCCGTGTTTTGATTCCTCACGGGCAACATGAACTTGCAGCAGGCAATCAATAATTCGATTGCTGCGACCAGCCTGCCGGTCTATCTCCTCAAGCAGCTTGAGACGGTCAACGGAATGAATAAGGTGTACGAAGGGCGCGATATACTTTACTTTGTTGGTTTGGAGATGCCCGATCAGATGCCAGTGGATGTCGTGGGGCAAAGCCTCATATTTTGGCGCGACCTCCTGAACGCGGTTTTCGCCAAAGTGGCGGTGCCCGGCATCGTAAGCTTTTTTGATTATTTCAACGGGTTGCGTTTTGCTGACTGCGATCAGACGTACGTTTTCCGGAATTTGGCTTCTGATGGCCTCCAGATTTTGTGAAATAGACATGTTTTGCTAAAAACTTTAATTCCTGGTCTCCGAATGCCGACGTAATACTAGTGATTTATTACCATTTGGGCGGCGCGCAAATCATCCCTATTTTTGCCCGTTATCCCAACTATGGCCATCCTCGGAAAACTGTTAAAGAAGGGCATCCGCATCCGGGAAATGCTCGAGCAGGAATACTCAGCTCCGCTCGAGCTGCAAAAAAAAGAACTCAAAGAACTCCTGATGGCCGCCAATTCGACGGCTTTCGGGCGCCATTATCGGTTCTCGGATATCCTTACCGGCTTTCGCGCCGGAGGAAAGGAGTTCTATCGCCGCTTCAAGGAGCAAGTACCCATCCACACTTACAACACCATCTACAATGATTGGTGGTCCAAGGCGCAGCAGGGCGCTCGTGACGTTTGCTGGCCAGGAAGTGTAAAGTACTTCGCTCTTAGCTCGGGAACCTCAGAGGCATCGTCCAAATATATCCCGGTCACCAAAGAAATGACGCGGGCGATCCGTCGTACCAGCGTCCGCCAAATTCTAACCCTCTCGCGCTACGACCTGCCATCAGATATCTTTGAGGCAGGGATCCTTATGCTCGGGGGAAGTACCCACCTTAATCGCAAAGGGCGCTACTTTGAAGGCGATCTGAGCGGCATTCAGGCAGCCCAGCTTCCATTCTGGTTTCAGCACTTTTACAAACCCGGGAAACGTATCGCCAAAACGCGTGAATGGGATCTCAAACTGGATGAGATCGTCAAAAAGGCGAAAGACTGGAACATCGGGATTATTGTCGGCGTGCCGGCCTGGATTCAAATCCTGTTGGAAAAAATTGTGGCCTACCACCAGGTTCCCAATATCCACGCGATATGGCCGAACCTTGCTGTCTATGTTCATGGCGGAGTGTCGTTTGATCCCTATCGCAAAGGATTTGAGAAACTGCTGGCTAAACCGCTGTATTATATAGAGACCTATCTCGCCTCAGAGGGTTTTATCGCTTTTCAGACAAAACCTAACCATCGGTCTATGCGCATGGTTCTGAACAACGGGATATTCTATGAATTTGTACCCTTCGAAGACAAGAACTTTGACGACCAGGGGGAGGTGAGACCCGATGCGGAGACGTTATTGATCGATGAGGTAGTGGAGGGGAAGGAGTATGCACTACTATTGTCGACCTGTGCCGGAACGTGGCGCTATCTGATCGGTGACGTGATCAGATTTACATCGCGCGACGAAGCGGAAATCGTCATCACCGGAAGGACGAAGCATTTCCTGAGTCTATGCGGAGAGCATTTGTCGGTCGATAATATGAATAAAGCGGTTGAGCTCGTCGCCAACGACCTCAATATCAATATCCCCGAGTTTACAGTTGCCGGCATACCGTATGAGTCTCTGTTTGCGCATCACTGGTTTATTGGAACAGACGATGAGGCTGATCCCGGAATGGTCCGGATGATGCTCGACGCCCACCTCAAGAAGCTGAACGACGACTACGCTGTTGAACGGAGTGCGGCGCTACGCGAGGTAATCGTCGACGTCGTTCCTGTCAGGGCCTTCTATGAATGGATGGAAAGTAAGGGTAAGGTAGGCGGACAAAACAAATTTCCCCGAGTTATGAAAAAAGCGCAACTGGAAGACTGGATGTCGTGGCTTCAAACCCGATCGTATGGAGGTGGTCGTTAACGGAGTGATTTCTGGTCTCCTGCTCGCCTTCCTAATCGGGCCGGTGTTTTTCTCGATTCTGCAAACCAGTGTCGAGCGTGGGTTTGGCAGTGGAGCGATGGTCGCGGTGGGAGTCTCTCTAAGCGATGCTTTCTATATCGCTATTACCTATATGGGGGTTTCCCAATGGATAAACGATGGCGGTGTACGGCAATACCTTGGCTATTTCGGGGGGATGGTGCTCTTGTTGTTTGGCGCTTATTACCTCTTTGTAAAGAGCAGGCGTTTAAGCCGAATTGATCACACCGACGCTGCGGCCAACAATCCCTGGCGACTCGTTGCAAAAGGCTTCATAATCAATGGGCTTAGTCCTACTGTATTGATATTCTGGCTTGGGGCAGTAGGGCTGGCTACAACCAAACTTGGGTACTCGACGCCGGATAAAGCGATTCCCTATTTTACCACTATTGTCTGCACAGTATTCGTCACCGACTTGCTTAAAGCCAAGCTCGCTGACCATCTACGGCTAATGCTAACCCCTTTATTTATTCGACGACTCAATCTTGTTCTCGGATTTGTCTTGCTGGCTTTTGGTCTGCACCTTATCTACACGGCAGGGTCACTTCCGTTGGCTATACAATGGATCCCTATCGACGCAGTCGATGCAGGGTGATTGGGCGGCTAATCTTCGAGGGCGTTTGAAATAAACGTCGTCTTCAAGAACAGCCAGCAAAGGAAAACTGAGACGGCCCACAAGAGGTAGATATAGTAGTAGTCGGCGGTGTCTTTGTAGCGTGTTTCCTTGATCTCTGCTTTCTCGAGGTCGTCGATACGTTGAAACACTGAAGCCAGGGCTGCATTGTCTGCCGCTCTGAAGAATTCTCCCGAGCCAATTTCTGCGATTCGCCGCATCGTTGTCTCGTCGACAGTGTTCTCAATCATATTCGGGCGTCCGAAGAAATCTTTCCCGTAGGGCACCAAACCTTCGCGTCCTACGACGATAGTGTAAATCCGGATGTTATGGGCTGCAGCGAGCTCGGCAGCGGTAATAGGATCGATATTCCCCGCTGTGTTGTCACCGTCACTAAGGAGAATGCACACTTTGGATTTTGTCTCGGACTCGCGCATTCGGTTGGTTACTACGGCGAGGGCGCTTCCAATAGCCGTTCCGCGATTTTCGATCATTTCAAAGTGAATGTCATTGACATACGAACGCAGCAGATCGTAGTCGGTGGTTAATGGTGCGAGGGAGTATGCGTCGCCTGAAAATACAATCAGACCGATACGATCGTGCATGCGTCCTTCAATGAAGTCGAGGGCGACTTTCTTGGCGGCCTGAAGGCGGTTGGGCTGAAAGTCTTCAATTTGCATCGACTGCGAAATGTCCAGCGCCATCATGATGTCGATACCTTCGGTGTACTGCTCAACCTTCTCATTCGTTTTCTGAGGACGCGCGAGCGCTATAAGAAGCAGGGCAACGGTGATCATGAGAAACAGTTCCGGCAGGTGCCGAACTAGGTTGGCCGGTGAACTCTTCAGGTCGCGTGGGGCCATAGCGACCGGTAGTTTTTGACTTATGTATCGTCGCAAAATCCATCGCACCAAAAACAAAAAGGGTACAGCCATGATCAACCAGAGGAATATAGGCTGCTCCCAGCTATATGACTTCAGCAGGGCGGGTTCAAACCATGAGAGGCTGTACCAGGGGGTGCTCTGACTATCCATGCTTTACCTCCTTCACTTTGTGTTCATAACGCTTCTCTGCGTAACGCCTCAACTGTTCGAGCGATGCTACCACCCCGGTGGGGTGTCCGTAGATGGCACGGTCTACCTGAGATAGGTGGTCGGAAATGCCGGGCTCAGCCAAAAACGCAGATGTTTCGCGAGTGGTAAGTTTTGTGAACGGACGCGACTCAAGTTGCTCCAGGTAGCTCTTCCAGGTAGACAAAGCAGACTCGGTAGCGGGAACGGAAAACGATGCGTTCAGTTGGGCTAGCAATTGGTTGTACTTCTCCAGGAAGGATAGATGTCTCTTCCGGAGACGACGGATGGCAAACCAGCGTGTCAGCTTCGTTCCAAACACAAGCCAGAGTGTTACCACGATGACGAGAATAACTGCAGCAATGATAACGGCCATCCATGCATTAAAAGCGTAGTCGACGTCGCGGTAGTTTGTGTCTTCGCGTAAAGGAAGCTCCTGAATCGCGACGGTGTCCGGTACCCGGGCAACAAGCTGGGTGATCAGAACTGTGTCGCGCGGAGATGCAAACATCACGGAGTCATTGCCATGAATGAGATAGGCGGGGAGCTCCAACGACTGTATTCGATCGATCTCGAATGTCGTTAAGTAATAGATGGCAGAATCGAAGCTTATTCCTCCAATGGTTCGGGTTGGAAAATATTGCTTTCGTACATATTCGAAGGGCTCAAACGAAGCTGTTGAATCGGGAAAAAGAACGGTCAGCGAAGAGGCATAGCGTGCCGAGAGGTAGAACGGAACCTCTTCACCGATTTTCACGCTGTCAACAAGGAACCCACCCTGTACAATTACTTCCTGGCCTGACGCGGTAAATGGCGCGGTCAGACTTCCCATGAGTAGAAACCAGGCCAGGCGGCACGTCTTCAACAATGCATTCATGACGCCTTCATCGATTTGTTTCTCATTCTGAAAAGCTTCAGCAACCGCGGGACGTAGTCCTCTTCGGTGTCGAGCGACAAGTAGTTGATTTGGTGTTTGCGGCAGAAGTCTTCCAATTCACTCCGACGGCTGTTGAATCGGTTCGCGATCTTATTACGAAATCCTCCAAACGAAGTGTTGACCCACAGGGTTTTACCTGATTCTTTGTCGGCGACCGGGATAATGCCCAGGCTTGGCAAACGGGTCTCACGCTTGTCACTTACGTGGATTACGACAAGATCGTGACGCCGGGCGAGTGACTTCAGGTTGTGGAAGTACCCCTCGTCAATGAAATCGGAAATCAGAATAACCACGCTGCGGCGTCGGATGACATTGAGCGCGAATGCAATGGCTCGGGATAGGTCGGTCTTCTTCGAAACAGGCTTCAGCCGCGCGAGCGATGAGACGATCTCATAGGCTTGCGAATGCCCCTTTGTCGGCTTTAGGTACTTTTCCTTGATGTCCGAAAAACAAATGAGACCGACGTGACTGGATTCTTTTACCGACGAGAGCGCGAGCACACCGCATATCTCGCGAGAGACATCGGCCTTCGTCCGCCCGGGATTTCCGATGTCTCCAGAGGCGCTTACGTCAAGGAGGAAAAAGACCGTTTGTTCCTTTTCCTCGCGAAAGGTTTTTACGAAGGTACCGTGGCCTTTGGCAGAAACGTTCCAGTCTATGGTACGGATATCGTCGCCATATTGATAAGGGCGTACATCGTCGAACTCCAGTCCGGATCCCTTGAAGATCGAACGAAAATCGCCCTGCATATGGCTGTTGATAGCCTTGCGGATCTGTATTTCGTACTTGCGAAGCTTTCTGAGTAATTCTTTCAAGTTGCTTTTGCTTGAACTCTACTGAAGTGTTTCTCCTCTTCCAACCACACGATAGTTCAAAAGCCACCGCATAAAATGCTGCGCACGGTTGGCATGTGGTTTAAGGCCCCAAAATAGAGAATTATGCGTATTTTTGGCACCCGAATTGAAAAGGAGGGGCATAAAACTGATTTATAGATGCGTGCGATACATTGGAAAGTTGTAATCGTGGCCCTGTTCCTGACGGTGGCTTGCGGGGAAAAGCGACCGGCCGACGTCCTGTCAAAGGGTGAGATGGTCGAAATCCTCGAAGAGGTCTATGTGGCTGAAGCCCGGCTCAACCAGTTGGCGCTTCCTCGCGACTCGGCAAAGTTGCTTGCCAGCGTAATGAGTCACCGTATCTATTCAGCCGCAGGCGTAACTGATTCGGTCTTCCAGCGGTCGCTGGATTATTATATGGCGCGCCCCGCCGAGTTAGAGGAAATCTATACGGCGCTGGTAGATACCTTGCAATTGCGGGAACAACGCGCCAAGCAGCCGTAAACATGATTTACCCGGAAGTGTTTGAACAGAAGCTGGGCTTTGATCAGATAAGGGCAAAGCTGGAAAGCTATTGCCTGTCGGAGGCGGGACGCGAAAGAGTGCGGTCCATGCACTTCCAGGTCGACGCGGAGACAATAAGGCGACTGTTACTACAGACATTGGAACTGCGCCTGATTCTGGATAAGGGGGAGGATTTTCCTGCTCGCCATTACTTCGACGCCACGGAATGGCTCGCTAAAATTGCCCTCGAGGGTAACTGGCTGGAGGCCGAAGAGTTCCTGCATCTTGGGCAATCTCTTGAGACGATCGTTGCTATACGGACTTTTCTTTCGGGAACTTCTGAGACGTACGGCGCCCTCTGGGAATTAGCGCGGCCAGTTACGGTGTCCCTACACCTTGCCCGCAAAATTTCCGAGAAAGTTGATGACAAGGCACAGGTGCGCGACAACGCAAGCCCTACGCTCGCTCAAATCCGAAAACGGCTGAGGGACGAACAGAGCCGTGTAAGGCGACTTGCGGACCAGCTTTTCCGTCAAGCGGTAACCGATGGTTACATTCCCGAAGGCGCTCTTCCTACCGTCAGGGACGGACGAGTGGTTCTTCCGGTGCTGGCTGAGCATAAACGCCGTGTCCGCGGCTTCATTCTCGACGAGTCGGCTACAGGTCAGACGGTCTTTATTGAGCCCGCTGAAATGCTTGAGGCCAACAACGAAATCCGGGACCTGGAGCATGAGGAAAAGCGCGAAGTTATCCGGATTCTCAGGGCGCTCACCGATGTGATGCGCGAAGAATTGCCAGCGATTAAGCATGGATTTTCGTTCTTGGCAGAGATCGATTTTATACGGGCTAAGGCAAGGTTTGCCCGCGACATTAACGGAGATTATCCCGAGCTTGTCGACAAGCCTGCTTTGTCGTGGAAGGACGCCCGGCACCCTCTCCTTTATCTCAGCCTCAAAGGAAAACGAGATGTCGTGCCGCTCAACATTGACCTCGATTCTGAAAATTCCATGCTTCTTGTCTCGGGGCCCAATGCAGGAGGCAAGTCCGTGACGCTGAAAACCGTCGGGCTACTCCAATATATGGCGCAGTGTGGTTTGTTAATTCCTCTTGCTGAGAAGTCGCGGGTAGGTGTTTTTGAAGGTATTTACCTCGATATCGGCGATCAGCAGTCGATTGAAAACGATTTAAGTACATACAGCAGCCATCTGCGCAATATGGCGGTCTTTCTTTCCGCGGCCGGACATTCCTCGCTCGTATTGTTGGATGAGCTTGGATCGGGAACGGATCCGAACTTCGGCGGCGCCATTGCAGAAGCGGTCCTTGAAGCATTGCTCGCGCGGGGTGTATGGGGTGTGGCTACCACGCATTATTATAACCTTAAGCTGTTTGCCGGGCAGCGTCCGGGTATTCGCAATGCTTCCATGCGGTTCGACAGCGACCGCCTTCAACCGCTTTATGTTCTCGATATCGGAAAGCCGGGAAGCTCTTTTGCTCTGGAGATTGCCAGAACAACGGGGCTGCCATCCGACGTCGTTGAAAAGGCGGAGCAGCTCGTCGGAAAAGACCTTGCGGGTTTTGAGACGCTGGTACGCAACCTCGAGCGCGAGCGCCAGGAGTTGGCGGAAAAGCTCGCCGAAACGGAGAAGACGAAAGCGAAACTCAAACAATCGCTGGCGCGCTATGAGGCACTGGCGGGAGAGCTCGAATCTCGCAAGAAGGAAATCATTGCTAAGGCGCGGGAAGAAGCCGCCGGGCTTTTGCGTGAGACTAATCGCGAAATTGAGAAGACCATTCGGCACATCCGCGAAAATCGGGCGGAGCGTAAGGAGACATTGCGCGTTCGAAAGAACTTACAAGGGCTTCAACAGCGAGTCGCTGAAAAAAAGACCGATCGCAAGGAAGCGCCTACCCCTATCAGGGAAGGAGACCGTGTCAGGATCACTGGTCAGGAGGGTAGCGGTACCGTTATCTCGGTCAAGGACAAGACTGCCACCGTTCAGTTTGGCCCGTTCAAATCAATGATCAATTTGAATAAACTGGAGAAAGTATCAGCGGCATCGCTTGAGAAGGAACGGGCTTCGCGCGCGCGGGCTACGGGTATTAACCTGTATGAAAAGCAGACCAACTTCAATCCTGTCCTCGATATCCGGGGAAAGCGCGCGGAAGAAGTGCTGCCTTTGCTGGACCAGTTTCTCGACACAGCATTGCTCCTTGGCCATGGCGAACTTCGCATTATTCATGGCAAAGGCGAAGGGGTGCTACGCAAGATAGTTCGCGAGCAATTGAACCGTGTCAAAGAAGTTGCCACCTTCCACGACGAGCACGTCGAACGTGGAGGGGATGGCATTACCGTTGTTGTCTTGAAGTAGGGGATTACTTGGTCAGGGTGAATACCCAGTCGCCCGAAACTGCTTCAATGCGACCTGTTCCAGGCCAGCCTCCCGCATCGGGAACTTCAAAATAGAGTGTGAGCTGGCTATCGGTAACCTGGTAAGCTACACTGATTTCGCTGTCAGTAGCGGGGTCACGAATAATTTCAGTCGTCTTGTTTGTGCCGAATTTCCAGGTGCCTGATGCGGGCCAGGGGCTGGGGTTTGGGCGCAGGCCTTCGACGCTGTAGTTATAAGTATTGTTCTCGGCATAGCTGCCGCCGAGTGTCAGGGTAAACCCATCGAATTCCTCTGTACGGTCTTCTCCGTCATTAACAGCAGACTGGATGGTCCACGTGCTTGTGAGCTTTTCAAGCTGTTGCTGTTCTTCGGATTTTTTCTTCGGATCGTCTTTGTCACAAGATGCCAGTAATATAACCAGTGCCGAAGCCAGGAGGGAAAAGGAGAACTTCATTTTCATTTTTTTTTGCCTTTATCAATTAAGTAAAACTACACAAATATAGGTTTGCAGGGATACCGCCGGTAGAAAATATCACCCGACCGTCAGGTGTACGGGCTAGGGGGATAGCGGCTGCCGGGATCGGGGCTTAAAGCGGGTAATATCGATCACTTCTGCACTGGCGGGGTATTCGTCGGGGTTATTTGAGGCGATAAATACCAGGGCCTGAGCTGGAAGGTCGTCGAGTTGCTTGCGATACCATGAAAAGGCCTGTGCATCGAGGTTGGTGCCGGGCTCGTCAAGAAAATAGATATCAGCTTCTGTGAAGCAGGCGAGGCCGAGTTTCACGCGTTGTTTCATGCCCGATGAGAAGGCGGACAAGGGCTTGTCCAGCGCGTGATCCAGGTACATTTCCCTGGCAAGATCGGGGACATTGTAAGGCGCCCGGATTGGTTTTAGCCGAAAGTGGAACGCCAGTATTTCCCTGAGGGTGAATTCTTCAATCAGGTCCATGTAGGGGGTTGCGATGGAGACATGGCGATGAACGTCGGCCGATTCGATGGTTTTGTCCCCCTTGCGGTATTGTAAATCGCCCGACGTCTGTGGCATCTGTCCCCACAGCACCTGAAGGAGGGTCGATTTACCTGACCCATTCGGGCCGGTTACTGCGTATTTCTTCCCGCCGTAGAAAGCCATGCTCAGGTCGCGGAAAATCCACTCGTGATTGAATCGTTTGCTCAGGCCCTCGGTGGTTACGGAAAAGGGCTCATGGCCGTAAGATCCGGTTGGGGACATGGCATTGGTTTAGGTTTGATATCAAGTCTGGTCCTACCGGTTCGACGTTAATCGCCGGTTCCGTAGCCCTTCATGATGCCCCGGTCGGAGTTGCGGATAAAGTCGATAATGTAATCGCGCTCGTGACTTGAAGGAATTTCCCGCTGAACCACTTCCAGGGCCTTGGAGTAATTTATCCCTTTCAGGAAGATGTGGCGGTATATTTCCTGGATTTCGCTGATTTTTTCGGCAGC
Source organism: uncultured Roseivirgaceae bacterium (assembly GCA_964532595.1). GTDB lineage: Bacteria > Bacteroidota > Bacteroidia > Cytophagales > Cyclobacteriaceae > Chryseosolibacter. Next base: position 76,622 of record CAZHIQ010000002.1, read on the forward strand.
GAATCCCCGGCGGCGGAGGCCGATCGAATTGATCCCTGCATAAGTGAGTGGTTCACGGGCCGCTTTTGTATACGGCGGAATATCTTTCCGTACCAGCGATCCGCCTGAAACCATTACATGCGCCCCTACACGAACGAATTGGTGAAGAGCACTCGCGCCGCCGATAATGGCCCAATCGTCGATCGTGACGTGGCCGGCTACCTGGACAGCGTTGGCAAAAATGCAGTTGTTCCCGATGATGCAATCATGGGCAATATGCACGTAGGCCATCAGCAAGCAGTTCTTGCCGATGCTGGTTTTGTATTTGTCGGATGTTCCGCGACTAATGGTTACAAACTCACGGATTACCGTGTCGTCGCCGATATAGGTCTCGGTTTTCTCGCCGGCGAACTTCAGATCCTGAGGAATCGACGAAATCGATGCGCCCGGGTATACCTTGACGTTCTTGCCCAGACGTGTGCCGTCCCACAGAATGGCATTGGGGCCTATCCAGCAGTCGTCGTCGATGACAACATCTTTTTGTACCGTAGCATAAGGTTCAATGACAACATTGTTGCCGATCTTTGCTTCGGGGTGAACATTGGCTAAGGGGAATCTGCTCATGAACTCTTTCGAACGATACTGGCGGTCATCGTACCCTCACAGACGAGGGAGTTACCCACAAATGCACGCCCATACATCTTTGCAATACCACGTTTAATCGGCGCTACCAGGTCGCACTGAATAACCAGTGTGTCGCCGGGTAACACCATTTTTCTGAATTTGATGCTTTCGATCCCTAAAAAATAAGTCCAGTAATTTTCAGGGTCGGGCACGGTGTTGAGTACGAGAATGCCGCCGATCTGGGCCATGGCTTCGATTTGCAGAACTCCCGGGAAAACTGGATTACCCGGAAAGTGGCCCTGGAAAAAGAATTCATTAGCCGTTACGTTTTTCACTCCGGCGACCGTTTCGTTGTCAAGATAGATGATTTTATCGATTAACAGGAACGGGTAACGGTGGGGGAGTGTCGCCGTGATCTTGTTGATGTCCATTACCGGCGGCAGTGAAGGGTTGTATTTAGGCCTTCCCTGCTTGTCAGCCTCATGCATCGCCTTCTTGAGTTTTTTGGCGAAGGCGACATTGGCTGCGTGGCCGGGTCGCGCGGCCAGGACCTGGGCTTTTAGCGGCCGGCCCGCCAAAGCGAGGTCCCCAACGATATCAAGCAGCTTATGACGCGCGGGTTCATTCTTGTACCGCAATTCGACGTTGTTTAGGATACCTTCCTGTTTAACCGCGACTTTCGGCTTGCCTAGCATTTTGGCAATATTGTCGAGTTCGTCGTCTTTTACGACTCTATCTACGATTACAATGGCGTTATTGAGGTCTCCGCCACGAATCAAGTTGTTTTTGTACAGCATTTCCAACTCGTGCAGGAAACAGAACGTGCGACACGATGCAATTTCCTTTTCAAATTGGCGGATATCGGTGATCGAAGCGTGCTGGCTGCCCAGTACCGGCGAATTGTAGTCGATCATTACCGTAACGCGGTAATCATCAAGGGGTAATGCGGCAATTTCGACATTGCGAGCGGCTTCGCGGTAAAAGAGGGGTTCCTGTACCTCAAAAAAATCGCGGACGGCGTTTTGTTCCTCTGTTTCGGCTGCCTTCAGCGTTTCCACAAACTGAATGGAACTCCCGTCCATAATAGGGCATTCCGGTCCGTCGAGCTGAATAAGAACATTGTCAATTTCCAGGCCTACAAGCGCAGCGAGCGTATGCTCAATCGTGCTGATCCGGGCACCACTTTCTTCAATAGTGGTTCCGCGGGAAACATCGACGACGTTGTCGCAATCGGCGTTGATAATTGGGGAGCCTGGCAGGTCAACACGCTGGAATTTTATCCCATGGTTGGGCTTGGCCGGCAAAAAAGTCATATTGGTTTGCACGCCCGTGTGCAGGCCAACGCCGGATATTGTGACAGACTTCTGGATTGTTTGCTGTTTGATATTAAGCATAGCACTGGAAAGTCGGCAAATTTAAACGCAATTCTCGGGATATTCCAACGATTAGCGGATGTATTACGCAATCGATTGAATCGTCACGAGGCGCGTCCGCTTGCAATAGAGGATGTTTTCTCTTCGAGATCAGCAACCTTTCTGCGAAGCTCCTGCAGCCGATGGTAGAGGTCTGGAAGTTGTTTAAACACGGCGTATGTGCGGAAATACTGACTCTTATCAAAAGCTGGCGAGCCCAAAAACTGACCACCCTCTTCGGTAATCGACTTGAGAATCCCCGACTGCGCTCCGATACTGGTGCGATCGGCGAGGACGAGGTGTCCCGCCACGCCGACTTGTCCGGCAATGACGCTGTATGCTCCGATTTTTGATGATCCTGAAATTCCCGTTTGCGCCGCAATAACAGTATGCTTCCCGATATGCACATTATGGGCTACCTGAATTAAATTGTCGAGCTTCACGCCTTCACCAATAACTGTGGCGTCACCGGCGAGCGTTGCGCAGTCAATAACCGTATTGGCACCAATGTTCACGTGGTCTTCAATGACAACGTGGCCGAGTTGCGGGATAGCCTTATAGGTGCCGTCCTCCTTGGGGGCAAAGCCAAAGCCATCACTTCCGATAACAACACCGGCGTGGATAACGCAGTGGCTACCGATCCGCGTACCAGCGTACACCTTCACGTTGGCGTGTAAAATGGTGTTGTCTCCGATAACAACGTCGTCGCCGACGTACACGTGAGGGTATATCTTAACATTGTCGCCGATCCTGACGTTGTTGCCGATGTAAGAAAAAGCGCCGCGATATATTCCATCGCCCGTCACCACGTTGCTGCCTAAAAATGCAGGTTCTTCAACACCCGATTTCTGGAAGCTGATCATTTTATGATACTCCTCGAGAAGGGCCGTGAAACTGACATAAGCGTTCTCAACGACAATAAGCGTTGTAGACAGAGGCTTTCGCGGAGTGAAATCCCGGTTTACGATGACGGCCGAAGCCTGTGTGGTGTAGATATACGACTCGTATTTAGGATTGGACAGGAAAGTGATCTGGCCCTTTGTTGCTTCCTGGATACGCGCGAGCATATTTACTTTTTCGCTGCCATCCCCTTTCACTTCGCCGCCCAGCAACTGCGCAACCTGATCAATCGTAAACTCCATATTCCGGCATTGGTGGTTCTGTTTTGGGTCTTGATAGCCAGATCATCCCCTTTCCCCCTACGGGTGGTTGACCAGTGGCTAGTTAGCAATTTTCAAAGATACATCTTTGGGCCAGCACAGATAGTTTTTTTTAACGATTTTGCTCAGCGCCCTGATATTGGGCAAATCAGAAGCCTGTGCGATATCGAGCAATTCGCCGGAGCGGGTAAGAATATTGATTTTCTCCCCCTCGGTATAGGCTTCGTTTGTGACCGACCCATAGGCGAAGAGGTAGGAGGCGTCAGCCCTCAGCGTTTGGTATTGTGCTGATATTGCCGTCCTGATTGCCTCTACTGTGCTTTTTCGAATCGGCTCCTGCCCCAGTCGTATAGTGAAGAGTCTGCGCTCGATCAGCATACTGGCGAGCAGTGACAAAATCCGGTCGTCGTGATACCGCCACTGCTTGATAGCGCCCCAGATATCATGGTCATCGAGCGCCGCAAAGGCATGCAGTACATCGCGATTCGTCCGCAAGTCGTCGAGCGTATAGCTGTTGGCGAGAAAACGCTGAAGAGTAGGACTTCCCGCAACGTGTTCACCCGCGCGGAGCAAGGCCTGCGCGCGCTTGATGAGATTGACCAGCATCCTTTCGGCGGCCACCGTAGTCTTGTGCAGATAGACTTGCCAGTACATGAACCGCCGGGCATTGAGAAAATTCTCTATGCTGTATATTCCGCGCTCCTGGACGACAAGTTGATCCTTGTGTACGTTGAGCATGAGCAGAATCCGGTCAACGCCAATATGACCTTCTTCGACTCCGCAAAAGAAACAGTCCCGGTTGAGGTAGTCGAGACGATCAATATCGAGCTGACTTGAAACCAGTTGGTGGAAAAACCTCCGCGAATAACTATTGCGGAAGATTTTCAGTGCGAGATCGAGCGCCCCACCCAACTGGTCATTCATCTCGTTCATCAGCAGATACGATATGCTCTCATGCCGTATTCCTGGAAGCAGACTGTTCTCCAGCGCGTGTGAAAACGGTCCATGGCCAATATCGTGCAGCAGGACCGCCAGTCGCGCCGCTTCATGCTCTTCGTCGGATATTTCAATTCCTTTGAAACGAAGCTGGTCCAACACGCGTTCCATCAATGACATGGCCCCTAATGCGTGCTGAAACCGGGTGTGAACGGCGCCCGGATAAACCAGATCGGTGACGCCCAGCTGTTTAATGTTCCTCAGGCGTTGAAACCATGGGTGCGAAATGATGTCGAAGACAAGATCACTTCTGATGTGGATGAAGCCGTAGAGCGGATCGTTGATAATTTTCTTCTTGTTCAAAAGGCCGACGGTTGGTTCGTTAGGTATTCCGCCCGCCGTGGTGTCACCCCGGAAGGCGCTACAAATGTCGTCTGAAAAGCGTATATTTTATAACTTTCACAAAAATAGCATCTATGCAGCGATACAACATACTCTGGGCTGATGACGAGATCGATTTGCTGAAACCCCATATCCTTTTTCTTGAGCAACGTGGCTATGATATCACGCCGGTAAACAACGGGGCAGAAGCTGTTGAGCTTTGTGATGACCGAAACTTTGATGTTGTTTTTCTGGATGAGCATATGCCCGGGATGTCGGGTCTCGAGGCACTTAGTCAAATAAAGAACAATCGTCCCAATCTTCCCGTGGTGATGATCACCAAGAATGAAGAGGAGCATATCATGGAGGAGGCGATCGGATCGAAAATTGCCGACTATCTGATCAAGCCTTTGAACCCGAGCCAGATTCTTCTTTCCGTCAAGAAAATACTTGATAACAAGCGCCTGGTTACTGAAAAGACCAACCTGAACTATCAGCAGGAGTTTCGCCGTATCAGCATGGCCTTTCAGGAAGAGATGAACCATGAGGAGTGGGCGGAGATTTATAAGAAGCTGGTATACTGGGAGGTCGAAATGGACGAAAACCAGGACATGGCAGAAGTACTGGAGATGCAGAAAACCGAGGCAAACAGTAATTTTGCCCGCTTTATCATGCGCAATTACGAGTCGTGGCTCAACGATCCGAAAGCCGATCGCCCGCTGATGTCGCATCAACTAATGAAGCGCAAGATATTTCCCGAGTTGTCAGAGAATAAACCGGTCTTTGTGATTGTGATCGACAACCTTAGGTACGATCAGTGGAAGGTGATTCAACCTGTCGTCGCCGAGTATTTTACCATTGATAAGGAGGAACATTATTATTCTATTCTCCCAACGACGACCGCGTATGCCCGAAATGCGATATTTTCCGGACAGCTTCCACTGGAGATGGCCAAGAGTCATCCCGATCTTTGGGTCGGCGAAGACGTCGAGGAGGGAAAGAATAATTTTGAGGAGGAATTTCTGGCCAAACAACTTCGCCGCAACAACATCCAGGGCAAGATGTCTTATCACAAGATCAAGAATATGGAGGAGGGAAGGAGTTTGGCGGATACGATCAACAATCTCTTCAATAACGATCTCAACGTCATTGTTTACAACTTTGTCGATATGCTATCGCACGCGCGAACTGACATGGCAATGGTGCGTGAACTCGCACCGGATGAGTCGGCTTATCGTTCGCTGACAAAGTCGTGGTTTCTACATTCGCCTCTGATTGACATCCTGCGTAAACTCGCTGAGAAGGATGTCCGCGTTGTACTGACAACTGATCATGGTACCATTCGCGTCAAGCGCCCGTTCCGTATTGTCGGCGATCGAACGGTTAACACCAATTTACGCTATAAGCAAGGGAAGAACCTGGGCTTTGACGGAGGTAAGGTGATGCACGTCCCCAAACCCGAGCGCCTGTTTCTGCCGCGCGTGAACGTGTCAACATCGTACGTGTTCGCGATAGAAGATCAGTTTTTTGCATACCCGAACAACTACAATTATTACGTTAATTTCTACAAGGATACGTTCCAGCATGGCGGCGTCAGTATGGAAGAGATGATCATTCCTTTAATTTTCCTAAATTCGAAGAATGTGGTATGACGCTGATACCGGCACCTGGAGGGAGGTCGGACTGCACGATTTGGACCAGGTGGCCGGAGAGATTCTGGAAAAGGCGGCGCCCTATAAAGTATGGCTTTTTCACGGTGAGATGGGATCGGGAAAAACGACTTTCATTAAGAAAGTCTGTAAGAAGTTGGGGGTCAGTGACACGACGAGTAGCCCTACATTCTCGATTGTTAACGAGTATCTCGCGGCGGGTGAACGAGTCTACCACTTTGATTTTTACCGGATCAGGAATGAGTCTGAGGCGTTTGATATCGGAAGCGAAGAGTACTTTTACTCGGGCGATCTTTGTCTCGTCGAGTGGCCAGAGAAGATTCCCTCGCTTATACCTGCTGTGCACGCCAACGTCTTTATTACGGTGCTAAACGAAAACCAGAGAACCATAGCCCTGTCTGTTCATGACGGAAAAGAAGAAAAGCGGATTTGAAGCATTGGCCACGAAGACCAGCCTCTATCCGGAAGAGAAATTACTTCGGGTAAAGAAAGGGAAGCACTCCTTTTTTATCGGACTGCCTAAAGAGATATCCCTTCAGGAGAATCGTATAAGTCTCACACCTGACGCCGTTGCATTGCTTGTAAATAACGGCCATGAAGTTTGGGTGGAAGCGAAGGCTGGGGTCGGATCGAAATTTTCGGATAAGGCCTACAGCGATGCCGGGGCAAAAATCGTGTATTCACCCGAGGAGGTTTATAAGGCGGATGTCATCCTGAAAATTGAACCCCCCACCCTGGAGGAGATAGAACTGATGCATCCGAATCAGGCCTTGATTTCAGCGCTTCAACTCGGCCACCTCAAAGTAGAATATGTGCAGGCGCTGCTCAAGAAACGTGTTACGGCGCTTGCCTATGAATTTATTGAGGACAAGGTAGGAGGTATGCCGATCATCCGTGCTATGAGTGAAATTGCGGGTGTCATGGTGATGCTGATCGCGGCCGAGCACTTGAGCACGGCTAACCACGGCAAGGGCGTGATCTTCGGAGGTATCACGGGCGTGCCTCCGACAAAAGTGATCATCATCGGCGCAGGCACTGTGGCGGAATACGCAGCCCGCGCAGCGATTGGCCTGGGTGCGGAGGTACAGGTGTTTGATAACCATATTTACAAGCTCCGTCGTATCAAGAATATGCTCTCCCAGCAGATATATACTTCGACGATTGATACCCTGACACTGAGTCAATCGCTCGAATCGGCTGACGTTGTGATTGGAGCACTCCGAGCAGAGAAGGGACGTGCACGCCATGTTATCTCTGAGGAGATGGTTATGCGTATGAAGAACGACTCTCTGATTATCGACCTGAGCATCGATCAGGGCGGGTGTATCGAAACCTCCGAGATTACAACGCTGAGTAAACCGGTCTTTCGAAAGCATGGCGTTATCCATTATTGCGTTCCCAACATCGCTTCGAGGGTGGCTCACACTGCAGCTACAGCGTTAAGTAACATCTTTACGCCTACTATTCTTCGCGCTGGTGAAGAAGGTGGAATCGAAGAGATGATCTTTTCGCACAAATGGTTTATGAAGGGCGTTTACACCTACAAAGGTGGTCTGACGAACGAACACGTCGCCCGAAAATTCGGATTGAAATACAAGAATATCGAGTTATTGTTCGCAGCGCGGTTTTGAGTTGACTATTCAGCGGCCTTACAGACGGCTAAGGTTTTCTTCAAGGGCAATGATCCGCGCCTCGGCGTCCGCTTTCTTCTTTCGCTCCATTTCGACGACATGAGCTGGGGCGGAAGAAACGAATCGTTCATTGCTAAGCTTCTTATTCACTGCGGCAAGAAAGCCACGGTGGTATTCAAGTTCTTTTAGAATAGCTTCGCGTTCACGCGCTTCGTCTACCTTTCCTTCCAGAGGAATGTAGAATTCAAAAGCGCGGACCAAAAATGCAGTTCCGGACCCCTGGGGAAACTCGGGTGTAACCTCTATCGCCGACACGTTTGCTAACTTCTTGACAACGGGCCAGAAAGTGGCAGGGAGTTTATCAGCTGCCTTTACAAAGAGAGGCAGCGCTTCTTTGGGCGATAGCCCTTTTGCATTTCGGGTATTGCGTATTTCCGTTACGATTTCGAAAGCAATACGGGCCTCTTCCAACCGGCGTTTATCGGATGCATTGGAAATCGGATACGGAGCCACGAGGATGCAGTCGTTGTCGGAGCGATCCTGTAGTTCGTGCCAGAGTTCTTCTGTGATAAAGGGCATGAAGGGGTGCAGCGCTTTCATCAGATCTTCGAAGAACGAGATGGTGCGCCCGAGTGTCTGGGCATCGATGGGTTTCCCGAAATCAGGTTTTACAATTTCGAGATACCAGGAACAGAAGTCGTCCCAGATCAGTTTGTAAATCGACAGTAGGGCATCAGAAATCCGGAATTTCTCGAAGTGGTCTTCAATTTCGGCGAGCGCTTCGTTGAACCGGTCCTGAAACCAATCGATCGCTATGCAATTTTCTTCAGGTGTAGCGGTGTCGACCGACGACCAGCCTTTTACCAGGCGGAAGGCATTCCAGATTTTGTTGGCGAAGTTGCGGCCCTGCTCAACGAGTTTCTCATCGTAGAGCAAATCATTTCCCGCCGGTGCGCTGAATAACATTCCCGTGCGGATGGCATCCGCACCATACTTAGCGATCAAATCGAGGGGGTCGGGAGAGTTTCCGAGCGACTTCGACATTTTTCGCCCTTCTTTGTCGCGAACAATCCCGGTGAGATATACATTCCTGAAGGGCTTTTCCCGCTGATATTCGTACCCGGCGATAATCATTCGCGCTACCCAGAAAAACAATATCTCAGGAGCTGTGACCAGGTCGTTGGTGGGGTAATAGTAATTCAGGTCTTTGTTGCCTCCGCTTTTCGGATCTGCGAAAATGTCGGTGTCGAAGACCGCGATCGGCCAGAGCCAACTTGAAAACCAGGTATCCATGACGTCCGGATCCTGTGCCAGTGAAGTAACGCTGCGGTCAGGGTACTGCTGGCGGTACAGTTCTAGTGCTTCTTCCTCTGTACGAGCCACGACATGATTGCCCTCTTCATCATACCACGCAGGAATACGGTGTCCCCACCACAACTGACGGGAAATACACCAGTCGTGAACGTTCTCCATCCAGTGGCGGTAGGTGTTCTTGAATTTGGGCGGTATCAGCCTCACGTCGTCGTTCATTACGTGCTCAAGCGCAGGCTTGGTGATTTCCCGCATAGCCAGGAACCACTGTAGCGACAGGCGCGGTTCAATAACCGCATCCGTCCTCTCGGAAAACCCGACGTTCGACTGATAGTCTTCAACTTTTTCGAGGTGCCCTTTCTCCCGTAGCTCCTCAGCGATTTTCTTACGGGCGACGAATCGGTCTTCGCCTACGAAGATCTGCGCCTTTTCATTTAATGTTCCATCTTCATTCAGAATATCGATGACTTCAAGGTTGTGCTTTTGTCCAAGTTGATAGTCATTGATATCGTGAGCGGGAGTAACCTTGAGACATCCGGTCCCAAAATCCATGGCGACATACTCATCTTCGATAATATCGATGGCTCGATTAATAAGCGGTATGATTGCACGCTTCCCCTTCAGATGGCGATACCGTTCGTCGTTGGGGTTGACACAGATCGCAGTATCGGCCATGATAGTCTCAGGCCGTACGGTCGCAATAGTCACGTACTCGTCTTCAGCTCCTTCAATTTTATAGCGGATATAATACAACTTCGAGGCTACCTCGCGATGGATTACTTCATCGTCCGACAGCGCTGTCTTTCCTACAGGATCCCAATTGACCATGCGGAGACCGCGATATATATATCCCTTGCGGTGAAGGTCGATGAAGACATTGATTACCGCATCGTAGTAGTCGGGGTCCATCGTGAACTTTGTTCGCTGCCAATCGCACGATGCGCCGAGTTTCTTCAGTTGCTCCAGGATTATGCCGCCGTATTTTTCTCGCCATTCCCAGGCGTACTTCAAAAAATCTTCACGTGTGAGGTCCGACTTCTTAATGCCGCGCTCGCGCAGCATAGCAACAACCTTTGCTTCCGTCGCTATCGAGGCATGGTCGGTGCCAGGAACCCAGCAAGCTTCCTTTCCCTGCATACGTGCCCGCCGAACAAGTACATCCTGGATGGTATTGTTCAGCATGTGACCCATGTGGAGCACACCCGTGACGTTGGGAGGCGGTATTACGATGCAGTATGGCTCTTTATCGGGATTTGGTTCGGAATGGAAAAATCCTTTCTCCATCCAGTAGCGATACCATTTATCTTCAACCTCCGCAGGGTTATACTTTGTAGATAGCGACATGACATGTGTTTAAGACCGCAAAAATAGCTGAAAAGGGTGAGCAGGGAAAGCGGATTACCGGTGGTTTGGCGATAACTGTGTATTCAGTCGCGTTCCTTCATGCGGATTCTCCACTCGGCGGGGTACAAGTTATTTACACGCGTACCCAGTGCGTTAACCCATCCCAGCGGCGTGTCCTGGAAGCGCAATAGCACGAAGCCGCGGGGCAGGCCGTCTGCCGATATCGGCTCCCGTCTCAGGAACTGAAGCGCTGCGGCATGATCGATTTCCGAGTACGGGAAAGCGTCGTGTTGCAGGTCGACCGACAGGGCAAGAGCATGCGAAGGAATGAGCTTTTCGTGCTTAACTGTAGCGACACTGATGCCTGCATTCACGACGTGCATATTCTGCATCACTTTTTCGCCCTCTTCGGCAACAGCGGCTGGCAGAAAAAAGACGCGATCGTGAAAAGCATAAAAAATCGGCTGTGTATCGGCTTTGACCCAAGTACGTAGACGATCGATGATTTTCGCTGAAGGAGTGGTGGTTTTTGGAGAAGCTCTTCGGGAATTCTTGCCAGTGGATTCGAGTTTGCGGACGGCTGACAGGAAAAAGCCTTCGCCGGTAACACGGTGGGGAAAGAAGCGATATCCGACGACGCCATCCATGTCTACCTCCTGCGCTCCCCAGTCGCTATCGACAGGTATGCGGACAAATTCAACGTCCTGCTGTTGCTGCAGCCATTTCAGATTCTCTTCATTCTCGAGCTGATTGAAGGTGCATGTGCTGTAGATCAGCAGACCTCCTTCGCGCAACGCATCCCAGGCGTCGGCGAGAATGCGTCGTTGACGAGCCGCGCACCGTTGAACAGCCTGCGCCGACCACTCGTCGATCGCAGCCTCGTCCTTGCGAAAGAGGCCCTCGCCCGAGCATGGTGCGTCGATAACCATAATATCGAAAAATCCCGGCAGTCGTTGGAAATCAGCAGGATCATTGTTGGTTACAACGCAATTCGCATAACCCCATTTCTGGATATTCTCTGCCAGTACGGTGGCTCTTGAACGGATAACTTCATTTGCCACAACTAATCCTTTCCCGTTTAATAGGGCAAGCAGGTGCGTCGACTTTCCCCCGGGTGATGCGCACAAATCGAGGACGTTTGGGGGATGCCCGGCGTTGTCAAAAGTCCCAAAAGCTTGTTCAAGGAACATTGAGCTCGCCTCCTGCACATAGTAGGTGCCAGCGTGAAACAAGGGGTCGAGCGTAAACACTGGGCGATTGCCCAGGTATTTGCCCCATCGACTCCAGGGTACCTTACGTTCCTGGTTCCAGGGATGTTTTTTTAAAGGATGCACTCGCAAGCTGACCGGGGGTGATTCCTCCAGGAGACTGGAAAAGAGATCCTTCGACTCTTCACCGAGCTGTGCATAAATCATTTGCTGAAAGGGCTCGGGCAGTTCCTTCATAGGGCGAGCGTGAATCCTGCAAAGTTAATGTTTGCTGTATGTGACAAAAAGAATATATCTTCCTTTATGATTTTGGCAAATGACCCGCGGTTGGAGGGCTGATTCCTGTGGAAGCGGGATCCGATTATCCAATTCAAGCCTGCCATTTGGCGTGTTTGCGCCGTTTACACCGGCTTTGGGGATGCAATGGAAAGTGATTCCTGGTGATTCCGATGTCCTAACTCAGTACTGCGATGATTACTCTTGATCCTGCACAACTCAAGCCTTCGGAGTTCCATGGTTGGTTTCTCGGCGCCGTTATTCCGCGTCCTATCGCACTGGTTAGCTCCCAGGACGAGGATGGAAATGTTAATCTTAGTCCCTTTAGTTTTTTTAACTGCTTTGGCGTTAACCCTCCAATTCTTGTATTCTCTCCGTCAAGACGCGGACGCGATAACACTACCAAGCATACTTACGAAAACCTTCGAGAAGTTCCGGAGGCGGTGGTTCACATAGTGAATTATTCGATAGTCCAGCAGGCGTCGTTAGCGAGTACTGATTATCCCCGGGATACCGATGAGTTTCTCAAGGCGGGGTTCACGCCTGTTGCATCCCATCGGGTGAAACCTCCCCGGGTGCAGGAAGCGCCGGTCGCTATGGAATGTGAGGTCGTTGATATTATTCCAACGGGGGAGGGCGGAGGAGCCGGCAATCTCGTTATATGCAAAGTGGTTTTGATGCATGTCAGCGAGCATGTTGTTGGGCAGAATGGACGAATCGACCCCTTCAAATTGGACGCAGTAGCACGCCTTGGGCAGGATTGGTACTGCAGAGTGACGGGCGAAACAATTTTTGCAGTGCCCAGGCCTAACGTGGTCATGGGTATGGGTATTGATCAATTGCCGGTTGACGTTCGCACCAGTGCTGTGCTTACCGGAAATGAATTGGCGCAGTTGGCGCTGGTAGAAGAGATTCCGGCCGTGGATCCGATGTTTGACGAGCCCCGGTTGTCAGGAGCTTCGGCTGCAGGCAAACAAGCGCTGCATATACTGGCGCGGGATCTTGTACGCGAGGGCAATATCGAGGCAGCCTGGCAAGTTCTGCTCCGATCGGAATAAAAAAAGGTGCACACCAGCAGGACCAATGTGCACCTCGTTTAAACCAGTTCTTGTTAGTCGCGATAAAGAACCGCCTTGACTGCGCGAATAGTTTTATCGACGTTAGGCAGAATCGCTTCGATTAAGGTAGGGGCGTAGGGCAGGGGGGCGTCCCAGCTGGCTACACGATGAATAGGAGCATCGAGATAGTCGAAGGCGTGTTTTTGCACATGATAGGTGATCTCCGACGAAATAGAAGCGAGTGGCCACGCCTCTTCGACAATAACCAGGCGGTTGGTCTTCTTCACCGACTCGACGATCGTAGCGAAGTCGATGGGGCGAACGCTGCGTAAATCGATGATCTCCGCTGAGATACCGTCTTTTTCCAACTCGGCGGCCGCTGCCTGAGCCACCTTCAGAATTTTCCCAAAAGAGACGATAGTGACGTCGCTGCCTTGTTTCTTGACATCCGCGACGCCAAGAGGTATCAGATATTCTTCTTCAGGCACTTCGCCTTTGTCGCCGTACATAAGTTCCGACTCCATGAAGATTACAGGGTCATCGTCTCTTATGGCGGACTTAAGCAATCCTTTTGCATCGTAGGGGTTGGCGGGTACTACAACCTTCAACCCAGGTGTATTGGCAAACCAGTTTTCAAAGTTCTGAGAGTGTTGGGAGCTAAGCATACCCGCGTTTCCTGTAGGGCCGCGAAACACAACCGGTACGGGGAACTGGCCTCCCGACATTGACATCATCTTCGCTGCGCCGTTGATAATCTGATCGATGGCTACCAGAGAGAAGTTGAATGTCATGAATTCGATAATTGGCCGCAACCCGTTCATAGCGGCTCCCACACCAATACCGCTGAAGCCGAGCTCGGCAATTGGGGTATCTAAAACGCGTTCGGGGCCGAATTCGGCGAGCATCCCCTGGCTCACCTTATAGGCGCCATTATACTCGGCTACTTCCTCGCCCATGAGGAAGATGTTTTCGTCTCTTCGCATTTCCTCGCTCATCGCCTCGCGAAGGGCTTCTCTGAACTGAATTATTCTCATACCTATTTATGAAAGTGCGTAAAAATACGACCTCGGGGTCGATTGACAAAGCTTTCCGGGTGCCTGGGGGAAATAAAAAGCCCTTCCGTCGGAAAAACGGAAGGGCTTATGCCTGTAGATGCCTGAATTAGTTCAGTGCGTTTCTGAAAGCCTCAGTGGAAGATACTTTCGAGAATTCCAGGTCGGAAAGGGCAGCTTCCTTCAGGGAAGGATCTTTCGCTACCGCTTGTCCGAGGTTGCTGATTACAGCATCGGTGTTACCCTGACGTGCTGCAGCAATAGCGGCACCGTAGTAGGCAACAGCGAGGTTGCTATCTTTCTCAGTAGCATCTTTGAAAGATGTCTGGGCGTTTTGATAGTCTTTGTTGAGCAGTTGTGCCAAACCTTTGTTAAACAGGTTGGCAGCTTCGTCGCTCGCAGAAGACAGTGAGCGAACCGCATCCTGATAACGTGCCAGGCGAATTTCAGCTGCACCTTTTACACCATTTACGCCGGCAGCATTGTCTCCGCTAAGACCTGCGCCGATGGCTTGGTTTGCGTGGTTGTAGGCAGCCTGTGCATTTCCACGGATCAACGCGATGGTTGCGCGGTTAGCGTGTACCTCAGCGGCGTTCTCGTTCAGGCGCGCAGCGATATCGAGTTGTGCTTGCGCACGGTCAGCAAGGCTGGCTGCATTCGATGAGTTTTCAACAGCCTGAGCGATGTAAACAGCGCCGAGGTTGTTGTGCGCCTGCCAGCTTGTAGCTTTCTTGGTGGCAGCTTCGTAGATAGCGGCTTTCTCGTCGAGGCTCGGTGTGAGCGTAGCAGCATACATCAATTCTTCAAGTGAAAGGGTATCGGCATTGGCACGTCCCTGAACGATCTGCTGTGAAAGGACGGAGATTTCAGCGTCGGTTTTCTTTTCCTTGTAAACAAGGATTTCAGTTTTCGCTGTTCTCAGTTTCGGGTATACATCACGGAATACTTTGCGGTATGTAGGCAGACGCTGGAGTTGTTTTTCCTGCTCTTCGAAAGTACCTCCTCCGTTGACGATATTGAGGTACTCAGATTTTTGCTCGGAAGTGATTCCATCGTACTCGGCCAGAGCATTCTTAAACTCGTTCCAGTCGCGTACTACAGGCTTCAGGATAAATTTGATCTGATCAGCCTGATCTTTGTAGTCGTAACGACGCATTTGCTGGCGGTAGTAGCGCTCAATAGCAGCCGCACGGTCGGGAGACAGGCGGGCGTTGATACGCTCAGCACCTTCAGGAGAGTGCGTACCGGTAATCGTCACTGTGCTGGTCGCGTTCTTGGAAGCGATAAAGGCATTAAGTTCTTTTCCTTTGTTGCTGCGGAGCTCGGAAGTTCTCAAAACAGAGCTTCCCTGAAGGAAGATGAAATCAGGAATGATAACCGGCTCGAGTTCGGGCTGGTTGTTGTAGCCGTGATCAGCATAGGCTGCGAAGTAGGCGGGTTGTACCAGGCGTGAAGTCGTAACAACACCGGTAGCCACTTGCATACGCGGAGTCGTCTTCGATTTTTCACCTTTAGAAGCAACGCCTTCTACTTCCAATACACCATTCTTCATTGCCGGTGCATAGGCAAACGAGAAGGTCTTGGTTGCACGGGGTTGTTCAGTTTTGGCATTCGGGTAGTCTTCAGCGCGGAAGCTTACCGGATCAAGCGCCACTTCCTGATCTCCGTACTTGTAGAAGGTGTTAATTGTATAAGTGGTACCCTTCTTCAACATTTTAGCCGGCAGGTTTGCTGCCATGTCAAATGTGACGGAGTCGCGATGCAGTTCCAGCGGATTGGGCGTTACCGTCAATTGCTGGTCTTTCGACATCTTGACCATCTGAGGCAATGTACAGCCCCCCATGGCAACGGCAGCACTAATAAAAAATGAGTAAACTAGTTTTCTCATCGGAGGTTTGTTTATAGTTGATTTTAGAGGTTTTAAAACTAAACTTATGTGTGTTTTTTTGCAATTATAGTCAAAAAAATCACAAAACGGCCACTTCCTGGCACGCCATTGGTCGTTATATTTGTAAGCCGGATTTTTGGTCGATAAATGGTATTTTTGGGAAGTTGAAAGCATTTGAAGCAGCATTATGAGCGACGTGGTGTTCCGGATTCAGCGTTTTTTTGAGGTTCATGCCTTTGGAGTGTGTGCAACGCTGGCAGAGAAGCTCGGGGTGGCAACCTCGAGTGTTCGCCTGTTCTTCATCTATGCGTCTTTTATCACTTTTGGTTCCCCTGTCATCGTATACCTCGCCCTAGCCTTCGCGATGAATATGCGTAAGCACCTCAGGAAAAGAAACCCGATTTGGGATTACTAGCTACACATTGATCCGGCGATTCCGCCGGAGATAGTAGTCGAACACGACAAGACCGCGATAAATATTGGCCCTTGAATACCGGGGATACTTCGCCAGCAGGGTCTTCCGCTGATGGAGCAGCCTGCGAATATCGTTCGCGACACTTGCGTGTGCCCGGAGCACACTGAGGGCATTGGCCCCTTCACCCTTAAGGACGAAAGCCAGCGATGCGACCCAATCCAGGAGAACCCGAACGGGTAGTTTGAAAATCATTTCCCCGCTACCGAGGTGTTTGATCAGCATCATCAGCCCATTTCTGAAGTTGAGATAGGTTTTTCTCGGGTGATGGTAGGCAAGGGTCCCCGCGCCGATGTGAAAAACATGACTCTTTCCTGTGTAGTACAGCTGTCTTCCGGATCGGTTGAGCTTCCAGCATAAATCAATTTCCTCCATATGCGCAAAGAAGCGCTCATCGAAGCCATTGAAAGCGTGAAAGGCCTCGGAGCGAATCATCATGCATGCCCCGGATGTCCAAAAGACCGGACGTTCGTCATTATATTGTCCTTCGTCGCGTTCTACATAATCAAACAGACGTCCTCGGCAGAACGGGTACCCGAACGCGTCGATCATCCCGCCACCAGCACCGGCATACTCAAAGTGTGTGGGGCGGTCGACCGACAGAATCTTTGGCTGCACTGCAGCAATTTCTGGATGGGAGTCCAACAACCTGCTCAGGGGCGAAAGCCAGCCGGGAGTAACTTCCACATCAGAATTCAGCAAGACATAGTAGCGCGCTTCTACCTGTGAAAGCGCCCTGTTGTAGCCTCCGCAGAATCCATAGTTCTTTTCAAGGGCAATCAAGCGTACCCCCGGAAAGGAGGTTCGTATCGTTTCGCAGGAATGGTCCGTTGACCCGTTGTCGGCGACAACGATGTCGGCCTCTGAAGAATATTGGATAACCGTGGGGAGGAACCGTTCCAGAAGGGCAGCTCCGTTGTAGTTTAAAATGACGACCGCGATGTTGGTCATCCCATCATTCCGCTTAAGTCGAGCCCCGGTATGTTAGGAAGCAAACCCTCGGTGCTTTTGCGCAGTTCTTCTCTGGCGAGCACCTCGGCTTCGTCAGTCGCTTTATTCACGGCAGCTACTACTAAATCCTGCAGAACGATTTTGTCATCGGCTTTAAGGAGGGACTCATCCACTTCAAGGCCGATAAGTTGCCTTTTGCCGTTCACTGTTGCTTTCACCAGACCACCTCCAGATTCGGCCGAAGCCTGTACGTGTACGAGGTTGTCTTGCGCTTCCTTTAGACGGGCCTGAACTTCTTTCATCTTGCCCATCATTTTCATCATGTCAAACATAGCGTTTTCTTTAAGTACACACTCTCAAATCCGTCAGGTGCGTAAAGGTAGGACAAATCAACCGTATTGCACGATCGGCCTAGCGGGACTTTCGGAGCAGGAGAACGGATCCGGATCGCTTGAACGTCCGACCTGCACTGTCGGTAATATGCGCGACAAAACTATAGGTCCCCTCCGGCATTTCCTGCCCTTTATATGTACCATCCCACCCTGATTCCATATCAGTCGTCGTAAACAACAACTCACCCCAACGGTTGAATATCATCAGCTCAAAGCCCGCGACATACTGGCCGAATACCCTGAAGTGATCATTCAGGTCGTCACTATTAGGCGTAAATGCAGTTGGATAGAAGATGTTGGGATTTCTAAGAATTGATAAAAAGTTTGACGTTGAAGGATTTAGGCCCGAGGTTGACGGGTTGGCCCGAATGCGATATACGGAAAGCTGTTGATCGGTTGCACTGGATTCATCCAAATACGATGTCGCAGAACCCATCTCGATTTGATCTACAAGACCACCGTTAAGATCATATTTTTCGAGGGTGTACGAGCTTACGCCCGCCGACCAGCCTTCGTAACTTGTCCAGTTCAGGGTTATGGTGTTATCCTGACGCAGATGACCGGTCAATTGAACGGGGCACGCATCCAGACTGGCCGGACTCAAGTTACTGCAAGCGTCTTCGTAGGTAATCCGGTAACAGGCGCCAACTTCGGCGTTGTAGTCGTTGTCGGTAAAAAATAGCTCGGGCGTTGTACCCAGCTCAGTGGTACTGTTTCCACTCGACTTTTCGACGGTGAAAAACACGGGGGTTACGGTCGGATCGTACTGCCATTCCATTGTTACCGTATTGTCGTCGACCACCGTTGTTATGTCGGTAATGGCGGGTGGAATATCGGTTGAAAATCCTGTGGCGCACACCTCCTGCGAGTAGCTGTGACTTCCGTTCGGCCACGCTACGGTTAACTGGTAACAGTACTCCTGACCACAATCGACAGTGATATCTGTGAAGGGCGATGTCGATGGATTCTCTGACAGGGTACTTCCGTCCTGGGCCCGGCGTGTGAGTGTGTAGCCGGAGACACCTGTGCCGGTTAGCCAGTTTGTGTTGATTGCGTTGTTGATTGCCTCTACGGTAAACCGCGGCGAACAAATCAGGGGTGAAGTCTGCGTAGTGTTGTTGCAGGGATCGTACGCTTCAAGTCGAAAACAGTAGTAGTTGTTTTGGGTTCTTAGCTGAAAGATTGTGTCAACGTCCGTGTTGTAAACGGTCTTTAGTTGTTGGAATGTTGTAGTGTTATTTGTGGCAATCACCAGTCGGTATTGAATGAAAGGTTCCGTATCATACTCGAGGCGTACACGGGCATCGTCAATGACATCCAGGCGTGTGATGGTTGGCGCCGGCAGGGAAAGGCGCGGTGTCACGATAACACTTTCCGCATCACAGTTGTCAGATGCAGGAACGTTTTTTCCTCGCACAGCGATTGTTTGTGGTGTACCTGATGCATAGATGTGTCGATCGGTTCCCATGGGGGATACTGTCACTTCCGGACTGCCGTCGTTATAGTCGATGATGTATTGGTCATACGTGCTTTCTTTCAGGGTAACTGCGATTTCGTTGTTTCCACAGCTGTAGATGTGAAAGTCCGCAGGTTTGTTCTCCACAACGTTGACCTGGATGGAGTCGGTGTCTGTAGTGCCGATGAGCACCTTAAGCCAGTAGGTGCCGGGCGAAGTATACGTGAATGTTTGAGACTGATTGGTTGACTGATAGGAGTACTCACTACCAGCACCATCGAGGTCAACGTCACAAGCCCCGCACACATACACAGGGTCTATTGTGATAGTGATGTCGAAAGGAGCGCACCCTGATAGTTCATCAACAACAAATTTTCCGTCTTTTGAGGGAAAAGGCTGCGCCAGGACCACCTGTCCCAGGAGGCAAATTGATAATGCCCAGCACATCCTTATACTTAAGAATCCCATTCTCTAAGAAATTGCTCCGTTGCTCGGATGTCTTCGTGTAGCACCCGGTCATGTTCTATAAACGAGACCGATTGACGGAAAGTATTCACTATTTCTTCCAGTGCGGGAGAGGTACGCAAAGGGCGTCGAAAATGCAATGCCTGCGTTGCCGTGATCCATTCAATGGCGAGGATGGAGTAGAGGTTGTTTACAATCCGGTACAACTTGGTGGCAGCGTTGGCGCCCATGCTTACGTGGTCTTCCTGACCATTGGAACTGACGATCGAGTCGACCGAAGCAGGTGTACAGAGCTGCTTGTTCTGGCTGACGAGTGACGCGGCAGTATACTGGGGAATCATCAGACCGGAGTTTATTCCGGGATTGGCCACAAGATAGTGGGGAAGCTCACGGGCGCCTGAAATCAGCTGATAGGTTCGTCGCTCCGAGATATTTCCCAGTTCACTCAGCGCGATGGCGAGAAAATCAAGGGCAAGCGCGAGGGGTTGACCATGGAAGTTTCCCGCTGAAATAATCTGATCATCGTCCGGGAAAATATTGGGATTATCCGTGACGCTGTTGGCCTCCGTTAATACGACGCCGGTTACATACTGGACAGCGTCATAACTCGCACCGTGTACCTGAGGAATGCAACGAAACGAATAGGGGTCCTGAACGTGTCTCTTTTCCTGGACGATGAGTTCACTGCCATCCAGCCATTGACGAATTTCTTCTGCAATGCGTGCCTGACCCTGTTGTGGTCTTATACTGTGAACGCGACTGTGAAACGGTTCGATCCGGCCATCGAAGACATCCAGAGAAAGCGCAGCGATAATGGAACTCAACTTCAGCAACCGATGAGCATGATGTGAGCACCACACCGCATATGCGCTCATGAACTGAGTTCCGTTGAGTAACGCCAGTCCCTCTTTGGCAGCGAAGTGGATCGGAGGCCATCCGAGTTCTTGATTGATCGTTTCGGATGGAAAAATTTGTCCCTTAACGGATACGTGTCCAAGTCCGATAAGGGGTAAAGACAGGTGTGCTAAAGGAGCCAGATCGCCCGAAGCACCGAGTGATCCCATTTCATACACCACCGGAAATACATCGTTATTAAACATTGCAACAAGACGTTCTACCGTCTCAAGCTGCACACCTGAATAGCCGTATGCGAGTGACTGGATCTTCAGGAAAAGCATAAGCCTTACGATTTCGTCGGGAACGGACGGGCCCGTCCCGGAAGCGTGCGACTTGACAAGATTATCCTGCAGTTTTTCGAGTTGATCGGCAGGAATATCCCGATTGTACAGGGAGCCGAATCCTGTGTTGATTCCGTAGATCGGTCCGGGGGTATCTCTTATTTTTTCGTCGAGGTATTGCCGGCAACGAAGAATACGGTTACGGGCATCATCGGAAAGCTGAAGCCTGACACCGCGGGTGATCAGTTTATGCAGATCTTCGAGGGAAAGAACCCGGGCCGATATGTCATGCATCAGTTTCTGCGACATGGTTTAGCGAATGAGCGGACGGCCTGTATGGTTAGTTCGTTGTCAGACGGTCAATGATGTCCTGAAGATAAAGCTTTTCCTGTTCCCCGCTTTGCAGATCCTTGAACGCTAACAATCCTGTGCTGATTTCGTCGGAGCCGATCACTAACGTGAAGGGTATTTGTTTCTTATTGGCAAAGTCGAGCTGCTTGCGGATCTTCATGGTCTCCGGGTAGATCTCGGCGGATACCCCGGCGTTGCGTAATGCGGTCAAAACGCGCAAACCATACCGGAAGCTCTCTTCGTCGAAATGGCATATAAGAACCCGGGATGAGACTGTCGTTTCAGGGGGGAACAGCTTCAGTTCGTCCATGGCATCGTAAATCCGGTCGACACCAAACGAAAAGCCAACGCCGGAGAGGTTCTCCTTGTCTCCAAATGCCTGGGTAAGGTTGTCGTATCGGCCGCCGCCACTAACACTTCCGATAGCGACGTTGTTAATTTTTACCTCGAAGATGCACCCGGTGTAATAGCTTAATCCGCGTGCAAGGGAAATGTCGAAGTCGACGTGGGCGTCGTCGCTCCCGAAATCGGTGAGCAGACCTAAAACTGCTTTGAGGTCGGCAAGTCCTCGCAAACCGGCGTTTCCTTCCGGAAATCTGTTTTTGAGTGTAGCAATCTTGTCGCTGGTCGTTCCCGTCGTCTTCAGGACGTCAAAAAGGGAATCGATACCGCTGTGCGGGAAGCCCTTTTCGAGAAGTTCTTCCCGTACCTTGTTCTCGCCCAGCTTGTCAAGCTTGTCGATAGCAACGAATAAGGCGGTTTCGTTGCCCTTAGCGCCGATGAGATCAGCGACACCGTTCAGTACATCCCGGTGATTGACTTTGATGGTGTAGTCGCTGATGCCGAGCTTACTGAAGACCGCTCGGATCATCAAAATAATTTCGGCTTCACAGACGAGGGAGCGGGTACCCACAACATCGGCATCGCACTGGTAGAATTCGCGATATCGGCCTTTCTGCGGGCGGTCTGCCCGCCAGACCGGCTGTATTTGATAGCGTCTAAAGGGAAAAGCTATTTCGTTCCGGTTCATCACGACGTAGCGCGCAAATGGAACCGTGAGATCGTAGCGGAGGCCTTTTTCGGCGACGTAAGGAGTCAACGTTCGGGAAGCTGAAAGGGCCTCCTGTGGGACGTTTTTTAGGAAATCCCCGCTGTTGAGCACTTTAAACAATAGCTGGTCTCCTTCGTCGCCATACTTTCCGGTCAGCGTCGACAGGTTTTCCATGGCGGGTGTTTCCAGGGGCTGGAAGCCAAAGCGTTGGAAAACACCGCGTATGGTATTCAGAATGTATTGTCGCCGCGCCATAACGGCCGGGCCAAAATCGCGTGTTCCTTTGGGAAGACCAGGTTTTTCCATGAAACGGGGTAAACAAAGTGAATAACGGTGGCAAGTTAGAGGGGAGCAGTTAAAACTGCTAATTATATTCCGTATGGAGCTACCAAAAATCCCGCTGTCTTTTTGTAATCACCGATTTACGGGTTATTTTTGCCGTCCTTAAAGCAATAGCCATGGCAGTTACAAGACTTAAAAGAAAGCTTCGCAGAGACCGCGCCAAGTCGGCTGTACGTCGTCAAACGCTGAAGCTCCAGAATGCGCAACCGGTTTTGAAGACCGTTGATATTGAGAAGGTAAAGGAAGAATTCAAGGCCAAGAAGGCCTGATTCGCCCATATTTACTTCGTCCCGGCGTATCGTGTACAGGTTGGTTTCAGCCTGATTACAGGAGGCTCCGGGACTTTTTTTTTTACGATTACTAACCGCGACCTGAAGACATGGGCGAACTCCATCTCATAAACTGGAACGTCAACGGCATCCGTGCCATTATCAAGAAGGATTTCATCAAAGATATCCGTCAGCTGGCACCTGATATCCTCTGCCTGCAGGAAACGAAGGCTTCTGCTGAAGAGGCGCGTACCGCGCTGGAGCTGTTACCTGAGTACAAGACGCAAGTGAACGCGTGCAAGACTCGGAAAGGCTATTCGGGAACAGCGATTTTGTCCAAGGTGGAGCCGATCCAGGTAACCTGCGATATCGGCGTCGAGGAGCACGACCAGGAAGGGCGCGTGATGACAGCCGAGTTTGAGAAGTTCTACCTGGTGACGGTCTACGTCCCGAACTCGGGGCAGGGGCTACGCCGACTGGAGTACCGTGAAAAGTGGGATGCTGATTTCCGTGCTTATCTGGTGTCGCTGCAGGCGAAGAAACCGGTGGTCGTGTGCGGTGATCTTAACGTCGCCCATCAGCCGATCGACATTGCGCGTCCGAAGGAAAACTACAACAAGTCGGCCGGCTATACGCAGGTAGAAATCGATGGATTTACCCGACTGCTGGAGAGCGGTTTTGTGGATACCTTCCGCAGGTTCTATCCCGATGAAGTCAAGTACACCTACTGGAATGTGATGTTCAACTCGCGGGCGCGTAATGTAGGATGGAGAATTGACTATTTCCTCGTTTCGGAAGCATTTATGCCGCACGTAAAGGATGCGATGATCTATGATCACATCCTGGGGTCCGATCACTGTCCGGTCGGGCTTAAAATCGAAATCTGACGGCGCCGCTTTTCAAAGGGCCAATCCGATGGTAAATCCGATTTTCGGCATGATTCCCTGAAAGGCGGGATGGAGCACACCGGAGTATTCAACGTCGAAAACGCTGGTGCTTGCGGGGTCGCGCTCCTTCACGACTCTATCGGCAAACTGGACGCCTCCTCCGACATACCCTTCGAGGAAGACAACATCCCAGAGGGTCTTCTGATACCCTATCATGAAACCGCCTCCGTAGTTGCCGATGTGCTCTTTTGTGCGGTAACCATCCTCGGTGGCTTCACCCGAGAAGGAGCCCCCTTGAGCATACAATGCGCCAAAAACGCCGTGGTAATAGGCATCGGTATTATTACGCTGCATCGGTTTAACATACTTTCTAAGCTGGAGTTCTCCTGAGAATCCTTGATAAGAGCTTACGTTCGATGACCCCTCGTCGCGTCCCATTTTTCCGCCAATAGCAATCAGGAAGCTTCCCGAATGATCCTTGTTAAAGCGCTCCAGCCCCACTTTCATCGTATTCTGAAAGAAATGCAAAGGAGATACTTTGAAAACCGATCGGGCAGGCATTGGCTCTTCTTGAGCCCAGGCCATGAGTGGTGTGGCGAGCAGCGCCAGCTTCAGGATGAATCTATTCATGGGGTTCTAATTACTAACCTCACTGGGGTCGCACAACCCCTGTTCTCTAAGGGATTCGCTCGATATCTGCGCCAAGCGCTCTCAGTCGAGTGTCGATTTTCTGATATCCCCTGTCAATCTGGTCAATGTTCGAAATTTCGCTTTCACCCTGTGCGGATAGTGCTGCAATGAGCAGTGCCACACCTGCACGGATATCGGGCGACGACATCTTAATGCCGCGGAGTTGTTGTTTTCGGTCCAGGCCGATCACGGTGGCTCGATGAGGGTCACAGAGGATAATCTGGGCTCCCATGTCGATTAATTTGTCGACAAAGAAGAGGCGACTCTCAAACATCTTCTGGTGAATAAGTACCGTTCCGCGCGCCTGTGTTGCGACCACCAGTACGATGCTTAGGAGGTCGGGGGTGAAGCCCGGCCAGGGAGCATCGGCGATAGTCAGAATAGAGCCGTCGATGAAGGATTCGATTTCATAGGCCTCTTGTGAGGGTATGTGAATATCATCACCGCGGAACTCGAGCTTGATACCTAATCGTCGGAAAACTTCGGGTATGATACCAAGCATATCAACGCGACAATTTCGGATCGTGATTTCCGATTGCGTCATTGCTGCGAGGCCGATAAAGCTTCCGATTTCTATCATATCCGGGAGGAGTGTGTGATCGGTTCCTCCTAACTTATTGACACCCTCAATGGTGAGAAGGTTTGAACCTATCCCGCTGATTTTTGCACCCATGCGGTTGAGCATGAGGCAAAGTTGCTGAAGGTAAGGTTCACAGGCGGCATTGTATATCGTGGTTGTGCCTTTGGCAAGCACCGCCCCCATGACAATATTCGCTGTACCGGTTACGGAAGCTTCATCCAGGAGCATATACGTGCCCTTCAGTTCAGAAGCATCGATCGTGAATACGTGATCGTTCGCGTCGAAATTGAAACGCGCACCGAGTTTCTGAAAACCGAGGAAGTGAGTGTCAAGTCTGCGCCGTCCGATCTTGTCACCGCCGGGCTTAGGCATGGTCGCCTTGCCAAAACGGGCGAGAATGGGACCGAGAAGCATGACCGAACCGCGAAGCGCCGAAGCCTGATCGCGGTATTCCGCGCTTTCCAGAAAGTTGACGTCGATGTTCGATGCTGTAAACCGATATGATTCGGGAGCAAGTCGCTCGACTTTTACACCGAGACTGCTGAGCAACCCGATGAGTTTGTTGACGTCAACGATGTCGGGTATGTTGTGTATGGTTACAGGCTCCTCGGTAAGAAGGGTTGCGCTGAGAATCTGTAGCGCTTCGTTTTTCGCACCCTGTGGTATAATCTCACCCTTCAGTTTTTTGCCTCCGCGAATCTTGAAAACTCCCATGAACTGGTTTGAATCTTAACGAATGAAACTTACTCCGGTCGCGGGTGACGCGACAGATAAAGATATTAGTTATCCCTTCTGCGGCGGTGGTTTCCTCCGCCTTTGTTCTTGTTGAACTGGCGATGGCCATTTCCGCTTTTTCCCTGTTGCTGAGGCTTGCTCTTTTTGCGCTCCTTGTACAATCTTTCAAACAGGTTGTCTTCCCGCACTTTTTCGATGGTCATGTCAAGCGCGTGTCCTGACATTTCCTGGATATCTTTCAGGATAACCGAGTCGTCGAGCGTTTCTTTATTCCAGTTGCTGTAGAACGTCTTCATCAACTTTCCGAGATAGATGATAGCATCCTGGCGCTCTTGCGGGTCTTCTTTCTTAAGCGCTTCCTTAACCAGCTTCTCGATATTTTTTCCGTAGTGTTTGAAACGAACCTGACTTTGCGGGTACTCCACCTTGTCGGGCTTTCGGAAAAGGATATCGCGCTCAGGAACAGGGTAGGGACTGTTTATGTCGAGGTTAAAATCGGCGATAATATAAAGGTCATCCCAAACGCGCTGGGGATCCTCGGGTTGTTCCTTAATCGTAGGCGTTAATTGTTTGATCAGCTCTACCAGGATGTAGGCAAGTTCTGTTCGCTTATTTTTGTCAGGAATTGATCGGATGTGGTCAACCAGTTTCTGAACGTTTCGGCCGTATTCTTTAAGAATGAGTGGCGGCCTTTCGGTATTGTATTCTCCTATTGCCATGTATTGGTGATAAAAAATAAATAAGCATTTAATGCAGTCATCAGCACTGATGGGCAGGGGGGGTGTGACAAACGGTATTGCTTAGAAATAGGCTTGGTTAGCAAATCTAACGGTTTATCCCATATCCTCCAACTGCTATAAGGTCAGTTGTCGACGATGCGCAATTTGGCGAAGCTAAGTAGCAGCGTCTTTTCGCCGACCTCTGTGAAATGAATTCGCGCCTTTCGGTCGGCTCCTGATAGGTCCATATTAACCACTGTGCCAAAGCCGAATTTTGGGTGCTCAACTTTCATGCCCGCCTGAAGTCCCGACGTGTCGCTGGGAGTGAAGTCGGCCGGTGGAGTGTAAGCGGTAGCCTTCTTTCGCGGAGGAGCGGAAGAGACGGTTTTGCGGATGCCGTTGACGAGGTTCTTGGCGTATTGTGTAGGCGGAGGGGCGGATTCCACGCCGCCCACCCGCGTATGCAGTTTGATGAAACTTGAGTCGACATCATCGAGGAACCGGCTGGGCTCGCAATTCTTGAGGCGGCCAAAGCGATAGCGAGTCAACGCGTAGCTGAAGAAGAGGCGTTTCTTTGCGCGTGTAATAGCGACGTAAAAAAGACGTCGTTCTTCCTCCAGGTCGGCCCGACTACTTAGCATCATTTGTGAGGGAAACAGATCTTCCTCCAGCCCACACAAATACACGTAGTTGAATTCGAGTCCTTTGGCCATGTGAATGGTCATCAGCGTTACCTTGTCCGGGTCCTTGTCCTTGTCTTCGTCCTGGCCTGTAACGAGGGAAACTTCCTGCAAGAACGCACCCAGTGATTTGTCTTCGCGCTCCTTGTCGTCAGTGAACTCCTTGATAGCGTTCAGAAGTTCCTGCACGTTCTCATAACGACTCAGTCCTTCTACGGTCTTATCTTCATACAGTTCGCGAAGGAGGCCGGATCCTTTGGCTATTTCGAAGGCTGCGTCGTAAGCATCCTTCCGTGTCACCTCAAGGTTGAACCGCTTGATCATGGCAACAAAATCGGAAATGGGGCCGGCAGCGCGTCCTCCTACGAAAGGGGTCGGATCCTGAAGGATATCCCAAATAGTGGTGCCGTGGTCATTCGCAGCCACGACAATCTTGTCGACCGTGGTATCACCGATCCCCCGCTTTGGCAGATTGATGATTCGGCGGAAAGAAGCTTCGTCCTGCTGATTGAGAGTATAGCGAAGATAGGCTAGAAGGTCTTTAATCTCTTTACGCTGGTAGAACGACAATCCGCCGACTACCTTGTACTTGATGTTCATTCGCCGCAAGGCCTCCTCAATAGCTCTCGACTGGCTGTTTGTTCGGTAAAGAACGGCAAAGTCACTGAACTTGAGCTGGTGCTGCATTTTCTCCTCAAAGATTGAAGAGGCAATCAGTCGTCCTTCCTCGTTGTCGGAAACCGCCTTGATAAGTTCTATGAGATTTCCCTCTTCATTGGCTGTCCAGACGTGTTTAGGAATTTGCGCGCGGTTTCGGCGAATTACGGAATTGGCAGCGTTGACGATGTTCTGTGTTGACCGGTAGTTCTGTTCGAGCTTGATGACTTTCAGTTCCGGATAGTCACGCTCGAAATTCAGAATGTTGGTGATGTCGGCGCCGCGAAATGCGTAAATGCTCTGAGCGTCGTCGCCGACTACGCATATGTTCTCACGCACGGATGCGAGCTTGCGAATAATATAGTACTGGCAAAGGTTAGTATCCTGAAACTCGTCGACGAGGACGTAGTGAATTCGATGCTGATACTTGTTGAGTACCTCAAGGTGTTCCTTGAATAGTTTGTCGGTATTGAAGAGAAGGTCGTCAAAATCCATCGCGCCCGACTTGAAACAACGCAGTGCATAGGCCTTGTAGATTTTTCCGATATCGGGTCTCATGTTTGCTGCATCGTCGCCGAGTAGCTCGGCGTTGTTCAGGTAATCCTGCCATCCGATAAGACGGTTCTTGGCCGCGGAGATACGATTGTAGACTACGTTGGGTTTGTAGGCGTTTTCATCGAGCCCCATTTCTTTCACGATCGTTCGGATCAACGACTTGGTATCATCCGTGTCGTAAATGGTGAAGTTACTCGGATAGCCCAGATGTTGCGCCTCGGCCCGAAGGATGCGGGCGAAGACGGAGTGAAACGTCCCCATCCAGATGTTTCGCGCATCGCTCCCTACTACGTGTTCTATACGTTCACGCATCTCCCGCGCTGCCTTATTGGTAAAGGTGAGCGCCATGATATTGAAGGGATCAATACCTTTTTGTTGGATCAGATAGGCTATGCGGTAAGTGAGTACACGCGTTTTTCCTGATCCGGCACCGGCAATAAGCATGCAGGGGCCGTCGGTGTTGACAACGCCTTCGCGTTGAGGTTCGTTCAACGTATCTAAGTAGTCTGTCATGGGGCTTCCGGAGAATCGTCAATCCTGAATCTGGTGAGTGGAATTTGCCGGCGTGTTTCAGCGCATCATCCAACCCACAATTTTAGGGAAAACTATTGTTGATTCCGACCGGATTAACCTCCGGATTTTCGGATTCGGTATTAAAGGCTGCTTGGCGGCGACGCTATCGTACCGGTTTCCAGGATAACATTGCTTTTATGTGATTAATTCGGCCGGGTGGTAGTTTTCCCCATGGGGCCGGCCGAAGGACTTTGATTCAGGATTGTGTAACTTTGCGCTTTCGTTCATGAATCTGTTATTATGATCAAGGTAGGAGAGGTGCTGGTGTCGGATGAGATCCGCGACCGTGAATTTGTTTGTAATCTCGAAAAATGCAAGGGAGCATGCTGTGTCGAAGGGGATTATGGTGCGCCGCTTGAAGCGGATGAGCGTCAGATACTGGACGATATCTACCCGAGTGTAAAACCCTACCTTACGGCTAAGGCGATCGAAACGATAGAACGGGAAGGAAAGCATACAATTGACGACGACGGCGACTATTGTACGCCTATTATTGAAGGCCGGGAATGTGTTTACGCCGTGTACGACAAAAAAGGAGTGTTGAAGTGTGCTATTGAGCAGGCTTATAATGATGGGAAGATCGACTGGAAAAAGCCTATTTCGTGTCACTTGTATCCCATCCGCGTTACGTCAAAAAAGCACTTCGAAGCGCTCAATTATCACAAATGGCATATCTGTTCGCCGGCTTGTGCTCTGGGCAAGGAGCTGCAGGTACCGGTATACAAGTTTCTCAAGGATCCGCTCACGCGGAAGTACGGAGCCGAGTGGTATGCTGAGCTGGAAAGAACGATCGAAGGGGGGAGTGGCGAGTGACGCGTCAACAGGCGGGCTGATTCCCACCTGTCAACGGTTCACTTCCTGGTAACTAT
The DNA here is from genome assembly GCA_964532595.1 of uncultured Roseivirgaceae bacterium. Taxonomy (GTDB): domain Bacteria; phylum Bacteroidota; class Bacteroidia; order Cytophagales; family Cyclobacteriaceae; genus Chryseosolibacter. The sequence continues at coordinate 106,424 of CAZHIQ010000002.1, forward strand.
TCGAATCGCCGGCTGCTGCTAGCCGATTGTGCTGAAATCGAACGACGTTTCGAGGAATTTCGTGTTGAATTTACCCGATTTAAACGTCGCGTTGTCCATGAGCGCGATGTGGAACGGAATTGTCGTTTTCACACCTTCGATGACAAATTCCTGTAACGCGCGTTTCATGCGGGTGATGACTTCCTCCCGCGATTGACCGCTGACGATTACCTTAGCGATCATTGAGTCATAATTAGGGGGAATAGTGTAGCCTGCATAAACATGGCTGTCGATGCGAACACCGTGGCCACCCGGCATATGGAGGTTTACGATTTTTCCGGGAGAAGGGCGGAAACCATTGGCTGGATCTTCGGCGTTGATACGGCATTCCATCGCGTACATCTTGGGGAAGTAATTCGTTCCCGAGATAGGTACTCCGGCAGCTACTTTGATTTGTTCCTTAATCAGGTCGTAGTCAGTTACTTCTTCGGTAATCGGATGTTCTACCTGGATTCGTGTGTTCATCTCCATGAAGTAGAAGTTGCCGTGCTTATCGACAAGGAACTCGATAGTTCCAGCTCCTTCATACTTAATAGCTTTGGCGCCACGGATGGCGGCTTCTCCCATTTTTTCCCGGAGTTCCTGGCTAACGGCTGGTGAAGGAGTTTCTTCTACCAATTTTTGGTGTCTGCGCTGGATTGAGCAATCGCGTTCAGACAGGTGGCAGACCTTACCGTATTGGTCACCCATCACCTGTATTTCGATGTGGCGGGGTTCTTCGATGAATTTTTCCAGATAGAGGCCATCGTTTCCGAATGCCGCTCCGGCTTCGCGTCGGGCGTCGTCCCAGGCTTTGCGGAATTCGCTGGCATCGTTAACGATACGCATCCCACGTCCGCCCCCGCCTGCCGTTGCTTTAAGAATGACGGGATATCCGATTTCTTTGGCGAGCTTCTGACCTTCTTCGACTGAGGATAGCAGTCCATCCGACCCGGGAATAGTGGGCACGCCGGCCTTCTTCATCGTTTCCTTGGCGGTCGACTTGTCGCCCATCGCCTGAATCATTTCCGGCGTCGGGCCGATGAACTTGATACCGTATTCGTGGCATATAGCTGAAAATTCAGCACGTTCAGAAAGAAATCCGTAGCCAGGGTGGATGGCGTCGGCGTTGGTGATTTCGGCCGCTGAAATAATGCGCGGAATATTCAGGTAAGAGTCTTTGCTGGATGCGTCTCCGATACAGACAGCTTCATCTGCGAAGCGGACATGAAGGCTTTCGCGATCAGCTGTCGAATACACGGCCACCGTTTGAATTCCCATCTCACGGCAGGTGCGAATGATGCGCAATGCGATTTCACCGCGATTTGCGATCAGTATTTTCTTGAACATAAATTCCATATCAAACCCCCGTTCCCCGCTTGTGGCGGGTATTCATGTTTGTTTGCGGATAAGTTTTTAGTCAGGTTCGACGACAAACAGCACCTGGTCGTATTCGACAGGGGTGGCGTTCTCGACCATTACTTTCACAACGGTGCCTGAAATTTCAGACTCGATTTCGTTGAATAGTTTCATAGCCTCGATGATGCACACGGTTTGTCCTTTGGTGATTTTGTCTCCAACAGACACAAAGGGAGGTGCGTCAGGGCTTGACGACCGATAGAAAGTCCCGATCATGGGAGACTTTATTTCAACCGTCTTGCCAGCGGAGGCGGTCTCAGCAGCAGGTTTTGGAGCAGCAGGCTGAGATGCCGATACGGCAGGTGCAGCCGGAGCGGGTGCGGGGGCAACAGAAGCCACCGCAGCGGGTGCTGCCGTTGTGATCGAATAATCCGGATCGCGCTTTACGTGTAGCTTGAGCTCACGGGTCTCGATGTTGACTTCGTTCAGGCCTGTCTGGGCAATGAAGTCGATGAGATTGCGGATTTCGGTTGTATTCATTTCTGAATCGGCCGACTTGGCGGGTTTGGCAGTAGCCTGGGCCTTGGTGGTCTTCTTGGCGGCTGCCTTCTTTACAGTTGATTTAGACGCGCGGCTTTTGCTCATCATTATTCTTTTACTCGTTCGACATAGGCACCGGTGCGGGTGTCCACTTTGATTTTTTCGCCGGTATTAATGAACAACGGGACGCGGATCTCTGCACCATTCTCCATGGTCGCCGGTTTCAAAGTTCGGGTGGCGGTGTCCCCCTGCAGACCCGGCTCGGTGTATTGCACTTCGAGGACGACGTGCGCCGGAGCTTCTGCGGTGATCGGGGTGGAGCCGTCTTCAAAGGCGATCAGCAAGGTGATCCCTTCTTTAATATAATTGACGGATTCGCCAAGGAGTGCTTTGTCAATGTAAACCTGGTCAAAGGTTTGATTGTCCATACACACCAGGCTATCGCCATCCTGATATAAGTATTGATATTCTTTTGTTTCGACGCGAAGTAATTCGATGTCGTCGCCGGGACGGAAGCGGTTCTCTGCGACCTTTCCGTTGCGTACGTTGCGCATTTTTACCTGATAAAAAGCACGCAAGTTCCCGGGTGTGCGGTGCGTCAATTCTTCGATCTGCATAATTTCACCGTTGTACCGGACAAAATTACCTCTGCTTAGATCGGATATCGTTGCCATATGCAGTGAATTAGGTTACAAATCAATCAAAATACGGGAAAAGCGCAAAACGGCCACCGTGTTGCTTAGGCCCCTGCGCCATCATAGGCCCATTTCAAATAAACGGCACCCCACGTAAATCCGCCGCCGAACGCTGCCATGATGATATTATCCCCTTTCCTGAGCTGCTTCTCATAATCCCAGAGAAGGAGAGGAATGGTTCCCGCGGTTGTGTTGCCATACCGTTCGATGTTCATCATGATTTTTTCATCGGTGATACCAATGCGTTGGGCTGTTGCGTCAATGATCCGCTTGTTGGCCTGGTGAGGAGCCAGCCACGTGATATTTTCGGGAGTGAGGTTATTGCGCTCCGCGATTTTTGCAGCAGCCTCTGCCATGTTTGTGACAGCGAACTTGAAGACTGCAGCGCCTTCCTGATAGACATAGTGCTGGCGCTTGGCAACCGTTTCCGCCGATGCGGGCATACGACTTCCTCCGGCTTTCATGTGAAGGTAGCATTCACCATTACCATCGCTGCGCAGCAGGGCATCGACCATGCCAACATCTTCCGTAGTAGGTTCAAGCAACACGCATCCTGCGCCGTCACCAAAAATGATACAGGTAGTACGATCGGTGTAGTCGATGATTGAAGACATCTTGTCTCCGCCTATCACTACGACCTTTTTATACCGTCCTGATTCGATAAAGCTTGCGCCGGTAGCAAGCGCGTAAAGAAAACCGGAGCACGCAGCTCCCATATCATAGCTGAACGCATTGACTGCACCAACAGCGGTTGCTACAATGTTCGCGGTTGCGGGAAACGTCATATCAGCCGTTACCGTAGCGAAGATGAGCAAGTCTATTTCGCGGGGGTCGGTGTTGGTCTTGGCGAGCATTTCTTTAACCGCTTCGATACCCATCACCGAGACACCCTGATTTTCTCCTTTCAGAATCCTTCTCTCGCGGATACCCGTCCGGGTCGTGATCCACTCGTCGCTGGTGTCGACCATGGTTTCGAGCTCCTGGTTCGTGAGGACGTAATCAGGAACATAGCCACCTACACCCGTGATGGCGGCTCTGATTTTATTCATAGTTGATTGGTTTTTTCATGAATAGGAAGGTTCTCCGCTAAAAAGAAAAATGCCCGATACCTCGAGCAAATTCTTCTTGCACTTCTCACAGGAGACGTGATTGGCATTTGCATGCCGTTTTAGCGAATAAACAGTCCTGTTGAAATGCGGGGTGCTGCATCAGGCGAGCACCTCTTTTTCCATTACTACCTTGCCTTTAAAGTAAAGTTTACCTTCATGCCAGTAGGCACGGTGCGGCAGGTGGTGTTCTCCCGTAGTAGGACATACAGCCAGCAACTTGGCGGTTGCTTTGTAGTGTGTTCTCCGTTTATCTCTACGGGTTTTCGACGTTTTCCTCTTTGGATTAGGCATATCTACAACTATTTATTTGAGCTTCTTTAGAATTTCCCAGCGAGGATCTGCAGCCTCGCCATTGTCACTGTCTTTATCAGGTGACGATTCCGAACGATAAATGATTTTACCCTCCGCATCGTCGTCCCACTCTTCGTCGCGGAAGCGCGGGTGTAATTTCTTCATCGGGACGTCGAGTGCAGTGAACTCGAATATATACTGACCCAACTCGAGGCGTTCACTTTCACGACTTATCATGACGATTTCGTCGCTGAGCTCCTCATTAACGTCTCCATACTTGAAGAGTAGCTTGCGCGCTGTGCGAACCGTGTGGCGGAACGGTTCCAGACTGCGATCGCAGATCAGGGTTATCCATCCCTTTATTTCAAAGCTAACCTCAATAAACGTCTCGTGCTTGTCGAGTTCCACGTGCGTCTGCAGCGACCCTTCGGTAATTAAGCCGCCACCGTAGCGGCTAAAGAAGGCGTTGTCGGCATCAAAGTCGTATTCGTGGACCTTGTTGGTCAGGCCGACTATGTTTACCGAAAATTCCCGCGTTGCCATGCTCCCGACAGTCCTTTAAAATAAGTCGGCAAATTTAGCCATTATTACCGAAAGCACAAAGATAGGGGAGAAACGGGGAAAAGAGGCTTGTGGAGGGCTGGCGGCAAACTTTTGCTTGTAACGGCAGGGGTATGGACAATTTTATTGGGATAACAATCTGCTCAGGCAAATTCTCTTAACGCCGCCTGTTTAAGCTCCTCTCTGGTCTTTTTGCTGTAGTTCTCAAGAAAATAGTCAACAATCGACTTTTTAAAGCCCAGCTTAATGGCAATGTTGCGGCAAAAAGTGACTTCGCTATCAAAGATATTCTGGTCGGCGAGTACTAATTCAATGCTCGACATGAGGTAGTCGAATTTCTGCTCTACCGACAGCGCGCCGAATGTTTCAATGGGCTCCGGGTTTCGAATAAGCTCGTTTACCATCTCTTCCGGAAAATTCCGCTCGCGGGCGATTTTGAAAATCAGCTCGCGTTCAATTCTGGCGAAATGCTTGTCAGCTTCTGCAAGTTGGATGAGAATGTTCAGCTGTTTCTTGGTAACGATATCCATAGACAGGTCGGCTTACCGTCAAAGCTACCGAAAATCTGCGCATTATCGTGCGAATCAGCCGCTTAAACGCCAATTTGATGTATCGAATGTCAATTATCTTTCTTTAGACTGCTCCTGGCGTCGACGGAAAATGTCAGCGGCCGTGAAAATTGCTGCGCGCATCGACGATTCGCTCGCCTGGTTCTTGCCAGCAAGGGAATACGCGGTGCCGTGGTCGGGCGAGGTGCGAACCACCGACAGACCTGCGGTGAAATTGACACCGTCTTCGAAAGCAAGCGTCTTGAAGGGAACCAGTCCTTGATCATGGTACATGGCGAGTACCCCATCATATTGTCTATATTGTCCGTTGCCGAAAAATCCGTCGGCGGGTAGCGGGCCAACCACAAGTTTGCCCTTTGACCGTTGAGCGGAGACGACCTGCCGGATTACTTCCTGTTCTTCGTTGCCTATGAGTCCTCCATCGCCGGCGTGCGGGTTGAGGCCCAGTAGGGCTATGCGCGGTTTACTAATACCGAAGTCTCCTTTCAACGATGCTTCCATCAGCTTCAGCTTTTGTTCGATGCGCTCGGCGGTGATGAGGTTGGGAACTTCACGCAGCGGCTCGTGGTCAGTGACGAGTCCAACGCGAAGAGTTTCGCTGATCATGAACATCAAGCTATCACCCTTGCCGAACTCGCGGGCAAGGAATTCTGTGTGTCCCCGAAAAGGGAAGGCCTCACTATGGATGGTGCTCTTGTCAATCGGAGCGGTGACAAGGGCGTCGATCAACCCTTCCTTAATATCGTCGCAGGCGCTTTGCAGTGCCTTCAGAGCTGCTGCGCCGGCCTCAGCCGAGGGCTTGCCGGGCGTTACTTCTATCACATCTTCCCAGCAATTTACAGCGTTGACATGCCGCGGAGCGAATTGACCTCTGTTTCGAACGGTGGTGAAGTTGAATTCTTCCAGGTTTAACGCCTTTTTGTAATACGAGAGAACCCGCGAAGAGCCATAAATAACGGGGGTGAAGAAGCTTGTCACACGAGCGTCACCCAGTGCTTTAATGACAACCTCCGGGCCTATGCCGTTGAGGTCACCGATAGTAATTCCAATGCGGGGTTTCTCAAGTTGTTTAGGCGTGTGGGTCATAGCAGTTTTTATTCCCTGCGAATTAACAAAAAAAAGTGGCGAAGTGCCGGCTTCAGGATTTTTAATATGGCCCGGGCTGTGGTGGGGCATATTACCTCACTGTTTTGTTTACCTTTGAAACCGATGGCGCACGGACAAAAATCGAAGGTAAGACCAAAGAAATATCTCGGTCAACATTTTCTCCACGATCGCAACACGGCCGCGCGTATCGTGAATAGTCTCGACGTTCCGGCGGGCCATCCGGTCCGTCTCCTTGAAATAGGGCCGGGAATGGGAGTACTTACCCGTTTTTTATTGGAAAGAGAAGAGGTCGATCTTAAGGTGGTTGAGATCGACGGAGAGTCAGTAGCATACCTCAAGAGAGAACTTGCCATGCCGGCATCGCGGATCATTGAAGGTGACTTTCTGAAACTTGATTTGAATGGTGTTTTTGACGGTAGCTTCTCGGTTATCGGCAATTTCCCTTACAATATTTCCTCGCAGATTTTTTTTCATTTGCTTGACTACCGGGATCAGGTGGAACAAGTAGTATGTATGCTCCAGAAAGAGGTCGCCGAGCGAATTGCTTCCCGTCCCGGCAATAAGATATACGGCATTTTGAGTGTGCTTCTTCAGGCCTGGTATGACGTCGATTACCTTTTCAGTGTATCGCCCGGCGTATTCACACCTCCCCCGAAAGTTGTTTCTGCCGTTATCAGACTCAGGCGCAACTCGCGTCGACAACTGCCGTGCGACGAGCGTCTTTTTGTTCAGGTCGTTCGACAGGGCTTCAATAACCGTCGCAAGACCTTGCGCAATGCATTGAAAAATCTAAATTTGGCTGGAGCTGTTTCGGCGCTTTCTCTTTTGGATAAGCGGGCGGAGCAACTCTCCGTCGAAGATTTTTTTCAACTCACCACGATAATCGAGGAAAGCCGTGGAGCATCCGGTACTTGAATTTGCGCTGACAAGAGAGTTTAGGGACAGGTTTCAGGAAGCTCTAAATGTTCGCGATGCTGACTTTATTCGCACGGCGCTCGCCGGTATAAAATCGGCCGATATTTCAGCTCTTCTGTATGAATTCGACGCGGCGGAGTCCAAGTTTGTAATGGATCTGCTTTCGCTCGATCAGCAGGCGGAGATCATCCGTGACCTGGCATCCGAGCAACGCAGGACCTATCTGCGTGTGTACCGGCCCGACCAATTGGGTCCGCTGCTCAATGAGCTCGCCTCCGATGACGTAGCTGATATTCTTCATGAACTGCCTGTCAGGGTACGTGAAGAAGTTCTGCTTTTTCTGGATCCTGAACTGCGCGGACAGGTAACGGAGTTGCTTCGTTATGAGGAGCACGTTGCGGGCGGCCTCATGGCCAAAGAGTTGATCAAGGCCCGGGTTGACTGGACAGTTGTTCAATGTATTGATGAGATTCGAAAGCAGGCTGAATCGGTGTCGAAGTTCTATGCCGTATACGTCGTCGATGACACTGATCATCTGGTTGGTCGGGTTGCGCTGCAGGAGCTCATTCTTTCGGATGAGCGTACCGTTGTGGGGGATATCTGCGAACGGGACATTGTTTCGGTAGAGACTTCGATGGAGAATTGGGAGGTGGCTGATATAATGAAGCGCTACGATCTTGAGTCAGTACCCGTAGTCAATCTCCAGGGGCGGCTTGTCGGACGTATCACGATTGATGATGTTGTTGACGTCATTACCGAGCAGGCGGAGGAAGAACGACAACTCATGACGGGTATCAGCGAGGCCGTTGAAGAGGATGATTCGGTGTGGCGCAATACCCGTGCACGGATGCCTTGGTTGGTGATCGGTATTGCGGGCGGCTTACTAAACGCTAAGTTCATGGGGCTTTTCGAGGAGGAACTGATGCGTCTTACAGCCATCGCTTTCTTTACTCCCCTTATTCAGGCGACAGGTGGGAATGTTGGTATACAATCGTCATCCCTCGTAGTTCAACGCCTGGCTAATCCTGGCTTTGTTGATGAAACGCTGTTGCGGCGACTGTTAAAGGTCTTTGCAGTGGCCGTGCTAAACGGTGTTGCGCTGGCAACGCTGGCGCTGGTGGCAAACATTATTTTGTTTGAGGAATATCGCCTGTCAATAGTTGTTTCAGTGGCGTTGTTTAGTGTTATTGTTTTTGCATCCTTTGTCGGCACTGTTACACCGCTGCTGCTCGATCGGATGGGCTACAACCCCGCCCTTGCTGCGGGCCCGTTCATCACAACGATTAATGATTTACTTGGTCTGACGGTCTATTTTTTCACTGTCCACTTTCTTCTACCATGAATTTATTGCGAAGGTGTCTGATTGTCGACCCCATGCATGATAGTCTCTTTGCGATGCTGGCCGACGCAGGCTGGGAAGCAGACTACCAGCCGGGGATTACGCGCGACGAAATCCGGTCGATTCACCATCAGTATCAGGGGATGATTATCCGGAGCAAGACGAAGGTCAATCACGACCTGCTTGGCGATTCCCCGACCTTGCGCTTTGTGGGACGCGCGGGAGCCGGTCTCGATAATCTTGATCTGGCCTACCTGGCGGAAAAGGGTGTTGAGGTCGTTCATGCTGCGGAGGGCAACCGCGATGCAGTGGGGGAGTTTACCGTGGGTGTTCTGCTCAGTCTGCTTCGGAACATTCCCCGTGCCCATCAGGAGGTCTTGCAGGAGCGGTGGCTCCGGGAGGAGAATCGCGGCAGTGAAATAATGGGGAAGACCGTCGGAATTGTCGGCTTTGGTAATATGGGGCAGGCATTTGCCCGCCGCCTAAGTGGATTCGGATGTAAGATTTTGGTATATGACAAGTACAAAGAGGGTTTTGGTAATGACTTGTGGCAGGAAGCTGACATGGATGAGTTGTTCAGACAAACTGACATTCTAAGCCTTCACATTCCGTTGACCCATGAGACCCGGGCTATGGTGAACAGCGATTATCTTAGCCGGTTCCAGAAACCCATTGTGCTGGTCAACACCGCGCGGGGAGAGATCGTGCCGCTGGCGGATTTGTCGGCGGCGGTGAGTGCCGGCCGGGTGACGGGCGCCGCGCTGGATGTACTCGAAAACGAAAAACTCGATACGCTGTCACCGATTCAGCGGGAAGCGTTCACAAAACTGGCTAAGGCCGGGAATGTAATATTCACCCCGCATATTGCCGGCTGGACGTTTGAGTCGCACGTGAAAATTAATGTAGCTTTGGTGGATAAGATCAAGACCCTTGGTTTTTAAAACGACAGTCTGATGAGTAAATTGTGCTGTCGTTATCGCGGCGGTTTCGTAAAAAGAACAAATGAAACGATGGACTGAATTCTACAATTCGGTTATTGAAAAACCCCTTTTAACCTCCACGTTGGTGCTCATCTGCATCGCCGCGCTGGTCATTGGGTTGAGCTTGCCGTACTACATCAGCGACTTTGATTCATTTATTGCTCAGGTGTTGGCCGAGGCGCACGGGATGATCTTCGATATTGCTGTTATAGGTATTCTGATTTTCTGGTTGAATCAAAACGGGGAAATCCGGCAGCGTATTCGCACTTATAAAGATGAGATTGACGATTTTCGCCTGTGGGAATCTGAGGAAGCTGCTTTCCGAACCGTGGGTAATATCAAGCGCCTTAACAGGCATAAAATTCACGATATCAATCTTGTAAATTGCTATTTGCCGCGGACGAACCTCAACTACGTCAATCTAAGTGGCTCCAACCTCAACTCCTCCAATGTTTCCCAGGCGAGTTTGATTGAGGCTAACCTCGAGAATGCTCGTCTCAACCAGACGAATTTTGAGAACTCAAACCTAAACCAGGCCGACCTGAAGGGCGCTTATGCCAGCGGCGCTAACTTCAAAGACGCTTTCCTTATCAAGGCGCAGTTTGAGAACGCTTTCCTGATCAAGGCCAATTTTAATAACGCCTTCCTGATGGAGGCGAACCTGCGTAACTGTTATGTTATGGGGGCCGACTTTGAAAACGCCAGCCTTTACAAGGCCGACCTGCGCGGCGCCAAAGGACTCACAGTGGAACAACTTGCTAAGGTAAAAACGCTTTACCTGGCAAAGTTCGATCCGGAGATTCAGGCACAGATCATGGAACACCTGCCGGAACTGGTGGATTCATGAGGTTTTTTGAAATTCAAATTTAATTCTATTACCTTTGCGTAAAGCAACGGCCTCGGACCCGAGGTCGTTGTTTTCTTTTTTTGTGATCTGTAGAAAAAAAAGCAACAAGCTTTATTGGAATAACCTGTAATAAAGAGGGACTCATTATGAGCAAAATATCGTACTACACGAGAGAGGGTCTGGAAAAACTCAAGAACGAGTTGACGTTCCTGAAGACGAAAGGACGTGCAGACATCGCGCGGCAGATTGCCGAAGCCCGCGACAAGGGAGACTTAAGTGAAAACGCGGAGTATGATGCAGCCAAAGATGCGCAGGGCCACCTTGAAGCCAAGATTGCACAGCTGGAGGATCTCGTTGCCAACGCGCGCTTGCTTGATGAAAATAACATCGATACTTCGAAGGTCTCTATTCTGTCTACGGTAACTATCAAGAACAAGAAGAACGGTGCTTCGATGACGTATACACTCGTCTCAGAAGAGGAAGCTGATCTGAAAACCGGTCGTATTTCTACGCTTTCTCCAATAGGCAAAGGTCTGTTGGGTAAGAAAAAGGGCGAACTCGCCCGTATCAAAACTCCCGCTGGTGAGGTCGAGTTTGAAATACTGAATATTACAGCATAATGAATAATAATACGTCGGAGGAAACATTCCTCCGACGTATTCTAAATTTACGCGTATGGCATCGTTGTTCACCAAAATCATCAATCGCGAAATCCCTGCTCACATTGTCGCCGAAGATGATCGCTATATCGCTTTCCTTGACATCAACCCTCTGGTGATGGGGCATACCCTGGCAATTCCCAAGAAGGAAGTTGACTACATCTTCGATCTCGATGATGAGACACTGGCGGGATTGCAGTTGTTCTGTAAGAAAGTTGCCGCTGGTATAAAAAAAGCATTTCCCTGCAACCGTATAGGAGTGGCCGTCATTGGCCTTGAGGTACCGCATACCCACGTGCATCTTGTGCCTATGAATTCAATGGGCGATTTGAATTTCACGCAACCGAAGCTCAAGCCCTCACCGGAAGAACTTGCTGAGGCCGCTGAAAAAATCCGGCAGGCTCTCGCGTCCTGATCAGAGGAAATCGATGTCTACGTTCAGGGGGTACCGCATGAGATATTGCAGCGCCTGTCGAACGGTAAGATCTTCAAAGAATACTTTGTAGAGTGTTGAAGTGATAGGAGCCTGGACCTCGTAGTAATCGGCGCACTTCTTCGCTATTAAAACCGTCTTGACGCCTTCGGCTACTTCGTCGGTGCTTTCTACAATATCGGCGAGTCGTTCACCTTTCGCAAGCCTGAACCCGACGTTAAAATTTCTGCTCAACGCGCTGTTGCAGGTCGTGACCAGGTCGCCAACGCCGGCAAGACCGAGAAAGGCGCGGGTGTTGCCACCTAGCGCTCTTCCGAGATAAATCATTTCGACCATCCCGCGGCTGATGAGCAGTCCCTTGGCGTTTTCCCCATATCCAAGACCGCTCAGGGCGCCCGCTGCGATGGCGATGATATTCTTGAGAACGCCGGCAAGTTCGACGCCCACCAGGTCGTTGTTGCCATAGACCTGGAAGTACTCGTTTCTAAGCAGTCGCTTTCCGAGGTGAATAACTTCATTAAACTGGCTGGCGACTACCGTAGCGGCGGGCTGTGCGGCCGCCAGTTCGCGCGCCAGATTTGGCCCAGCGAGGCAGCCCACTCTTACTACAACACTTTCTTCTGTGATCACTTCGCTCATCGTCTTGACATGGCTTCGATCAAGGGTAGCTATGTTTTCAAGCGACTCGCCCGGAGGGAGCTGGATGTCAAATCCCTTCGTCCCGTGAATGAGGATATGGTAAGGATGCAGGAATTCTGACAACTGCTGCATCATTTCGCGGAAGTGTTCCGAGGGAACTATCGGAAAAATTATGTCGCAATTGTCGGCCAACGCCTTGAGGTCGTTTACAGGGGTGACGTTTGGGTGAAGCTTATGTCCCCTGTGCTCACGGAGTTCGTTGATTTGCTCAACCACTGCCTTATCGCGCGCGTACAACCACACCTTACGGCGTGGGGCTAGCAAATTGGCAACTGCAGTTCCAAAGTTGCCGGCTCCAATAACTCCTACGGGTTTATCGTCAGACGAACTTCTCAAGGTCATAACCTACAAGTCGGTTGTGGTAGTAGTAAAGTGTGTTGAGGTCACGCGTAATGATGTTTCCCTCCTTGTTGAAGAGCAGAGGTCTCTTCAGGTGAAAGATGCCGACGTTTTCCAGGCCGTGTCGGATCACCAGGTCAATATCGCCTTTCAGGTGAGTAGCGTGATTGACTTTCTTTTCGGCCTTTAGTTCATAGATGCGCTTGCGAACATTCTTGCACGCCGTGCGGAACTCCTCGTATTGCAGTTCAAGATCTTCTTCGGGCAAACGAAGCAACCCGAACAGATCAAGTTTGGGGTGATGTTTTTGCCATAGCTCAAAGGCGACAAAAGCGACGAGGTGGCTCGCAAATACACGGTTAATTTTGTGGTACTCCTGCACAATTCTGGTGCTTAAGAGCCGGGTATATTGATCTTCCCTTTGTTTGTCAACCGCGAGCGACTGATTGCTTACGAAGTACTCGCGGAGGTTGATGACGCGGTCGTGTGAATCAAGACTGTTGCCGTTTTCGTCTACATAGTTCCCCATCACATCAAGAGCTCTGCCGATAGAGACCGAGATATTAGATCCTTTTGTAAAGAACTTGAACAGGAACTGAAGCAACTGCCAGCTTCCGTATTTGTCCTGTTCGGGTACATATCGTTCCTGGCCTTTTGCGGTGAGGTAATCATCGACAAGATCAGGAGCCTCGAGTACGAAGTGATAGTTGAGTGTAACGGGGACGACGAATATCTTTCTCACCGGTTCGTCGGGCTGAGCCTGCAGGAAGAGATTGCGTTGGGCCTCGATCGTTGAACTCAGCAATCCGAGCTTAAGGGTCTTCTCCAGCATCCCGGAACGCGAACGGGTTCCTCCCGGAAAGAACAAACTGTGGGCTCCTTTCTGGATGGCCAGGGTCGAATATGACTTGAGCGTCTCCAGGTAGGGGACGTTTTTCTTGCGTCGGTCGACCTTGTATGCGCCCAGGCTGTTCATGAAGTAGGCAAAAATCTTGATATTGAACAGATTCAGCCCGGCTCCGTAAATGAAAGCAGGCATGCCCAACGAATGGATTACCCATCCAATCAGCACGGAGTCAAGGTTGCTGAAGTGCGTCGGAACCATGACGACGGTGCCCATGCGGGCAAGATTTCGTAGTTGTTTGACTTTTCCGACAATATGAATTTTGTCCCGGAGCGTGTACTGGCTTCGGAAAAATGCCCCAAATTTCTTCACCCGGGCGCCATTGAGCAGCCTCACGAAGAAGAACCGCAAAAGTTCGCGGGTCAGTCGGTATGAACTCGGCTTGAAATTCCCGGCGATTTCGTCAGCATAACGGTGGACGATCCGGTAGAGGATTTCTTCGGCTTTCTTTTCAACATCGTCAGAAGTGCTTTCGTTGAGTTTAGCGACTTCCTCCTTGATACCTGCCCAGTAGGTGCCTTCATCCCGGGGATCAACCCGCCAGCGGTTCCGCTTCATGCGTTGTTGTTCGCGGTAAACCGTTGCCTCCAGCTCGTCGAGAAGGTGCCGCGCGGTAGGGCGGGCTTTTCGGATTTCGGAAAAGGCGTATTGCGCAACCTCCTCGACAAATTCCTTCCGGTTTTTCGCCAATTGGTACACTGGCCAGTCGGGAATACCATCCAGAATGGGTTTGTACTGCCTGTTCTTGTTTTTCTTTTCCGCTACTTGCATTTAGACGGCAAAATAAGACAAATTCCCTTTGAGGTCTATTTACATGCCGTGTCGCTTCATGGCTTCGCCGAGGGAGCGACTCATCTCGTGAAACCGGCGACCGGCTTCGCGCAGAAACTCGTCATCGAGGAGGGTGAGCACATCTTCGTCGCCGGCGACATCGGTCTCGGATACCTTATAGGTCTGCTCTAATAACCCCTGCTCCAGCTTGATCAGGTAACGGTTATTCCAGGCAAAAAGGGTGATCTTGAATTCGGGGTGGGGGATCTCACTGACAACACGCATAAACGAGCTCAAATTACCCCGCTAAGGTACTGACAAGTCGGGCGGAAAGGAAATGCTTAATGATCCGACTCAGATGTTTTCTGGCGGCGGAGCGCATTTAGTTCTTCTTCCAGACTCCGGTATACCGGGCTGGTTTCAAGATGGTCGCGCTTCATCTGTCGCATGAGGTTCCGAAGCTGAAGCTCTCGTTTGCGCAACAGCAACTTCATAGCCCGGGGATCAGGTTTCATACAGAATTGGCAGGATATACTGTTTTATCTGCAAGATATTATAAATTGAAGGACAAAAAATCCGATCGCCCCACTTGGACGTTTTTTTGCACGAAGTTATCGCTCCTGGCTGGGCCCGACTTGTCTGGTTGGGGAAGAAATTCGTTTCAGGAGAGACTAATAGCCCGTGTCTGCCGTTAGTTCTGACAGGTAATTAAGCAGTTGGAACGGCGTTTTATATGGTAACTTATTCTTTATTTGTGTTCGTAGCGGTTTATTGCTGTCTATCTTGAAACGAATGAGCCTGAGACTTCTCTTGCGTTTTTTTGCGCTGATTGTGCTTTTTATGACTGTTTTCTCCTGGAAAAGCCAGGCAACTCACCTCAGGGCAGGGGAGATAACGGTCACCCGTGATGATTGTAACAGCCTGACGTTCCGTATCCGGGTAACGGTCTTCACTAATACCATCAATACGAACGTGCTATTCGGAGGTGAAGACGATTGGCTCGACTTCGGCGATGGGACTCGCATGCTGGTCCCTGAAACGCAGAATACCATGCGCCCCGACCTTGGCGAGGGGATTGCCACAGCCTATTTTGAAGTACTCCACACTTACTCAGGGAATGGTAGGTACGTCATCAGCTACAGCGAACCGAACCGGAACGCTGGGGTAGTGAACATGGATGGGTCGGTTAATACCCGTTTTTACATCGAGACGCTGATCTCCGTCGATCCGTTCGTGGGATGCAATAACTCACCAAAGCTTTTGGTACCCCCGATCGACCGCGCATGTACGGGAGTAGCCTGGTTCCACAATCCCGGGGCGTACGATCCCGATGGTGACAGCCTTTCGTATGAACTGGTAATTCCTTTCCGCGACCGGAGCACTACGGTCGTGAATTACCGCGACCCCGCTGATCCGAGCTTTTACACGAATTATACCATCGGCAATGAGACCGCAGATGGACCGCCATCTTTTTCTATCAATCCGGTCGATGGAACCCTTACATGGAACGCGCCCTCCTCGACCGGGGTGGGGGAGTACAATGTTGCCTTTATCATACGTGAGTGGAGGCGCGTTAATGGCGTGTGGCTGGCAATGGGTTTTGTCAGGCGCGACATGCAGATTATTGTCGACAACTGCGATAATGAGAGACCCGACCTCATCGTGCCGGAAGATGTATGTGTAGAGGCAGGAACGACACTCACGGCGACAATTATCGGCACGGACCCAGACGGTGATAGCGTCAAGGTTGAGGCATTTTCCGAAATATTTACGTTCGCCCCGGCGCAGTCGCCGGCTACCTGGACACCCAGCCCCGCCAGATTCCGCAAACAACCTGCTGAATTGGAGTTTGAATGGAATACCGACTGTGCGCACATCAAAGACCAGCCATATCAGGTTGTTTTCAAGATAACAGACTTGTCGCCCACTGGCTCACGGCTTGTGACGTTTAAGACCTGGTTTATTCGCGTTGTGGGACCTGCCCCTGAGTGGACATCGGCTACTACCGATCTGCCAACGAGATCCGCACAGCTCGAATGGGACCCCTACGCGTGTCGGAACGCCGAAAGTATTCAGATATGGCGTCGGGTCGACAGCTTTGTTTTTGATCCGGAGTTCTGCCAGACCGGGATGCCCGACTCCCTGGGTTACCAGTTGATCGGAACCGTGCCTGTCATGCAGGGTAATACGCCGGTGACCAGCTTTGTGGACAACAACAATGGGCAGGGGCTTGCCAGCGGGGCGCGGTACTGTTACCGCCTCCTGGCTGTATATCCCCAGCCGCGCGGAGGAGAAAGCTATGCCTCAGCCGAGATTTGCCTGGATCCCATTCTGGCCGACAAGGCGATTATTACACACGTTACTGTCGATCAAACGAGTAGTACAGATGGAGTCATAACCGTTCGCTGGGTTCCTCCGTTTGAGGCCGACCCTGGTCAGTTCCCGCCCCCCTACACGTATGAAGTGTCACGCGCGGAAGGATTTACCGGCGATGCAGGCCGGGTGACAGTGACGACCACAGCGGATCTTACGATTACCGATACCGGTCTCGATACAGACAATAAGGTTTATAACTATCAGATCACCGCGATTGCCTCCAATGGTACCCGTCTCGACCCGTCGGCCAGGGCTTCAAGTGTAAGACTCAATGCCGATTCGGAAATAGAAATGATTCGTCTTAGTTGGCGTGCCGATGTGCCGTGGTCAAATCAGCTTCAGGCTGATCCCACTCACCTTATTTACCGCGGACCTGAAGGAGCTGCTGAGGATGATCTTGAATTGATAGGTACCGCGAACGTTGTGACGGATGGTTTTACCTTCCTCGATCGCGGTCCTTTGGATGTGAATACAACTTATTGCTATAGGGTTATGACGCGCGGATCGTATGGTAATCCGAATATTGATTCGCCCCTGGAGAACTTTTCTCAGATTATATGCGCGCAGCCGGGAGATACCATTCCTCCGTGTACTCCACCTGCCCCCATCGCCGCGGAGCCACGCGATTGCGCCGAGTATGTTACCCAACTCGAAACGTGCAACGCCAACGTGTTCTCGAATACCCTCGCGTGGACAGCCTCCGACAATCCCGACTGTGACAACGATATTTCCTACTATAGGATATGGGTCGCCGCGACCGCAAATTCAGAGTTTGTCCCCCTTCCCATTGAGGTGCGTGATACGTTCTACGTCGATGAGAATCTTCCATCGTTTGCGCGATGTTACCGCGTGCAGGCGGTTGACCGATCGGGGAATATGAGCGAATTGAGCGAGCCTGTCTGTTTTGACAACTGTCCCTATTACGAGTTACCCAATGTCTTCACTCCTAATGGAGATGGATGCAACGATCTGTTAAGCGCCTATAGCAACCGCAACCTGAGTGGAGAGGTGAGTTCGGGCCTCTGCGATGTTGTGCCCCTCGAGAGTCGCGCAAAGTGTGCCCGTTTTGTGGAGAAGGTTGTTATTCGTATTTACAATCGCTGGGGTAAGGAAGTATACCACTACGTTTCCGGGGGTGAGCGCACTATCTATCTCGATTGGGATGGACGCGATAGTCAGGGAAGCGAACTAAGCACTGGAATCTATTACTATTCCGCGGATGTCACCTTCACCTCAGTCGATCCGCGCAAGCGTAACCAGGTGATAAAGGGTTGGGTGCATCTTATGCGATAGACCAATTCTTTTTAGTTTTGCCCTGAAATCAATAGCAAAGACACATTGAAAGCGTACATTTTTCCAGGCCAGGGGGCTCAGTTCCCCGGGATGGCCAAAGACCTCTACGAGGCGCGTCCCGCGGCGCGGGCACTTCTTGATCAGGCAAATGATATCCTCGGATTTGATATCCTGAACGTCATGTTCAACGGTAGCGCTGATGAGCTAAAACAAACTCGTGTTACACAGCCGGCAATTTTCCTTCACTCGGTGGCCGTTGCCTTATCGTCCGATCAGTTTCAGCCAGATATGGTGGCAGGTCACTCACTCGGTGAGTTTTCGTCGCTCGTCGCCAACGGTTGTCTGTCTTTTGAAGATGGATTGCGGCTCGTATACCAGCGGGCAATGGCGATGCAGAAGGCCTGCGAGGCAAAGCCGTCGACGATGGCTGCCATTCTTGGTTTGGACGATGCTGTGGTGGAAGAAGTGTGTGCAAGTATCGACGACGTGGTCGTTGCTGCCAACTACAACTGTCCCGGCCAGCTCGTGATCTCGGGAACCATTCGCGGTGTGGAACTGGCCTGTGAGAAGCTAAAAGCCGCAGGAGCGAAACGGGCTCTTCCCCTGCAGGTAGGGGGTGCTTTTCACTCCCCTCTGATGGAGCCGGCGCGCGAGGAACTGGCAGGTGCAATCGAGGCCGCGGCCTTCAAGACTCCGGTTTGTCCCGTGTATCAAAATGCTACCGCCTCAGCATCTTCCGATGTGACAATTATTAAGAAAAACCTTATCGACCAGCTGACCGCACCGGTGCGTTGGACTCAATCGGTTGCCCGCATGACACAGGACGGGGCTACTCAGTTTATCGAATGTGGTCCAGGCAAAGTATTGCAAGGTCTGGTGAAGAAGATTTCGCCGGATGTCGAGGTGTCGAGCCTCTGACAAATATTAAATACGCGTGGCCATCAGCGTGTCCGGCGATTCGTCCAAGAGTTGCCGGACACTCTTTTTTAGAGCGGGATGAATAAAATCAGGGGCTAGATCGGCCAGAGGTAACAGCGCGAAACGCCGAAAGGGGAGACCGGGGTGTGGAACCACCAGGTCGGGTTCGTTAAGGATGAGGTCGCCAAAAAGCAGAATGTCAATATCGATAATCCGGGGGCCCCATCGCTCAAGACGCACTCTGCCCATTTCGCATTCAATCTCCAGTAATGTCTTTAATAATGGCCGTGGGGTCATAGAACTGGTGATTTCGAGGGCCTGGTTGTAAAAATCCGGCTGATCGGATTTTCCCCAGGGGGCTGTGCGGTAAATGGCCGACCGAGCGATAATAGGACCTGCCTGCCCTGCGATCCGGTCGGCGGCTAATGACAGATTTTGGAGCGGAATGCCCTCGTTTGAGCCCAGCAGCAAAAAAATCCTGTAATTCATAGGGATGCCCGGCGACAAACTTACTTTATATTACTCATACTAATCTTTACTTTTGGTCTTTAAATATACCACTATGAGTTTTGGAAAAGCCTTTCTTTCGTCATGCCTCGGCGCGCTCACGGCGATGGTCGTCTTCTTTTTACTGACGTTCCTCTTTTTCACGGCGCTGGTCGCTGGCCTTTCGGACGACAAGCAGGTTGTGGTTAAGGACAACTCAGTCCTACACCTTGAACTCGATGCACAAGTGACAGAGCTCGAGGTCGACGACCCCTTGGCAGGTCTGCCTTTTCCAGGTCAACAAAAACGAATCGGACTGATTCAGTTGAAACAGGCTATAGATGACGCTCGTCAGAATGATAACATCGAGGGAGTGTATGTCGAGATTCGCCAGCCTCTTACTGGCTTCTCGTCGCTGGAGGAGATTCGCCGGTCGTTGCTCGATTTCCGCGAGAGCGGTAAATGGGTGGTGGCATACAGCGAGGTGATGACCGAAGGCGCTTATTACCTGGCATCGGCAGCCGATGAAGTTTATCTTCATCCCGAAGGTGAAATGGAGTTCAATGGTCTTAGCGTCAGCATCGGCTTTTACAAGAAGCTTTTGGATAAGCTCGAGATTAAGCCCCAGGTCTTTCGGGTAGGTGAATTCAAGAGCGCTGTTGAACCTTTCCTGCTCGAAGAACTTAGTAAAGAAAACCGGTTGCAACTGACCGAAATGGTCAACGGTATTTATGATAATATCCTCGACAACGTCGCTGAGTCGCGTGGGATAGATCGGACGCGCCTGGAAGAGATTTCGGATCAGATGTTGGTTCGCAACGCTGACGATGCGCTGGAACTTAAGTTGGTTGATGGTCTGCTTTATCAGGACGAGTTCCATAATGTAATACGAGAAAAATTGTCGATTCCCGAAGACGAGGATATAAGGTTCGTCAAGTACAAAGATTATCGTAAGAGTTTCTCGACATACAAACGATCTCCGAATGAGGTCGCTGTCATCGTGGCTGAAGGAACAATAGTTCAGGGAGAGGGAAGTCAATCAGACCTCGAGATTACTGCGGAAAAGTACGTGAAGGAAATAAGAAAAGCGCGGAAGAACGATAACGTAAAGGCTATAGTGTTGCGTGTAAATTCCCCCGGTGGCGCCTACACGACTTCCGATATGATCTGGCGCGAGGTTAAGCTGGCCGCCGCCGAGAAGCCGGTAATCGCATCGATGTCTGATTACGCAGCATCGGGTGGATACTATATTGCCATGGCGTGTGATACCATCGTTGCTCAGCCCAATACTATTACAGGGTCAATTGGAATTTTCGGTGTTATGTTCGACATGAGCAGCTTCCTCGGCAACAAGCTTGGCGTAACCTTCGATGAAGTTCGCACGGGTGATTTTGGTGATCTGTATACTGTGACACGCCCGCTAACCCCGGCAGAGCGAAATATCATTCAGCGAAATCTGGAGAAATACTACGACTCGTTTACAGCGAAAGCAGCTGAAGGTCGCAGTGTATCACAGGAGCAAATATTGCGTGTGGCTTCGGGACGCGTATGGACCGGGCAGCAGGCGCTGGAGCATAAGCTGGTTGATGTATTGGGTGGAATAGATGACGCGATACGGATTGCTGCTGAGAAAGCGAATATTGCCGACGACTACAAGGTTCGGTATTACCCTGCGCCTACAACATTTATTGAACAGTTGATGAAAGGACTTGAAACAAGCGCTCGCGCCGGACTGGTTCGTCAGTACGTGGGTGACCTATACCCGATGTTTGAGCGCGTGCGCCAAGTGAAACAGTACGAAGGTATTCAGGCGCGCATGCCCTTTGAGTTCGAGTTTCATTAATATCAATAAGCGCTGTAATTTTTTGTCACTTCTTAATTCTGGATTTTGAGTACTGCTATTCGTAACGATTGGACCCGCGAAGAAATCGCTGATATTTATAACAAGCCCGTTCTGGAACTCATTTACGAGGCGGCAACTGTGCATCGTAAATTTCATGAACCTTCCGAGGTTCAGGTTTGCACACTTTTATCGGTAAAGACCGGCGGCTGCCCGGAAGACTGCGCCTATTGCCCCCAGGCTGCCCGTTATCATACCGGAGTAACGGTTCACAAGCTGCTTGAAGTCGACGAGGTGTTGGCAAAGGCAAGGGAAGCGCGTGATGCAGGCAGCAGTCGCTTTTGTATGGGAGCCGCATGGCGCGAGGTTCGGGATAACCGCGACTTTGATAAGGTCATCGAGATGGTAAAAGGTGTCAACCAGTTAGGGCTTGAGGTGTGTTGTACGCTGGGTATGCTCACTCATGAGCAAGCGCTTAAGCTAAAGGAAGCCGGTCTTTACGCTTACAATCATAATCTCGACACAAGCGAGGAGTTCTACGGTGATATTATTACAACCCGCAATTATGACGACCGTCTGGAGACGCTCGAGAACGTCCGGAAGGCAAAGATATCAGTATGCTCCGGTGGTATTATCGGATTGGGGGAGCATGAACGCGATAGGATCGGTATGTTGCACGTATTGGCTACGTTGCCCGAACATCCGGAGTCGGTACCGGTGAATGCACTGGTTCCTGTTGAAGGAACGCCGCTGGAAGATCAGCCACGAGTCACCGTGTGGGAGATGGTACGAATGATCGCCACGGCGCGTATCATTATGCCGAGGGCAATGGTTCGTCTTTCTGCCGGTCGTGTACGGATGTCGTTGGAAGAACAGGCGTTGTGTTTTCTGGCTGGAGCGAATAGTATTTTCGCAGGTGACAAATTGCTGACAACTCCTAATCCCGACTACGTCGACGATCAGCGCATGTTCCAGGTGTTGCAATTGAAGCCAAGAAAGGCAGCAGTACACGCATAAGAACACAAGGCGTTTCAACTGTCGTTTAAGCATTTTAGCTGTTCTTCTGTCGCTTAAGCGTCCCGTGGTATAGTTTTGTTAACTGGCTATACGCATCTGTCGATGCAATGCTAAAGCCATGAACACCAGACTATACTGCTTATTCGCTGTCGCTCTTTTCTTTACTTGTTATTCGCGCGGTTACAGCCAGGTAGATACGTCGTATGTGTACAATCCGTCAGCACCCTTCGGACCGCTCGACATTAGAATCGCCCAGTCGCCTACGCGTTATCATTATCTCAAGGAAGGTGAGACGTTCAGTTTCCGCGGAACGCGAACGTATTATGACATGACGAGTTGGGACTCAAGTCCCTATAAAGAGGGTCATCTGGTTCATCGTACCGCTGATGGTGATCGTTTCATTATGAATTATCGATTGCTGATACCGGATGAATACCGTGCTGATTTTCCTGACGGTTATCCACTGATCGTTGTCTTCCACGGATTGGGTGAGCGCGGAAATTGTGCTGAATATGCCTGCTATCATGCCGATCGTACGTGGTCTCCGGTTGCCAATAACCCACCTGCACCCACAAGTCCCAATAGCCCTTTGATGAACAATGACCACAACCTGTTGCATGGCGGCCAGGTTCATTTGAGTGCGATGAAACGTGCAGAAGGACGTTTGCCCGGTGACGCAAGTTTGAATTCGCGTGCATTCCCCGGATTTGTCCTTTTTCCACAGAACCTTAACGGTTGGGATAGATGGTCAGTGGAAGATGTCATCCGCATCATTCGACTGATCACGAAGAAGTATAACATCAACGAGGACCGTATCTATGTTGAAGGTATTTCGAACGGGGGGCATGGTATGTATCAGGCGCTTAAGCGTGCGCCCTGGCTTTTTGCTGCCGGTATTGCGATGTCGGCAATAGACGATGGCGCTATCAACGCGAATGGAGTGGCCGAGAGCATTGCGCATATACCGCTGTGGGTTTTTCAGGGAGGTATGGATGAGAATCCTCTTCCGTCGAAGACGGTACGTTATATTCAGCAGTTCCGGGCTGCTGGCGCGTCTGTTCGATATACGCTATATCCGGAGCTGGGACATGGTACCTGGAACAAGGCATTCAACGAGCCGGAGTTCTTTTCCTGGTTGTTGGGTAAACAAAAAAATAACCTTCATACTTATCAGAGTACCCGGTTTATTTGTTCAAATGAGGGCACCCGACTGGAGGTTGCGGCGGGTTTCCCTGCATACCAGTGGCAATACAACGGCAGCATAATTAGCGGCGCTGATGGTCCGGTTTTGATGGCCAAAGATCCCGGTGAGTATCGTGTACGTTATGCGCGCGTTGCAAATCCTTCCGAGAACCAGTGGAATTCGTGGTCGCAGGTTGTCACTCTTTCGGCAACGGAGCCGCCGCGGGCGGTTATAGAGCAGCTTTCAACGGTGAAGCTGCCGGGGCTGGACGGCGGATCTCAGGCACGTTTGCGGTCAGCCGGCGATTATGATCAGTATTTTTGGTATCGCAACGGGCACCCTATTGACCTTCCCGGGAATGTGGATGACACACTTCGGTACGTTACGTTTCCGTCATCTTCCGGCGACGGCCAGTACACGCTGGTGGTGACAGAACTGGGGTGTAAAAGCGATCCATCATCGCCTGTCTCGATTGTCTATGGAGATCGCGCTGAAATCAACGTCACTGCGCCGGCTGACTTCGAGGGAATATCGCTGTCGCCCTCGGAGACGGTTTTGTCATGGACCGATCAATCAAACAACGAGTCGGGGTTTGAGATTTGGCGACGAAAATCCGGCGAAAACTGGAAGTGGGTCGGCATTACCGGTCCCAATTCTACAAGCTTTGATGATAATAGGGTCGAACCCAACGCCGCCTATCAATATAAGATACGCGCCGTAAGTAACACGGGACGCTCGGATTACATACCGTCAGGTGCCAACGGCATTACAGTGGAAACCATAGAGGACAACGAGGAGCCTACGGTACCGACTTCTCTGAAGATAAAAAATACAGGCGTCGGAGAAGTGACCCTGACGTGGAGTCCCGCCACGGACAACACGCGGATCCGGGAATATGTAATTATCGTGGGCGATGAAACGATACATACAAACTCGGCCGATACTACCTTCGTTCTTACAGATCTGCCAATCAACCAGGAGTACAGTGTTTCTGTATATGCAGTTGATTTGTCTCGCAACGAAGGTGGCGCGAGCGACCCCGTGAGCGTCAGTACCTACGTTTCAGGATTGTTTTACCGCCACACCACCGGGTCGTGGACTTCGCTCGATTCAATTGACTGGAGTTGGGCGGAATTTACCGGAACAATTGGTACCTTTTCGCTTGCACCCAAGACACAGGATGATTACTACAATCTTAGCTTCGAAGGATTTATCTTCATCGAGGAGGAGGGAACGTATCAGTTTAGAATTACGTCGAGCGATGGTACACGCTTGTGGCTCAACGACCGACGAATTATCGATAATGACGGTATTCATGAGGAACCGAAAACTGAAATGAGCGGTGAGATAGAGCTTGATCGTGGAGGTCATCACATCTATCTGCAGTATTTCGAAGACGTCCAAACTGATACATTGCTGGTTGAATACAAAGGGCCGGATACCGGCGAAGAGTGGATCCCAATTCCACGAGCTGCGCTCAAGAGCCACGAAGATGCCATTACAGGAATTGGCGATGAGGGCGGAGAAAGTGCATTCCGGGTTAGTGTGTATCCTAACCCGACCACACACGATAACGTAACCGTCCAGGTTGAAAGTGTCCTTGATGCCCCTGTTCGCGTACGGGTGCATGATACCATGGGGCGAACGGTGCTAGACCATACCTATGGTATCGCCGAGCTGTCGTATGGTATTGCGTTACCTCAGGGAAGCATTACCGGCGCGGGGATGTACATTGTTGAAGTCTTGCAAGGGAGGATGCGGAAAACAGAGCGGGTAGTCATCCGCCGGTAATCAGGTGGTCAGCAGGTGTAGGGTCGGCCTCCGTTTCCTGGATAACTGACCGGACCAGTCCTACAATACTCCTCATTGATGCAGGTTTGACGAGTACCTTGTGTGCCCCCAGCCTTTGATACTCCCGCGCTTCGGCCGGATAATTCGTTGTCGAGTAAATGATAACCGGAATGAAGTTGAAGGCCGGGGTTCTTTTTATTTCGATCAGAAACTGTTTGCCGCTCATGATGGGCATGTTGACATCAGCGAAAATGAAGTCGGGGAGGACTACAAGCTCATTCAGGAGACGAAGACCTTCGGCGCCGTCTTTTGCAGTAATGCAAACGGGAGAGGGATGTATTTCAGAGAGCGCTTCCTGAAAAAACTCCCGGTCCTCGGGGTCGTCGTCAATATAGAGGATGGTCATAGCCGATTCGATTAATGGTTAACCAGCGCGGGGTCAACCGTGTAATGGTTATGAGGTTCGTAGTGGTGGAAGTTCTCGTCAATCTCGAACTGCATGATCCGGGCGACGTCTGTAATCAAGATCACCTTACCCGAGAGAGGGTCGTGTAGGGCGACACCGCTTTCTGTGACTTCGAGGATGTGCAGATGATTCACCTGCCACATTTCTCCCATCAGCCGGAAGCGAATACCGATGTCCGGACGGCGGTCGCGGAGTTCATGCAGAAGGCGCTTGAACTCCAAAATGGGAATAGTCGAGTTGGTAGCCATGGCCTTTTTTCGACTTGCCGTGTACGAAAAAACTATGCCAATGGCCGGTAGGAGTATCAGTTGACTTTCAGTAGCTCGACTTCAAAAATCAGCGTAGCGAAAGGAGGAATCTGGGGTGGGGAGCCACGCTCGCCATAGCCCAGGGTGTAGGGAATATAGAGGATCCATTTATCTCCCTCCTGCATCATTTGAAGCGCTTCCGTCCATCCTGAGATGACCTGATTGACCCGAAAGGTCGCTGGCTGTCCCCGTTGGATGGAGCTGTCGAAGATCGTTCCATCGACAAGCTTGCCAGTGTAGTGAACCGTGACTCGATCGACAATAGCGGGTGACTTGCCGTTTCCTTCTTCTACAATTTGGTATTGAAGTCCGGTGGATGTTGTTACCACACCGGGTTTGTTCTTGTTCTCGTCAAGGAATTTCTGACTTTGGGCTTTGGCGATGGCGCTGCGTTTCATCATGGTTTGCTGCATATAACGCTGCATGCTTGCCTCGGCCTCTTTTCGTTGGACCTTCAAAGGCTGGTCATCCAGTACATCCTGCATGGCGGCGAGGAACACTTCCATGTTAAGAGAGTCGAGCCCGGTATTTCTGAAGTTTTGTCCCAGTACGACGCCAAAGCTATAGCTGACCTGCTGAATGGAGTCATTAAGATCGATAGCCGTAGGTTTCTTCAGCTCTTCGATTTCAGCCTTTAACTCCGTCACGTGACCTTCCAGTTCGGACACGCGGGCTTTCAATTCTTTCTTGGATTGGGTGAAAGCGGGATACGAGATGATCAGCGCCGTACAGATGACTAGTGTTCTCATATTGCTGCAATAAGTCTCAAAGAAAGGAAATCAATGGTAAAGATGAAAACCGTTGGCGCGGGAAACAAAAAAGCCATCCGATTCGGATTACCGATCGGATGGCTTCCTGTCTGTGTGTGACCTGTTATTCGGCGCTAACAACGACTTTGATCTCCTTCTTGACCTCTTTGTGGAGGTCAAGTGTCACCGTGTAGGTACCCAGTTGTTTCGGGTTCTCTTTCATGATGACTTTCTTGCGATCAACTTCAAATCCTGCTGCTTTCAGTGCATCGGAAATTTGAAGGGCTGTTACTGCTCCGAAAATTTTTCCGGATTCACCGGCTTTCGTCTTGATTTCGGCAGTGAAATCGCCAATTTTTTCAGCAAGACTTTCAGCGTCTTGCTTGATCTTAGCGGCTTTGTGTGCCATTTGGCGAACGTTCTCTTCCACCTGACGGCGGTTAGAGTCATTGGCTACAATAGCGTATCCGTTAGGGATCAGGTAATTCCTTCCGTAGCCGGGTTTAACCTTCACGATGTCGTGTTTGTAACCCAACCCTGATATATCCTGTTTCAAAATGACTTCCATGATTGTGCGCTTTTAAAGGTTATTACTTCAACGAATCGCCCACGTAAGGAAGCAGGGCCAGGTGACGGGCACGCTTAACGGCCTGGGCTACTTTCTTTTGGAACTTCTGGCTGGTTCCGGTAAGCCGGCGCGGCAAAAGCTTGCCTTGCTCGTTGACAAACTTGAGAAGAAAATCGGGATCCTTATAATCGATATACTTGATTCCGTTTTTCTTGAAGCGGCAGTACTTCGGTTTTACCTCTGCGCGCTTAATGGGTTCGTTCATGAGTGTCATACGCTAGCCTCCTCTTCTTTTTTAGCCTTACGATTTTCTTTCTTGAATTCGCCTTTGCGGCGGCGTTCGTTGTAAGCCACGGCGTGCTTGTCAAGCACAGTCGTGAGAAAACGCATTACAGACTCATCGCGTCTGTACTCTGTTTCGAGGGCGTTGATAACCTCCGGATTTGCCTTAAATTCGATCAGGTTGTAGAAACCGGTTGACTTCTTGTTGATCGGATACGCCAACTTTTTCAAGCCCCAGTTCTCCTTGTTGATGATTTCGGCATTCGCCTTCGTCAACACCGTCACGAACTTTTCGACAGTATCCTTTGCCTGATCTTCAGACAAAACGGGATTGAGAATGAATACCGTCTCGTAATTCTTCATAAATGTTATTTTTTTGTTTTGAGCCTGCAAAAGTAGGGAAAATACCGGTATTTCTAAAGCTGTGGGTGAAAATTCGTCCGGATAACTCAGTTTGACGTCCTGCGCGCCATTCCCCGCGAATGCCCTAAATTCTTTTGTAAAGCGGGAATTTGACCTAATTTTAGTGAGGTATGAAGCTGAAGTCCCGAAATTTGTTGGTAAGAGCGACCATCGGTCTCTTAGTCTTCTTTGCGGCCTGCCAGGAGCGTAAGATCGACTTCAGCACCGAGGTGAAGCCGATCCTGAACACGCGCTGCATTAGCTGCCACGGTGGGGTCAAGCAGAACGGTGGTTTCAGCGTCCTGTTCCGGGAAGAGGCACTCGCTGTTACGGAGTCGGGAAAACCTGCCATTATCCCCGGCGACCCCCATGGCAGTGAGATGATTCGCCGCCTGCTCGAAGATGACCCCGAATTGCGAATGCCCTACAAAGAGCCTCCGTTACCTGACGACGAAATCAGGATTTTGCGGCGATGGATCGAAGAAGGCGCAGTCTGGGGAGACCACTGGGCCTATTCACCTCCGCGACCGGTTCAGGTGCCCCAGGTGAGGCAGGTGAGGAGCGGTTTGTCCGGTGACGAAGAGACCTGGGTGCGCAATACGATCGATCACTTCATCCTCGCCCGATTGCAGGAACGAGGCCTCTCGCCCTCGCCCCCGGCAGATAAACCAACGTTGGTCAGACGTGTATTCCTTGATCTGATAGGAATCCCGCCGACCGAGCAACAGGCACAGGCGTTTATCAACGATGATCGGCCCGATGCTTACGACCGGCTCGTTGAGCAACTGCTTTCATCGCCACATTTTGGCGAAAAATGGGCCGCATGGTGGCTTGACCTTGCGCGGTACGCCGACACCAAGGGGTACGAGGCAGATCCGTCGAGGGTCATATGGCGATACCGCGATTATGTGATCCGAAGTTTTAATGAAGACAAGCCGTTTGATCAGTTCACCATCGAACAGCTTGCGGGCGATATGCTTCCCGATCCTACCGATGAGCAAATAATTGCCACCGCGTTTCACCGGAATACAATGAATAATACCGAAGGTGGTACCGATGACGAAGAATTTCGTATAGCTGCGGTAATCGACCGGATAAGTACCAGCCGTGACTTGAAAAGGAAAACAATCGACGCCATCAACGCGGTAAACCATGAGCACTATAAGGAAGTCAATGATCCTGAAACGCTGACACGTATGGCGCAGTATGAGATGGCGTACCGTATGCAGATCTCCGTTCCGGAAGTGATGAACATCAACGATGAGCCCGCCTATATTCACGAGATGTACGGAACGACACCGGGCAAAGCTTCCTTCGCGAACAATTGCCTGTTGGCGCGAAAACTTGTTGAACAGGGCGTGCGCTTTGTTCAGCTGTTCGACTGGGGATGGGATAGCCACGGTATCGTCGAGAGCGACGCCCTTGAGTACGGTTTCAGGAATAAATGCCGTGAAGTGGACAGGCCGATGACGGCTTTGTTGCTCGACCTTAAGCAACGTGGGTTGCTGGATGAGACGCTGGTGGTGTGGGGCGGTGAATTCGGACGTACACCGATGCAGGAAAATCGTGAAGGAAAGATGAATCCTTATCTTGGTCGGGACCATCATGTTGAAGCGTTTACGATGTGGATGGCAGGGGGAGGAATCAAGAAGGGGATGACCTGGGGGGAGACCGATGAGATTGGTTATTATCCCGTGAATGGCAGGGTGTCGCTGCACGATGTTCAGGCGACGATTCTGCATCAGCTCGGGATGGATCACGAGAAACTTACCTATCAATTTCAAGGACGACCATTCAGGCTGACGGATGTTGGCGGGAAGGTCATTAGCGAGATCGTCGCCTGATGCACATGACTCCCGAATTTAATTTGTCGTTTAACGCATTCCCTTTCCGACTGCATCCCATATTGATTTATCGATGGATTATGTAACGGCTTTAATAGGAAGGCTCCATCCGCTCTTGGTACATCTCCCTATTGGTGTACTGGTGATGGCTTTTCTTTTTGAGTGTATCTCGGCGCAGCGAAGGTTTCACAAACTGCGTAAGGCCGTTAAGCCATTGTTGTTATGGGGCGTTCTTTTTGCAGGAGCCGCGGCTGTGAGCGGCTACTTTTTGAGACAGGAGGGAGGTTATGACGAAGTGATTGCAGAACGTCACCAGAATCTGGGAATTGCCACCGCAGTTCTTTCGTTGGTAGTTTATGTGTTGCGCTCGAAGGTCAAGTACTGGGTGAATCCCTCCGGGCGAAAGGTAGTAAAGATCGCGCTTTTCTTTCCGCTGATGGTCGTATTGATCTTAACGGGCCATTGGGGAGGGGCGCTTACCCATGGCGAAGACTATCTGTTTGCGCCGTCTTCGCAGCAATTGCGTGTAACCGATCCTCGCGAGAGAATTCGGCAGATTGGTTCCGCTACTGATGCAGAGCTCTACGCTGATATTGTGCAGCCTATTCTCGAGGCGCGATGCTACGATTGCCACAGCTCGCGGCGGCAGAAGGGCGATCTGAGACTTGATGATATCTCCGCAA
This sequence comes from uncultured Roseivirgaceae bacterium, assembly GCA_964532595.1. Lineage (GTDB taxonomy): Bacteria > Bacteroidota > Bacteroidia > Cytophagales > Cyclobacteriaceae > Chryseosolibacter. The sequence goes on from CAZHIQ010000002.1 coordinate 136,765, forward strand.
TGCTGCGAGGTGGAAAGAACGGACCCGTCATTGTAACGGGTCCTGCCGATTCGAGTCAGCTTTACAGACGCCTTGTACTCCCTATCGAACACGACGATCATATGCCCCCGCGAGAAAAAGCTCAGCTGTCATCAGCTGAAATTGACTTGATTCGTTATTGGGTGGAGGGCACGGCTCATTTTGATCAGGTAGTCGCCACATACCCTTCGCGCGAAAATATTGTCAGGGCTGTCCGGACATTGCAGGATCCGTCGGAGGAGTCATGGATTCCGGACGAAGGCGTCCGAAAGGCCCCGTTAGCTGTTACTCAACGACTCCACGCGCTTCAGGTAAACGTCCGACCGGTTGCGGAGTCTAGTTCATACCTGATGGTATCTTTTGCCGGTCAAAAGACGGTGTTGGATGAACAGTTAGAGGCGCTTACTGACGTCAAAGATCAGTTGGTTTGGCTAAACCTCTCGCACACGCATCTTAAGGATGAGCAGGTAGTCTACCTGTCGTCGTTGCTGAATCTTCGCGTTCTGTACCTCAATGGTACAACGCTTTCTGCACAGGGGGTGAAACATCTTACGGGGCTGAAGAAGTTGGCCTGGCTTAACCTGAGCGATACAAGAGTTACCGATGATATCGTCGATCATCTCATCGAAATGCCGGGGCTTCGACGATTGTATCTTTTTAACACCAGTCTCAGTCGCGAGGGCATCGCGCGCATAGAAGGCCGACGTCAGGAAGTCAGGATAGATACCGGTGGTTACTTTCTTCCCCGACGGGCGTCCGATACGGTGATTTACAAGCGGCCATCGGGATAGCGTTCTCCTTCACAGAATTATTTCACGTCGAACTGACCTCTTCCCATGAGGTAGCCATCGGTATAGATTTCCAGCGTGTAGGTGCCGGGAGCATACTCGGATCCCTTGTCATACAGGAAGGTGAGGTGCTGGCGCGTGTTGTCAAACAGAATTTCCTGCGCTGCGGTATAAAACTCTTCCTTTCCGTTGAGTAGGAATGTGCCCGAACCACGTGCCACATCGAAAAGTACCTGATTGTTTTCATCGATCACCCGAATGAGGATTTTCTTTCCTTCGATAGGTGCGACGCTATTTTCAGCGATGTTAAAGTCGACCTTGAGTTGAGCAATCTGTTTGGCTCTGAATGGGGAAGTACGCTCACGTCCGCGGTCGTTGAGGGCTACGATCTGAATATCTTCTGCTTTTAATTGCGACGCAATGGCAACCTTTGTGGCGAGTTCCTGACGTGATTGTGTAAGACGATTGAGAGAGTCACCCAGTCTGTTCTTCTGAGTTTTGAGGGATCGGTTTTCCGTCAGTAGTTCTTCGTTGACGGAAGTCAGTCGGGCTATCTCCTCATCTTTGTTTTTGAGGAGGAGTTCGTATCCTTCGACACGGTCTTTGAGGGCCTTGATTTCCTTTCCGGTCGCTCGCTTGGTACGGCGTAATTCTTCCTCGATTTCTGATTTGGCTTGCTCCAGATCGGCAATATCTCCGCCAAGTTGTTCCACCTGGGCAATCTTTTCGTTGAGTTCATCATGAATCTCAGTGAGGCGCTGCATGGTGGTGGCCAGTTCTTCCTCCGTGGTAATCAGTTGTGTCCTGACCTGCTGCTTCTCCTTTGTGTCGAGGTATATTTTGATCCCCTGAATAATGATTACAATCGCCATGAAGGCAATAATGATGGGGAGTTTGTTGTTCTTCCGCGGAGTAGGCTCGTGGGCCTGGTTTTCGTTTTGCTCGCTCATAAGACGGTGTCGATCAGGTATAGGAAGGTAAATCCTTACAGGTAATGCCTGCAAAAATACGGCTTTCGGGCCTGTATTTCAACGCCTAAACCTGTAAGATAACGTGTTGTTTGTTCAGTGATGGATCAAAAAAGAGTACACCGCACCGGAACAGGTCCAGAGAGCCGTGTACCAGGCGATGTCCGCGAACTTCGTTCCAGGCCTTCTCCATTTCGGGCGAGTGATGAATGTCGTCGATAACCACCACACTGTGTTCATGGATCTTGCGGAGGATGCAGTCAAAGTAGCGAATGGTTGGATCGTAGCGATGATTGGCGTCCATGAAAGCGAAATCGACGCGTGGCGATTTCTGAAGAAACGAGGGAAGTGTGCGGTCGATATTGCCGACCACCAGGTTGATATTTTCTTTTTGGGCGAATTCAAAAGTGAGTGTTGCGATATCGGCGATGGCTGGCGCTCCTTCAAAGGTTGTCACGTGCGCATTTTGCGTTTCCGCCAGATAGAGGGTGTTGATTCCAAGGGAAGTTCCAAGTTCTATGATGTTGTGGGCGTTAATCTGGCGGATAAGTCGGTGATACAGTACGGAGTATTTCTGCTGACTAAGACTGGTGCGGGCGATGTTGGAAACCCGCCGGAAGCGGGGTTTGTTGTGAGCGCCGGCGCCGAGGTCGCGGACAGGAATCTCGCGCTGGTCGTGAAGCAATTTTTGACGAAGGCGCTCAATGTGGGCAAACTCTTCCTTGTGCACCGGAGGCTTAATCTGCCGGGTATACAAATCAAAAAAAAACGGGGAATGTAGCGAGTGTTCGTCTACAGCTTCCAACCACCAGCCGAGAAACGACTTAAGTCTGAAGAATGATGCGTACACAGATCAATTGAGGCGTATAGGAGCAACCATCGTGAATTCAGGAATGTTCACATGCATGGTGGAACCATCCACTACCCGTTCCATCAGGTACGTGCCCGCCATTTTTCCTATCCCTGATTTGAGATTACACCCGGAGACATACTGGTGTGACTGCCCGGGCTCAATAACCGGTTGCTGACCGACAACACCTTCACCTTCTACTTCGCGCACCGGAAATCCGGCGTCATAAATACGCCAGTGTCGACGCATCAGTTGAATAGTATTCTCACTCTTGTTTTCTATGGTGATACGGTAAGTGAAAACAAAGTGCAATTGGGAAGGGCTGGAGTATGCAGGTTGATACTCAGTTTCTACTGTCACCTTGATGCCCTGTGTGATCTCCGTAACCATAATATCCAAAAATATGACTTTTTTGCGATAACTGATCTACGGCCCTTTACTTCTTTCAATGCGTTGATAATCAGTGTTTATCGAGTCGTTTCCCCCTAAAGTCCGACTGAAAAAACTTCCATTCGGCGATTCGCATTAAATTCGGGGGCATGGAAGTTAAAATAGCCGGTACGTGGAAGTCTCTTCTGGCAGAAGAGTTTACCAAACCGTATTTTCAGCAACTCGCTGAGTTTGTCAGGACGGAATACAAAACACAGACCATCTACCCGCGTGGGGGGGATATCTTCAAGGCTTTTGACCGCTGCAGTTTTGATGATGTAAAGGTGGTCATTATCGGTCAGGATCCTTACCACGGTCCGGGGCAGGCGAACGGATTGTGCTTTTCGGTTGCTGATGGGGTACGAATGCCGCCCTCGTTGAAAAACATATTCAAGGAAATACATGATGATCTGGGGAAGCCTATTCCTGCTTCCGGTGATCTTGAGCGATGGGCCCGTCAGGGAGTGCTGTTGCTAAACGCAACGCTCACTGTACGCGCTAACACTCCAGGCTCACATCAGAATCGGGGATGGGAGACATTTACTGACGCTGTTATTCAGAGAATATCCGACGAGAAGGAGGGAGTTGTGTTCCTGCTGTGGGGCGCTTATGCCCAGCGCAAAGGGGAGATCATCGACCGCGACAAGCATCTGGTCCTGATGTCGGCACACCCTTCGCCATTTTCGGCCGACCGTGGCTTTTTTGGCTGCAAACACTTCAGCAAGGCGAATTCCTATCTGCGCAGCAAGGGAAAAACGGAGATCGATTGGTAGGGGCGTCGGTTAAGTTCGCTGCCAACGCCCCCAAGGGCTGGTTCTAGCGGATCATTTTAAAGAACCTGCTCCAACGGATCTTGTCGAGGAAGCTGGCATTCTGGTCGATTGAGAGCCAGATGAAAAAGGCTTTTCCAACGATGTGGTCTTCCGGCACAAATCCCCAGTAGCGCGAATCCAGCGAGTTGTGTCGGTTGTCGCCCATCATAAAATAGTAGTCCTGTTTGAAAGTATACTCGCTGATCTCCTGACCGTCGATATAGAGTTTACCGTCTTGGATAGACGCGTTTTCATTGTAGTCGTATTCGACGATCGTGGTGCCGTACATGGCAACCATTTCTTCCGTCATTTGAATGGTCATTCCCTCATAAGGGATAACGATAGGACCATAGAAGTCGCCGTTCCACCGGAAGGTCTTGGCATCGGGGAAAATATTGTACTCGACCATCTCTCGGGTGCGAGGTCCCATCCCGGCACCGCCGTTATCAAGGCCGATACGAACATCGGTGATAAAGTTGAGCTTGCGCAATTCATCAGCAACTTCCTCTGTGATGTTCATGGCATAAACGACCGAGCGGTCTGATCGGGCTATCACCCTGGCATCATATATCCGGTAGCGGTTGAGAACCCTGTCATTAATGACGCCATTGGCGGTTACCAGGTGTGAGAACTGTACGAGCTCTGGAAATTCCTGGCGTTCGCTGTTGATATAAATAACGCGATCAACGATTTCGAGGGTGTCGCCGGGGACGGCCACACAGCGTTTGATGTAGTTTGTTTTCAGGTCGACAGGGTAGTCGATCCCGTCATTCAGATCAATAGGAGGGACGTTGAAAACGACTACATCGTTACGCTTCACACGGCTGATACCGGGCAGGCGGTACTGCGGCAATTGAATGGCTGTCGAGTATGAAGGGATATTGGTAAACCAGATTTTTTGATGCGTGAGCGGCACCTGCAGAGGGGTGGTCGTAGTGCGGGTTCCGTAGTGGAATTTGCTGACGAAGAGAAAATCGCCAACAAGCAGGGAGTTTTCCATTGACGGCGTCGGAATGGTATAAGCCTCCATAATGAGCCATCGTATCAGTGTGGCTGCAATTACAGCGAAGAGAATGGCATCTCCCCATTCTCGCAGTTTCGACTTAGGCTTTTCTTCGCTGTGAGGAGCGGTTTCTTCCGTATTTTTCTTCTTCCAGAACTGCCAGTTCATGTGCTTGTGGGTGTTGTAAGCTTGCAAATAAAATGAAAATAATGGTATTCCGAACTCAGGCAGCTCTAAGCCTGATGTTCCTTTAGCTGAATTGGTCGCTGCACGGCGCTCAGAATTTCAAGAAATCATCCATATTTAGGATTCCTTTCCGGGCGGGAAGCCATTCGGCGACCATCACTGCACCAAGGGCAAATCCTTCTCTCGTATGGGCAGTATGTTTGATCTCAATATCGTCGATGGCGGACGTGTACCGGACGACATGCGTTCCCGGTACGTCGCCTTCACGGAACGACTGAATAGCCAAATCACTGGTTCCCCTGCCGTCTCCTTCGATCCATTGCTTTTTCCGCTCGAGGTGATTGATCACGCCCTCGGCCAGAGTGATGGCCGTACCACTGGGAGCGTCTTTTTTCTGAGTATGATGAGTTTCGTCGATGGTGACATCGTAATCGGTGAAGTTGTTCATCATCCGGGCCAGGTGTTCATTCAGCTTGAAGAACAGATTTACGCCCAGGCTGTAATTGGATGCGTAAAAAAAGGCGCCGTCTTTTTCGAGGGTGAGTTTTTCAATCTCCGGTTTCCTGGCGAGCCATCCGGTCGTTCCGCAAACGACGGGGATACCGCGCTCGATACACTTCCTGACGTTGTCGAAGGCTGCATCGGGGTGCGAAAATTCAATGGCTACATCAGCCGCGACGTTGTCGAGTTCTTGTCTGTTATCGATATCAATTCGGCCGGCGATCTCATGACCACGCGCAATAGCGATGCCTTCGATGGTCTTGCCCATTTTGCCGTAACCTACAAGGAGAATTTTCATCTGTATCTGGAAATTGAACTCGGCGAAAATACGAGAAACTGTTGACGTGGTGAAGTTATACGCAGTGAAGTTCGGCTTTACGCCGTATTCGCTTGCTGCAGGCCAATTACCTGAACCGGAACACAACGGCAATGCCCATGGTTTGACCCGTCATAACGTCCTGACTCAACGAAGGCTCAACACTCACCTGTAGATTGGGATTGATATCGAACTCTTTGAGGTGAGCATCGACGTGTGCGTCAACCATCTGTAGCAGGTACATCCCACCGAGCAGGATAACAAAGAAATCCCGTTGCCGGCGGGTACGGCTCTCAAGAGTTCGAATAGTTTCGGTAGTGGTGAGGTTAAAAGGATATGGCAGTTGCTCATTGATACCACTCCCGGTGATTCCGGCTTCGAGGTTCTGAAAGAGATATCCCCGCACTTCCAGGTTCTGGTCGCGATAAAATTTTAATCCATAACCCAGACCGATAAAACCTCCGTACACCAGCGGGAGCTTCCAGTATTTCTTATTGTAAATCTGTCCAAGGCCTGGCAAAACCGCCGCGTAAAGGAGGGCCTTGCGAGGATCGTAATGCCGGGCCTGTGACGTGATGAGAATGGTGTCCGGGGCGGCCTGGGTGTAGATTGTGTCGCGTTCTTCAACAATAACCGTGTCGGCCATTACTGCCGGGCGACGGCGTTGTGCATCAGCTTCTTCTACGGAGCTGAGAACAATCAGTAACGCCACCGCGAAGTGATAATACCGCAAGTAATGGGTGATACAGTTCATGGCGATGGGTCGTCACGACAACTTCAAAATGTCGATGACGCGATTCAAATCCTCGACAGAAAGGAACGGAATTTTGATTTCTCCTTTTTGTCCGTCGCTCTTTACTACAACACGAGTGCCAAAGTGTGATGAAAGTCGGGACTGCAGCTGCGATATTTCACGACTTTGAGGGATAGGGGTTGATTTCTCCTCAGGCTTGTCGTTCTTCTTCTGCGACATTTCGCGGACCAGTTCCTCTACCTTGCGTACGGAGAGATCTTCAGCGAGAATTTTCTTGAAGATGTAAAGCTGCTTATCCGGATTTTCGACGTTGATCAATGCTCGGGCATGCCCCATCGTCAGTTTGTTGTCGCGGACAGCGATCTGAATATCGGGCGGAAGGCGCAACAGACGCAGGTAATTGGTTACCGTCGCTCTGTTCTTGCCTACGCGTTCGCCAAGCTCCTCCTGCTTCAGATTGCACTCGGACAAAAGGCGCTGGTAGCTGAGTGCAATTTCTATCGCGTTAAGGTTTTCGCGCTGAATGTTTTCGATAAGAGCCATTTCCAGCATTTGCTGGTCGTCGGCCGATCGGATATAGGCCGGGATTTGCGTCAACCCGGCAAGCTTCGATGCTTGAAAGCGTCGCTCTCCCGAGATCAACTGGTACTGATTGGCCGCGAGACGTCTTACCGTAATAGGCTGAATGATTCCATGAACCTTGATCGACTCACTCAGTTCCAACAGGGCTACATCGTCGAAATGGGTACGGGGCTGGAAGGGGTTTACTTCTATCTCGCTCACCGGTATTTCCATAATACCGCCTACCACCGGACGCTTTTCGGCGCCTGTTTCTGCCGGTGCTGAGACATCGGTCTCCAGCTTCTCCTCAGTCGAGTTGTCTTTCAACAGGGCGCTCAGGCCCCTCCCTAACGCTTTCTTCTTACTCATTTCACTACAACGTTTCTTTCGGTGATGCCGTTTTTATCCAAAATTTCATGGGCGAGATTGAGATAACTTATCGCTCCCTTGCTTTCCGCGTCGTGTACGATTACGGGAAGACCGAAGCTGGGTGATTCGCTCAACTTAACGTTTCGCGGAATGATGGCGTTGAAAGTCATCTTCTGGAAGTGCGTACGGACTTCTTCCACCACCTGATTGCCCAGACTTGTCCGCGAGTCATAGAGAGTCAGCAAAATTCCTTCGATCTCCAGCCGGGGATTCAGCCGCGTCTGGATGATCTTGATGGTGTTCAGCAGCTTGCCAAGTCCTTCGAGAGCGAAGTACTCGCATTGCACAGGGATGATCACCGAATCGGCCGCTGTCAGCGCGTTGATGGTGATAAGTCCCAGCGACGGCGAACAGTCGATGATGATGAAATCATAATCGTCTTTTATCGCAGCCAGCGCGTCGCGCATTTTTTCCTCGCGTCGCTCGATGTTTACCATCTCGACTTCCGCACCGACCAAATCGATGTGGGAGGGAAGCACATCAAGATATTTGAGTTCGTTCTTGACGATGGCATCGGCGGGTTTAACTCCGTCGACCATACATTCGTAGATGCCCTGCTCTACTTCCTTGGGGTTTATCCCAAGACCTGACGTAGAGTTGGCCTGAGGGTCGGCATCGACCAGCAATGTCTTGCGTTCAAGCACGGCGAGACTCGCTGCGAGGTTAATCGCGGTTGTTGTCTTCCCGACACCGCCTTTTTGATTGGCAATCGCAATGATTTTTCCCATCAGCAAAGAATTAAAAAATGGCCCCCATCCGTTATCCGGGGGCTTCAAATATACCGCAAAATACAAAGGGCCGTGGAACATCGTGGAACGTGTTATCCACAAATGGTACACATTCGATGCACGTGGAAAAAGCCCGAAAGAGCGAAAATCGCAGCTAAAGGGCTGTGTACTAGTATTTTAGATCATCAGAGGCGTCCGATGCAGCTTACTGCTTGCCTTTGCCCTTACCGCCTGGCTTCCTCTTCTTTTTCTCTTCCTCCATCTTCCGGCGGGTCTCCTCGCTGGCTTTCATAGCCTCCTCCAGGCGAGCCATAAAACGGGATTTCTTGCCACCGCCGGCGGCGATCCGCTTCCGATTCTCTTCCAGAAGCTGGCGAATACGATCCTCATCCACAAAACGACGGATAATCGCCTGCTGTGCGAACGTAACCAGGTTAGAGACGAAGTAATAGAAGGTGAGTCCTGCCGGGAACGAGTTCAGGAAGAACAGGAAAACAACCGGCATGATGTACGACATCGACTTCATCGGTCCGGTGACAGACGATAACTGATTGTTCTGCCACGTATAAATCAGCGTCGATACGGTCATAATAACGGTGAAGAGGCTGAGGTGGCTTCCAACACCGAACGGAAGTTCGAAGGAGAAACGGACAATAGAGTCGTAGGTCGACAAATCTTCCGCCCACAGGAACGACTGCTGACGCAGTTCGATGGCCGCCGGGAAGAGGTAGAACATCGCGAAAAGAATCGGCATTTGGAGCAGAACGGGAATACATCCGCTGATCGGATTAACCCCTACCTGTTGGTAAAGCTTCAGCTGCTCCTGCTGAGCCTTTTGCATATCGTCGCCATTCCGTTCCTTGATTTCATCCAACTCGGGTTTCAGTACCCTCATCTTCGCCATACTGAGGTATGAACGATAGGAAAGGGGAAACAGCACGAGTTTCAGGAGTATGACCAGAATCGTAATGATGAGACCGTAATTACCGATAAAGGTGGTCAGGAACTTAAATACAGGATAAATGATGAACTTGTTGATCCAGTATATAGGAGGCCACCCGAGATAGACGTTCCTTTCAAAGTCTTCCGCTACCGCGCCGATCGTTTGATAATCATTGGGCCCCAGATAATAGGTAAAACGCGTATCGCCGCCGATGAATGCTGTTTTCGGAATAAACAAGTCGATTTTGGCAGTTTCAGCAACCGTTGTCTGTGCCTCGTTGGTGATGGTCGAAACTTCCCCGCCACTGAAATGGCTGTCGGCTATAAGAGCGGAAAGGAAGAATTTCTTTTTAATCGATACCCATTTCAGCGGGGAAGCAAATGCCTGAAGCTCCGTCCCACTCGACCTTTCCGTTAAGGCGTCATAGCCGTCATCGGTTGTAAACCAGGTGATGGTCGAGTTGTTCCGCATGTCATGGAGGTCTTTCTCCAGCGGCATAATCTGATCATCCCAACGCAAAGTAAGGTGGTTACTGCCAATGCGTTCGCCAAATCCCCGCTGTTCCAGATGGTAACGGATTTGGTACCCGTTGGCGGGCACGGCATACACGTGTCGCAGATAAGATCCATCTGTTAGCTGAGCGGAGAAAGTCACTACAGTAGTATCGCCCTGTTGTGACCGGCTGGAGGTGTAATACAGTTCATAAAGGTCGATTTCCCGGCCATCGTACTGAGCCAGGAGGCGGAAAGCCGTATTTTCTGGAGCAACAAGCTTGAGGGGGTCGCCGCGGTACGTTTTGTAGTTCTTGAGTTCGACGTCCGAGAGAACTCCACCACGACTGCTGAAGGCGACTTTCAGGTCGGCCGTTTCGACAGTGATGGTTTCGGCGGTACCCGTGGCAAAAGCTGACAAGTCTCCATAAGCGGCAGCCCGAATACTGTCGGGCGTTTCGGCCGGGGGGGTCACCGCGGCAGCGGCGGCAGTGGTGTCGCTGACCGGCTGAGCAGACTCAGGCCGGGGCGTGGGGGAAAACCAGTAAAAATACACCAGCAACAAAGCTGCAATCAGGGTAAGACCTATCGCCGAATTTCTGTCCATTGATCTATGTTGTAATAGCTATAACTTCTTCCGAGGGGTGCAATATTAGGAAATTGATTTCTTGTAGGTCAGCGCCGCTCCGATAAACTTGACAAACAGCGGATGCGGGTTGAGTACCGTACTCCGCAGTTCCGGGTGATACTGCACGCCGACAAACCAAGGGTGATCTTTCAATTCAACGATCTCAACCAATCCTGATTCGGGATTCGTTCCTACGGCCTTCAAGCCCGCAGCCTCAAGGCGATCCAGGTATTTGTTGTTGAGTTCGTAACGATGACGGTGCCGCTCCTGAATAAGGGTTTCACCGTAGGCCAAATGGGCTTTGCTGCCTTTCTTTATACGACAGTCGTACGCGCCGAGTCGCATGGTGCCTCCCTTATCCGTAATTTTTTTCTGAGCCTCCATCATGTCGATAACCGGATATTTGGTCTTGGCATCGAACTCAGTAGAATTGGCGTCCAGGCCAACAACGTGACGGGCGAACTCCACCACAGCACATTGCATGCCCAGGCAAATGCCGAAGAACGGGATCTTGTTCTCCCTGACGTAGCGTATACCCTGTATCTTTCCTTCCATGCCTCGTTCGCCGAAGCCCGGGGCGACCAATACGCCGTGAAGCCCCTTGAACAGGGACTCACACGAATTATGATTTACGTCCTCCGCAGATATCCACTTGATATTGACTTTTGCATCATTTTCTGCACCGGCGTGAACGAACGCTTCGACGATTGATTTGTAGGCATCGGGAAGAGAAACATATTTCCCCACAAGGCCAATGTTCACCTCGTCGGTCGGACTCTTCAGTTTCGTCAGGAATTTCTTCCAATCCTCAAGATCGGGCTCCACTTTCGTGTGAACCTTCAACTTGGCCAACACCCGCTCGTCGAGCTTTTCTTTCCGCATCAGGATGGGTACATCATAGATGGTGTCGGCATCGATCGATTCGATGACGGAGTTGAGATGGACGTTGCAGAACAAAGCCAGCTTCTTCCTTAATTCGATCGGAAGCGGAAGTTCGGTGCGGCAAACGAGTATGTCGGGCTGAATCCCTTCTGCCAGCAACTCCTTGACGGAGTGCTGTGTAGGCTTGGTTTTGAGTTCCTTAGCCGCCTTCAGATAGGGGATAAGTGTCAGATGGATGACGATGGCGTTGTTGGGTCCGAGATCCCAACGCACCTGGCGAACCGCTTCTATGAAGGGGAGGGATTCGATGTCGCCGACAGACCCGCCGATCTCAGTAATCACAAAATCATAGTTACCGCTTTCCCCAAGCAGCAACATGTTTCGCTTTATCTCGTCGGTGATGTGGGGTACCACCTGAACAGTCTTGCCGAGATACTCGCCTTGACGTTCCTTGGTTATGACATTGAAATAGATCCGACCCGTCGTGATGTTATTGGCCTGGCTCGTTTCTATATTGAGAAAACGTTCGTAATGCCCCAGGTCGAGGTCGGTCTCTGCTCCGTCGGCCGTTACGTAGCATTCGCCGTGCTCGTAAGGGTTAAGTGTACCCGGGTCAATGTTAATGTAAGGGTCAAATTTCTGAATGGTGACCTTAAAACCTCTGGCCTGCAATAATTTAGCAAGCGACGCGGCAATGATTCCTTTACCTAAAGATGAAGTAACACCTCCGGTTACGAAGATATATTTGCTTGTAGACATGTTCAGGATTGACCCTTTCGAATAACCGGGCACAAAGGTAATTTTTTCCCGGGGAATATTCACTTTTTGAGGGCCGGCGGTGGCGATTATTCACCATTCGGTGTTTCCAAACATTTTTCTGACCGGAAAAAACGAAGATTGTTCCCCTAATCTGCCGCTTGGCGAATTACGACAGGTATTATCCTGCAGACCCATTTCCTTGCAAATCGATTTTAATACAAAAGCGTGAGAAATTGCGCAATTTTAGCAGGAAAGGCTCTTGAGCATAGGTGAAAAGGCTTGGTCTAATATTCATTTTCTCACTTTTCGTCGCGCCGGCGCTGTGGGCTCAGTGTGACCAGTTGCGGACAACCGTCAGTATTGATTTCAGTACCGATCAGGATTGTGCGCCGGTTAGTGTAACGGAGTTTGAAGTGACCTACACGTTTCAATCGCCCCAGGATCCGACTACTATTTCTATTGTCTACGAGTGGAACGATCCGGCCAACACCGTGACGGTTGTTACTCTGGCCGATGGTCTCATCGTGGGTAGTGGCAACACATCGTTCACCGCAAATGCTACCCGACTCTACACGGAGAACGACGGGCAATGCACCATCCAGCCAACCGCCTCCCTCTATATAAACGGAGTGCAGTGTGTGTCGTCAATCCAGCGGCAAACGGCATTCTTCTGGGGTGACGACGAGGAAAGTAATGGACAGATGGCCATCCGGCCGCTTCAATGGGATGTGTGTTTTAACAATCCCATTGAGAACGCGCGATTCTTCGATGCGTCGGAGTTCAATTGTAATGTCCTCGTCGAACCTGATCATCCCAACGACCGGGCGCGTCACGTTCAGTTTGTATATGGAACCAACCACAACGCGGCCAACTCCATCGCCGACCTTGAGTTGATCAATGGTGGGCCCATCCCTTTGACAGATGCAACGGGCGCGCTGGTCTCTACACAGATCCGCGGTACTCCGGGGGAACAAGTCGAAGCCGCTTATTTTGGGCCTATCGAAACTATTCCCGCGCCGGCCAATGGCCCGAACGCATCAACGTTTTTTATGAACGCACCGGCCAGTTTGGCCAATGCCGTCGGCAGTCGCTTCGAGGTTACCCTCTTTAACTGGAATATGTGTAACCCCTGGAACGGCGACCCCATCAATCCCAACTACGAAGACGCGGTCAGGACCACTGCTTACATAGTTATTGTGGACGCGCCGCAACCGCAGTTTGTTACCCGCGACAGTGACGGAGCCGTCGAGTCGAACTTCTGTATCGGTGAAACTATCCATTTCGACAATCAGACTCCCGGCGGTGCAGGTTATCAATTCCTGTGGGAATTTTTTGATGATGATGAGGGGACCACGTTACTTCACACGTCCACCAGTCGCAACCCCACCTATAGTTACAATTCGGGTGGTGAGAAGCTCATACGTCTCACAGCCACGAATCCAACTGTAGAGGGCGCCTGCTCCCAGCAAATTGAGGGGACCGTGTTTATTACCCCATCGATGGCGGCGCAAATCGGTTTAACGGACCTTAACGATATTCCGATAGATTCTGATTTCTGTCAGGTCGCTGAGGCACCGCTGACCAACTTTGACGTTCGCTTCCATGATGTTTCGACGGGAACACCCACGCCGACCACACGGTGGCGGTGGGAGTTTTACGATGAAAACGACAACATCGTGCGACGTGAGCCTGCCACGGGTTACGCGACGACACCGCCAGGTCCTCTCGATGAGGTGTTCACCCGCCCGGGCTTGTACCGCGTCCGGCTTTATATCCAGGATCAACTCACCGGGTGTGAAAGTGTTGATGAAGTCAACGTTCGCGTCTTCGAAAATCCACGCCCTGACTTTGACTATACCCGTGTCTGCGACGGGGATCCAGTGACCTTTACGGATGCGTCTACGCACCGACCGATTGGCGGAGAAGTCATAACTACATGGGAGTGGGACCTGTCTTATGACGGCGTGACGTTCAATAAGAGTCCGGAGTTCGACAACCGTCAGACCTTTGATTACACCTTCCCGTCGGCGGGTGAATTCAGAGTTGCATTGCGTGTATCGACAAACGGAAACGAATGTTCGGCTATTGCTGAACATACCGTAATGGTAAGCCCTGTTCCAACGGCTGAATTTACGCCGGATATTACTGCAGGTTGTAGTATGCTTACAGTCAACTTCGCCAATCTCTCGGCCGGTGACACAGAAGGCATTGAGCGCTATGTTTGGGAGATCGATCAGGGGGATGGATTCGAGGAGGATGCGGTTCAACGACCCGACGATCCCGATTTTTCAGACACGTATGTACGCGTGTTTCGCAATACGACGTTTGCCGATCGTCAGTTTCAGATGCGTCTTCGGGTAGTCACTGAAAACGGATGTGAGGCAGTGTCAGCTCCGCAGACCATTACAGTCTACCCTCAGCCGCGGGCGGGATTTGTATCCCTGAACTACTCCCCCTTTGACAACAATTGTAGTCCCGTGTCTGTTGAATTCCGCGTAGACGATGACACCCGTCTGTTGAATCCAACGGACTACACGTGGATTGTCAGCGATGCCGACGGTGTACTGGAAGAGGTTAGCACCGGTACGACTCCTGATTTTACGTATGACTTCGAGAACACCACCCAGTCGATGCGCGACTTCTTTGTGACATTGCGGGCAACGTTACCCAGTGCGTGTTATGGAGATTCGACCCGGGCTATCCGCGTAGCTCCCGTCCCCCAATCTGAATTTGCGACGGATACAGTTACATATGCATGCGATAGGGTTGTGCTCGAACTCAATGCGGCACAAAAGGGATTGCCTCAGTATAATTGGACGATCGACATTAACGGCGTAGTGGTATACAGCAATACCACAACGGACGATGTGCTTACGTATGAGATATCCCGGTCGACCTCCGTGGATCAGGTCGTAACCTTATCACTGCGGACACGAAACCTGACCAACTGCGAGAGTCCGGTTACTTCGAGGAGTATTGTCGTGAAACGGGATGAAAACATGAACGCGCAGTTTTCGGTCAGTCCCCAGGAACAGACGTTACCGTCTTCTACAGTCACCCTCGTAAACGAGACCAACGTGGGGCCCTGGACCTATCATTGGGATTTCGGCGATGGAACCACGTCGTCACAGCGCGATGTCGGAACGCACACATACGCCACCTTTGGCGAGTATATGATTACCCTCACTGTTGAAGATGGTGACTGCGTACAGACGTTTTCGAGGTCGGTGAAAATTAATCCGATTCCTCCGGTTTTGGCTTTCGACTACTATCCTCCGCGTGGATGTGCTCCCCTTACCGTAAACTTTGTCAATGAGTCGCTCTATGCCGATCCGACAACCTATGTATGGGAGTTTGGCGAAGGCGAGGGGACTTCGCGCGCTACTCATCCGAGCTATACCTATCTGGAACCAGGTATCTATTCGGTGACGCTATCGGCTAGCAATCTTTTGGGCGAGCCTGTGTCATTGACGCGTGAGATGATCATTGAAGTCTTACCTAATCCGGTAGCAAAGTTTTCCGTTTATCCGACAACTCCGCTCAATGTTCCCGGAGAGATACTCTACACGAGTAACCGCAGTCTGAATGCAAGTGAGTATCTGTGGGACTTTGGTGATGGCACTACCTCAACCGCCGTCGAACCCCAGCACAAATACACAGATGAGGGGACTTTTAGTATTACGCTGATCGCCCGCAACAGTCACGACTGTGCGGATACTACCGTTCTTGAGTCGGGTGTACAAACGGTAAACCACGGGCGGCTGCTCATTCCTAATGCGTTTGTTCCCAGTACACAGGGTCCGGGTACTGGCAGTGTATTGAGTAATCAGGTATTTCTCCCAATTGTTCAGAAGGTCACGAAGTTTCAGATGCTGATATTCAACCGCTGGGGACAGCTCCTTTTTGAGAGCAATAGCCCGGAGGTTGGATGGGACGGTTATTACAACGGGAAGCTATGTGCTCAGGACGTCTACATTTACAGAATTAATGCCGAGTATGAGAACGGAAGGGAAATAACCCGTACCGGCGACGTAACTCTTTTGCGATGAAGGTTCTCCGGTTGATCATATTTTTATGGGTGGCTCACGGCACAGTTTACGGCCAGGATCCGGAGTTTTCGCAGTACTACGCTGCTCCCCTCTATCTGAACCCGGCTTTCGCCGGAACTTCAGTAGATCATCGCTTTATTGTCAACTACCGAAACCAGTGGCCGAACATCGCCCATGCGTTCGAGACGTACGCCTTCTCGTACGACTATAATATGGAGCATCTGAACAGTGGAGTGGGAGTGATGGTAATGGCGGATAAAGCTGGGTCGGCAAATCTTAAGTCGACGCAGGTCAATTTCCAATACGCTTACAAGGTACCGATATCCGATAAGTTTGTCTTTTCTTCAGGGCTGAACTTTGGTGTGGGGTCGAGAAGCGTTGACTTCAATAAGCTGGTGTTTTATCAGCAGCTTGATTTTTCCCAGGGTGGCGATTATGTGCCGCCGCCTCCCACTAATATTAACGTAGAGAACAGTACGTACTTTGATTTTGGAGCCGGGATGTTGCTTTACAGCCGGAAAGTATGGCTGGGATTGTCGATGATGCACTTGAATAGCCCGAATCGCTCCATGCTTGACGAGGAAGCAAAAATCCCGGTCAAAACTTCGCTTCACGGAGGCGTGAGGATACCGCTGGAGCACAGTCTCTTTAAACGTGAGAGGACAGCGTCGATCGCTCCATCTTTTGTGTATAAACAGCAAGGCAATTTTGATCAGCTTGATCTCGGGACATATTTTTTTTATGAGCCGGTGGTAGTTGGGCTTTGGTACAGGGGAATTCCGCTGCGTCAAAATGTCGCCGACAACATCAGCCACGATGCGGTTGTCGTCGTATTGGGTTTTCATCTGCAGAACATTGAGCTGACCTACAGCTACGATGTCACCGTGTCAGAGCTCGGCGGAATATCAGGCGGTTCACATGAGGTCGCACTCAAATATAAAGTGGAGCTGGCGGCGAAGGTGGGCAAGCGCAAAAAAGAGCGTTTCATCCCCTGTCCGACATTCAATCGCGACTAAACGTTGCGGGATTCTTTGCCGATCCAGCGATTCTTCCCGGAAGGTCACTAAATTTGGCGCGGGATTAATTGACCTGCCGCCGATGAATTTGTCTGATGCCCTTACCCATCCAGTATTTAAGGCTGTTGCCGATGCCGCCAACTCGACGGGGCTGGAGACCTATGTGGTTGGTGGATATGTGCGCGATATTCTGCTTAAGAGGGATTCGAAAGATATTGACTTTGTCTGTGTGGGCAGCGGCATCGCGCTGGCGGAAGCAGTGGCGAAATCGTTAGGGCCATCGGTTAAGGTTAATGTGTTCAGGAATTTCGGAACCGCACAGATCGTTCACGGGGATCTTGACCTCGAGTTTGTTGGTGCCCGTAAAGAGTCGTACCGAACTGATTCGCGGAAGCCCAGTGTAGAGGACGGTACGCTTGATGACGATCAGAAGCGACGTGACTTTACCATTAACGCGTTGGCGATATCCCTCAATCGCACATCGTTTGGCGATCTTGTCGATCCTTTTAACGGTGTTGATGACCTGCGAAAAAAGATCCTTCGTACCCCGCTTGATCCGGAGGTGACCTTCTCCGATGATCCACTCCGAATGATGCGGGCCGTGCGCTTTGCGTCGCAGTTAGGGTTTGATATTGAGGCCGATACGTTTGCCGCACTCGCATCGCAGGCCGAGCGTCTCAAGATTGTTTCGGGTGAGCGGATTATCGATGAATTGAACAAGATCATAATGAGTCCGGTACCATCGTACGGATTCAAGCTCCTGTTTCACAGCAAGCTCCTGCACCAGTTCTTTCCGGAAATGACCGCGCTGCACGGCGTAGAATACGTTGGCAACCAGGCGCACAAAGACAATTTTTTCCACACGTTGCAGGTTTTGGATAATGTCGCCAAAGTATCAGACGACCTGTGGCTGCGTTGGGCGGCCATCATGCACGACATTGCGAAGCCGTTAACCAAAAGGTTCGACAAGAAACACGGTTGGACTTTTCACGGTCACGAAGAAAGGGGCGCGCGTATGACGCCGGCGATTTTCAGACGTCTCAAGCTGCCCATGGACGAACGAATGCTCTTTGTGCAGAAGCTTGTACGACTGCACCTTCGTCCTATTGCCCTGGTCAAGAACGTAACGGATTCAGCCATACGCCGTTTATTGTTTGAGGCAGGTGACGATATCGATGCTCTTATGACGCTTTGCCGGGCCGACATTACTTCGAAAAACAACGAAAAGGTCAGCCGGTTTCTCCGAAATTTTGACCTCGTGGAAAAGAAGATGGCCGAGGTGGAGCAAAAGGATCAACTCCGGAACTTCCAGCCGCCGGTCAGTGGTGACGAGATTATGAAACTGCTTCAAATACCTCCGGGGCGGCTGGTGGGCGAGTTAAAAGAACGAATCAAGGACGCGATTCTCGACGGGGAAATCCGCAACGACCGCCAGGAGGCGCTCGATCTCCTGTATCGCGCGGCCCGGGAAAAAGGGCTTGAGGTCTAAAGAGCCGCCCTGTAAACGGTCCATGCAACCCTGCCTGATTTTGGGTGTCTTTAGTAAAACCTGACGGATCAGTTGCTTGGAGTCACAGCTGACATCAAATCTGCACGACGACCTTATTGCACGTTGCAAAGCGGGCGATGAGCGCGCTTTTCACCAACTCTACCAGTTGTACGCGCGGGCCATGTACAACGTCAGTTTCCGGATTGTCGGCAACGACGAGGAGGCGGAAGATGTGTTGCAGGAAGCTTTCATAAGTGCATTTCAACACCTGGACAACTATCGCGCGGAGGCTAGTTTCGGTGCATGGCTTAAACGTATCGTAATCAACAAGTCGATTAATGTATTGAAGCAGCGCCGCAATATCCGCTGGCCCGAAGAAGGTGACTTTGACGTTCCCGAGGAGACAACATCGGCTGAATATGGGGATAGTCTCTCCGTTGAACGAGTAAGAAAGGCAATACTGGAATTGCCCGAGGGCTATAGGGCGGTGCTTTCGTTATATTTACTGGAAGGTTACGACCATCAGGAGATTGGGCAGATTCTAGGCATCAGCGAGTCTACTTCTAAATCGCAACTCAATCGGGCCAAGGGTAAACTCAGGGAGAAGTTAACTGTACTGTTATGAAAGAGCCATTAGATGACTTCATTCGGGCAAACCGATCAGCATTTGACGATCGTGATCCGTCTCCGCAGCTATGGTCCCGCATCGCGAAGGCTTCGGAGGGGCAACGCCGGCCAGACAGTCGCTGGCTTCCCTACTGGCGTGCGGCCGCTGTGTTCTTCATGATGCTGTCGGCATCCCTTTTTCTTTATCAAAACCGTTCGTCAGTAAGCCAAGCAGAGGCTATAAAGGAATTTTCCGATGTTGAAGCCTTCTATCATCACGAAATAAATCACAAGGTCAAGCTGATCGGTGAGTTTCAGGGCAACTCGGCGGTGAACGGATTTACCAGTGACTTTCAGCAGCTGGAGGCCATGTATCTCGTTCTTCGGGAGGAGATGAGACAGCGCCCTTCAAAGCACGTCCGAGACGCCCTGGTACTGAACCTTTTGGTTAGAATCGATCTACTAAATAAACACCTGGAGCGGCTGGAAACGGAGCAGGGGACTCAGCAAAAGACCGATGATCGCAGCACGTGAGGTCTTGAAGGACATTTTTCATGGCGCAACTGTAATTTATTGCACATTCCTAGTAACTTTGCCGTTAGCAAACCGGCACGACCAGCTCCTGCTGAATCCCCCAGGACCGGAAGGTAGCAAGGGTAGGCAGTTGTAGCGGTGCGATGTTCGGTTTGCCTTTTTTTGATATATCCCCCGGCTGAAGGGGGCATCCTGCCGCTTTCTTTACTGCAACTTCAGCCATTATCGTTACATTTGTCTCGCTTAAAATTAAATATCAATCTGCAATGAAGTTTTTTATTGACACCGCTAACCTTGACGAAATCCGCGAGGCTTACGATTTGGGGGTGCTTGATGGTGTGACGACCAATCCATCGCTGATGGCGAAGGAAGGTATACGAGGCGCCGAAAACGTTCGGGCCCATTACAAGGCAATCTGTGACATCGTAGACAACAACGTCAGCGCGGAAGTTATCGCGACTGAATTTGATGCGATTCTGGCGGAAGGCCGGGAGCTGGCGAAAATTGATGACAAGATTGTGGTTAAAGTGCCGATGATCCGCGACGGGGTAAAAGCCATTAAGAGGCTTTCCAGTGAGGGTATCCGGACTAACTGTACGCTCGTCTTTTCCGCAGGCCAGGCGATTCTGGCAGCGAAGGCAGGGGCGAGCTATGTTTCTCCCTTTATTGGTCGCCTTGACGATATTTCGCACGACGGTCTCGACCTCATAGAACAACTGCGCGTTATCTATGATAACTACGGTTTTGATACGCAAATTCTCGCGGCCAGCGTCCGCCATACGCAGCATCTGATCAAGTGTGCTGAGATTGGAGCTGATGTTGCAACGTGTCCGTTGAGCGTCATCACGGGCCTGCTGAAGCATCCCCTGACTGATAGCGGGCTCGAGAAGTTCTTGTCAGACCACAAGAAGGCTAATGCCTGATTCCTATGTTTTCCTCCGATCCCGTCGTACGCGTCAATGAAGCGAGCATCTTTCAGGACCTGAACACGGTCCTGTCCGATATCAATTTCGAAATTGATAAAGGGGAGTTCGTGTATCTTGTCGGTCGCACCGGATCGGGGAAATCATCGCTGCTAAAGACGTTGTACGCGGACCTTCCTCTTCGTCTTGGAGATATCAACGTCTGTGGTTTTAACATCCGAGGCATTCGCGCTTCTGACGTGCCGCTGTTGCGCCGTAAACTGGGCATTATTTTCCAGGACTTTCAGCTCTTTCACGACCGGACAGTGGGTGAAAATCTATTCTTTGTGATGAAGGCCACGGGTTGGCGCGATCATGCAAAGATGCGCGCGCGTCTTACGGAGGTCCTGATGCAGGTGGGACTCGGGTCGGTCGAGAAGAAAATGCCTTATCAGCTTTCCGGTGGTGAGCAACAGCGGGTGGTGATTGCACGTGCCCTGCTAAATGAGCCACAAATTCTACTCGCGGACGAGCCTACCGGGAACCTCGATCCCGAGGTTTCGTATGGTATCATGAAAATTTTTCAACAGATCAATAAGAGTGGGACGGCCGTACTCATGGCTACCCATAGTTATGGATTGATCAAGAAATTTCCCGCCCGCATTCTGAAGTGCGAAGACGGAAAGGTGTTAGACTCCTCCATCGAAACCTTTCAACTGGCCCAACATAGCGATAGCTGAAGGAGTGGCGCCGATCACGCTAGTCCGGAAAGATAAAGATTGAACTCTAATGGACTTGCTTCGGTGAATCCGTCTGCCTGAAGGTCTGCGATTATCTCCTCATCTACTTCCAATTCCCGGAACGTCGGCTCACTTTCCCGGTACACCGTGATTTCGGCTACCACAAGACGGATGGGATTCAACCGCACCAGAAGTACAGCGTCATCCAACTCTTTGCGAAAATATTGGTGCACGATGTTGCTGTCTTTTGCCATTCCTTACTTTATTTGGTCATGCTTATCCTGCCCATGCCGGAAACGATCCGCACCGAGCGGCTTCTTATTCAGCGGTTAAGGTACGAAGACGCCGAAGAAATATTCTATACCTATGCTAGTCGGGATGAAGCTACCCGGTTTGTCGCCTGGCCGACACATCAGAACGTCGACGATACGCGGGAGTTTCTGCGCTATGCCCGGCAAGCCTGGGCGTTCGGGAGTGATTATTCGTACTCAGTGCGCCTTCACAACAACCGGCTTGTAGGAAGCGTAGGGGCAACCAATGAAAACGGCAAAGTTCAGGTCGGTTATATTTTCGGCCCACTGCACTGGGGGCAGGGCTATGCTACGGAGGCTTGCCGTGCCTTGCTCGTTGAAGTCTCGAAGATGAAACAAGTCTACCGGATCGGGAGTTTTGTTGATGTCGAGAATAAGGCGTCAATTCGGGTTCTTGAAAAGTGCGGCATGGTTGAGGAGGCCCGGTTACCGGAATGGTTCCGATTCGTCAATCAGGGGGACCGGCCTAAAGAATGCGCATTATTCCGCTATATATGGGGAGAATAAGGAACCGACAATTTTGCAAAGGCTGTTTTGAATTGAATAAGCCGTTTATTATACTTGCCGCATAAAGTTTTTCTGAATCATGGGAAAAGGAGACAGAAAATCGAAAAAAGGAAAAATCTGGATCGGCTCGTATGGTAATAGCCGAAACAGGAAGGCGCTGAAAGCCAGAGCCAATCGTGTAGCGACAAGTAAGAGCACTGAGTCAGCTACACAAACTGAGACAGCGAAGCCCAAACGGTCGACGCGCAAGAAAACAGCGGAAAGCTAAGACTATGACTGATATGAAAAACTTTGCATGGTGGTGGCATACATCGAACTCCGATCGGTGCGAACCCGTGCTATAGTTTTTCGTGTATAAACGTATTTGCCGAGGCCCGCTCCGATCAATCGGGGCGGGCCTTTTTGTTTTGAATTCAACGCTAATCCAATAAACCTCACCGGCGCACATGTATATCTTACGAACCACATCGAAAAAATTGTTGGCAGACACGCTGACCCCTGTAAATATCTATCTGAAGCTACGCGATGTTTTTGCGGGTAGTCTTCTCCTGGAAAGTTCAGATTACCACGGACACGAGAACAGTCTCTCTTTCATTTGCTGCGACCCCCTGGCAACCTTCGAGATTACCGGGTCAGCCGTGCGAATGACTTTTCCCGACGGAAAACAGCGGAAGGAAACGCTGGAGAAAAAAGGACAGGCCGTAGCTTTTCTCGACGAATTCCGCCAGTCGTTTACTGTGGCGGATCCGGATCCGCGATACATCCACTGTGGGCTCTTTGGCTATATGGCCTATGACGCAGTACGTTACTTTGAGGATGTCGACATTGCACAGCAGGATATTCCGATGCCGGATGTCCTGTACAAGGTCTATCGGTATGTCATTGTGGTGGATCACTTTTCGAATGAATTGACTCTGTTTCAGAACAACTGGGAGGGGAATGCTGATGCGGGCATTGGTTTGGAAAAGGTCGAACAAATAATCTTCAGTAACCGGTTTTCAACCTATCGCTTCACCAGTACAGGAAAAGAAGAATCTAACCTGACTGACGAAGAGTTTTTGCGTATCGTTGAGAAAGGGAAGGAGCATTGTTTCCGCGGAGATGTGTTTCAAATAGTGCTCTCGCGCAGATTTACGAGTTCCTTTAACGGCGACGAATTCAATGTGTATCGGGCCCTCCGGTCAATCAATCCTTCGCCCTACCTCTTCTATTTTGATTATGGTAATTTCAAACTCTTCGGGTCGTCACCCGAAGCTCAATTGCAAGTACAGAAGGGGACGGCATACATATATCCAATAGCCGGAACATTCCGCCGCTCCGGAAACGATCAGGAAGACGCCGAGATAGCCAATCGACTTTCGGCTGATGAGAAGGAAAACGCCGAGCATGTGATGCTCGTCGACCTGGCCCGCAATGACATGAGCCGGAATGCGGAGAACGTATCTGTTGAGGTGTTTAAGGAAATTCAGTACTACTCGCATGTTATTCACCTGGTGTCGAAAGTAAGCGGTAAGGTGAGAGACGACTCATCGGTTGTGCGCATGGCAGCCGATACCTTCCCGGCCGGTACGCTGTCGGGAGCGCCAAAACACATGGCCATGACGTTAATCAACCGGTATGAGAATGTAAACCGTGGCTTCTACGGGGGAGCTATTGGCTATCTGGGGTTTGATGGAACATTCAACCACGCCATCATGATCAGGACATTCCTCAGTCACAATAATAAGCTGGTCTGTCAGGCGGGAGCCGGAATTGTTTCGAAGTCTGATGCGAAGAGCGAACTTCAGGAAGTCAATAACAAACTTGCCGCTTTGCGCAAGGCGGTTGTAATGGCAGAGAAAATATAGTAGACACCAAAGATTAATTTCGTCAAATGAAAATTCTTGTTCTCGATAACTACGATTCCTTTACCTATAATCTGGTTCATATCATTCGGGCATTGGGCTATACGCCCGACGTCTTTCGCAATGATAAGATTGACTTGAAAGATGTAGATGCATACGACCGGATATTGCTTTCTCCCGGACCGGGAATCCCTGACGAGGCCGGTATTATGAAGGATGTGATTCAAACGTATGGCGCCCGTAAAAGTATTCTTGGAGTGTGTCTCGGATTGCAGGGCATCGCGGAGGTTTACGGCGCCCGGTTGTTCAACATCCCCAGGGTGTTGCATGGTGTAACCTCTACGACCGAGATTACAGACACGGATGAGTATATTTTTCGGGGCGTGAGTCCGAAATTTCAGGCAACGCATTATCACTCGTGGGCGGTTGTTCCTGAAAGCATAAACGGGACGTTAGTTGTTACAGCAGTGAACGAAGATAACCTCATCATGGGACTCCGTCATAAGGAGTATGATGTCCATGGGGTACAGTTTCATCCCGAGTCGGTGATGACCGTCGAAGGACCCCGCATGATTAAGAACTGGCTGGAGGGACGTGGTGCGAAATAGATGTGTTTTGAAATAGTTGATACATGAAGGCAATACTGAATGAACTTATCGACCATCGCTCTCTCAGTCGGGAGACCGCTCGGAGAGTTTTGATGGAACTTACTTCCGGAAAGTACAATCATAGTCAGACGGCGGCGTTTATGACGGTCTACATGATGCGCAATGTGACTATCGATGAACTTCAGGGGTTTCGAGACGCCATGCTCGAGCTCTGCCTGCGTATGGAATTTGACCATCCCGTGATGGATGTGTGTGGAACCGGAGGTGATGGAAAGAATACTTTCAATCTTTCGACCCTATCGGCCTTCGTTGCCGCGGGCGCCGGGCAGCCGATAGCTAAACACGGGAACTACGGCGTGTCATCGGCGTGTGGTTCGTCAAATGTGATGGAATTCTTTGGGTACAAGTTTACCAATGACGCTGACATTCTAAAGCGAAGCCTGGATAAAGCAAATATTTGCTTCATGCACGCGCCGCTGTTTCATCCGGCAATGAAAAACGTCGCTCCGATACGAAGGGAATTGGGGGTAAAGACGTTTTTCAATATGCTGGGGCCACTCGTAAATCCAGCGATGCCCCGACGACAGCTCGTTGGCGTGTTCAGTCTGGAGCTTGCACGTCAGTTTTGTTATCTGTATCAAGGGACGGATAAGTCGTTCCTGGTGCTTCACAGCCTCGACGGGTACGATGAGGTTTCGCTGACAGGTGGCTTTAAGGTGTTTGATAATGGCGGTGAGCGTATATTGTACCCTGAAGATCTCGCTTTGCCCCAACTTAAGCCTGCTGACATTTTTGGAGGAGAAACGGTGGAAGAGGCAGCGAAAATTTTCCGGTCGGTATTGGAAGGTACCTGTACACCCCAACAGCGAGATGCCGTGATCGCAAATGCAGCCATGGCGTTATATGCAGCCAATCAGGAGGCGGGTCTTGATGACGCTGTACAACGGGCAACGGAATCGCTGGATGGAGGCAAAGCCCTTCAAGTGTTTAAAAAGTTGATTGATGCCTGATTATGAATATTCTCGATAAGATTGTCGCTCACAAGCGCGTTGAGGTGGCAAGACAAAAGGAACTGGTTTCGATCGATCGCCTCGAAGCGGCTGAGCGCTTCGGAAGACAGACCGTATCGTTGGCATCGTCGATCCGCGCTGTCGGAAAGAATGGTATAATCGCCGAGTTTAAGAGAAGGTCGCCATCCCGGGGAGTCATAAACGCACAGGTCAGCCCCGAGGAGGTTACGCGGGGCTATGCAGCGGCGGGGGCGTCGGGAATTAGCGTATTAACGGACGAAGAATTCTTTGGTGGAAAAAGCGCCGACCTGATTCTCGCGCGACAACACAATGATATTCCGATTCTTCGCAAGGATTTTACAGTTGATGAGTATCAGATCATAGAAGCGAAAGCGATTGGCGCCGATGCAGTGTTACTCATTGCTGCCGTACTTACACCGGTCGAGTCGAAACGCCTGGTCTCACTGGCTCACAGCCTGGGGCTCGAGGTACTGATGGAAGTTCACGATGAGGAGGAACTTCGTGCAAATCTGGAAGTTGGCGCTGATCTGATAGGTGTAAATAATCGCAACCTCAAAACATTTGAGGTTAGCACCGATGTGTCGAAGCGTCTGGCTCCACTGATTCCGGATGGCGTAGTGAAGGTATCGGAAAGCGGGATCTCAAGTATTGAGGCGATACAGGACCTTAAGTCCTTTGGCTATGAGGGTTTTCTCATAGGGGAGAATTTTATGAAGTCGGACGATCCCGTAAAGGCCGCGTCCGAGTTTATGATGAAACTTGCAACGAAGTGATGAGGACCTCACCGCCGAAGCTCAAGATATGCGGTATGCGCGATCCTGAAAACATCATGCGCGTAGCGGAGCTGGGGCCCGATTATCTCGGATTCATCTTCTACCCGCCGTCGCCGCGCTTTGTAGGAGAGTACTTTACTATTCCAGAGGAACTACCTTCGTCAGTGGGTCGTGTTGGAGTGTTTGTTGATGCCGGCTTCGATGAGATAAAGAAAAACATCGAGCGCTTTAGCCTTAAGGCAGTGCAACTCCACGGCAACGAGACCCCGGAGTTGTGTAGTGATCTCAGGCCATTGGCTGAGGTTATTAAGGTTTTTCGTGTCGATGAGGAAACGGATTTTTCTGAAGTGAAACCTTTTCAGGGAGTGGTCGACTACTTTCTTTTTGATACCAAAGGAAAACTCTATGGAGGCAACGCTGTCAAGTTCGATTGGGCGGTTCTCGATCGATACGATCAGAGAACTCCATTCTTTCTCAGTGGAGGAATCACGCCGGATGACGTTCCGGTAATACGCGAAATGAGCCAATATAACATTGCGGCTATTGATATTAACAGCGGTGTCGAAGTACGACCTGCGGAAAAAGATGTTGACAAGGTAAGACTTGTCTGTGACCGACTAAAATGACAAAGAAAGAATTATGAGTTATCACGCTGATGCACGCGGGTACTACGGAAAGTTTGGCGGAGCTTTTATTCCCGAGATGCTCTATCCAAACGTAGAAGAGCTCCGTGCGAATTACCTGTCGATTATTAATGACGAAGGGTTTCGGAAGGAATACTATCACCTTCTGCGCGATTATGTCGGCCGGCCGACACCCTTATATAAGGCCAGGCGCCTCTCGGAGGCATTTAAGACGACTATATATTTGAAGCGGGAAGACCTGTGTCATACCGGAGCTCACAAGGTAAACAATACGATCGGACAAATACTTCTCGCCCGGCGACTCGGCAAGAAGAAGATCATCGCAGAGACTGGTGCCGGACAGCATGGAGTTGCCACGGCTACGGTATGCGCCCTGATGGGAATGGAGTGTCTGGTGTATATGGGAAAGGTGGATATGGAACGCCAGCGCCCCAATGTCGAGCGAATGCGTATTTTGGGAGCTCAGGTTATTCCTGCCACGAGTGGTAGTATGACTCTCAAGGACGCTACCAATGAGGCTATGAGACACTGGATCAATAACCCGGACGACACGCATTATATTATTGGATCGGTAGTAGGTCCGCATCCGTATCCTGATATGGTGGCGCGCTTTCAGTCGGTAATAAGCGAAGAAATTCGTGAACAGTTGGAGCGGGAAGTCGGCCACGCGTTTCCGGATTACGTCTTCGCCTGCGTGGGCGGAGGAAGCAACGCAGCGGGAGCGTTCTACCACTATCTCGACGATGAACATGTTCAGCTTGTTGGGGTTGAAGCTGCTGGCAAAGGCGTAGACTCGGGAGAGTCGGCGGCAACGACTGCGCTGGGTAAGCCCGGAGTGCTGCATGGTAGCAAGACTTTGTTGATGCAGACCGATGATGGCCAGGTGGTGGAGCCTCACTCTATCTCGGCGGGTCTTGATTACCCCGGGATCGGTCCAATGCATGCCCATCTGTTCGATGTCGGCCGTGTTACGTTTGTCAGCGCTACCGACGACGAAGCGATGAATGCGGGCGTTCAGTTGAGTAGACTTGAAGGCATCATCCCTGCTCTTGAGTCGTCACATGCGCTGGCAGCGTTGAATAAGTTTGAGTTTGCACCTGATGATATTGTCGTGGTAAATCTTTCGGGACGCGGCGACAAGGACCTCGAGACGTACATCCGATGGGGAAAATATTGATTCCTCCATGTAACGATATACTGAACATGAGAAACAGAATTACAGAATTATTCGAAAGGAAAAACGAAAACATCCTTAATGTTTTCTATACAGCAGGATTTCCCGAGCTTGATAGTACGGTGACGGTGGCGCGAAGTCTTGCGGCAGCCGGAGCCGATATGATTGAAATCGGCATCCCTTTCTCCGACCCTGTGGCTGACGGACCAACTATCCAGGCGAGTAACAAGGTTGCGCTCGACAACGGGATGACGCTCCCTTTGATTCTTCAGCAGGTAAGATCGATTCGCGCGGAAGGTATTGAAATTCCCATTCTGCTAATGGGATATCTAAATCCTGTAATGCAATATGGCGTGGAGAAGTTTGTGAAGGACGCAGCTGAGGCAGGGGTAGACGGACTCATTGTTCCTGACTTGCCCGTAGTTGAGTATGAAGAACTGTATCAGGATTTGTTCGAGAAACACAACCTTTGCAATACTTTCCTGATTGCGCCGACGACCTCGGAGGCCAGAATTCGGAAAATCGACGCGGCTACCAAGGGGTTCGTTTATGCGGTGTCAGCGTCAAGCACTACAGGTGCCAGGCAAGGATTTTCCCAGGAGCAATTGAACTACTTTCAGCGCCTCAAGGATATGAAGCTCGCCAATCCGGTGCTGATTGGATTCGGGATCTCAAATCGTGACACGTTCTCCAAGGCTGCAAGCTATGGAGCCGGTGCCATTGTAGGAAGCGCATTTGTCAACCGGATTCGGGACTCCAAAGATATCGCGTCCGACATCGCCAGCTTCGTCTCAGAGCTCAAGGGTTAGTCTGTTAGTCTTTACAAGTTTTTGAATGCTATGAGTCTCAAAATCTACGGTATCAAGAATTGCAATACGGTGAAGTCTGCCTTAAACTGGCTCGACGAGAATGGCGTTGCCTATGAGTTTCACGACTTCAAGACCAAGGGCGTGACGGCGGCTCAGCTTAAGGACTGGGTGGCTCAGGTGGGATGGGAAACTCTTGTTAATAAGCGCGGCACGACATGGCGAAAGCTGTCACCTGAGGAGCAGTCAAAGGTAAAAAGCGCTTCGTCGGCAATTGCATTGATGAAGGAGAAGACCAGCGTCATCAAACGTCCTGTTGTCGAGGCCGACGGAGAGTTGGTAGCGGTGGGTTTTGATCCGGATGAATACGCGGAGATCAGGAAGCGCTACATCTGACGTCGGGGATAAGTTACCTGGGCTGTAGCTCTTCCGTTAGCACATTATTCATCATGAGGCGGAAACTGCGTTTTTTGTAGTCGAGTGAATGCGCAAACGGTTCGCGGTTGGCAGAGTAACCTAGACGGGCGGGGTTCATTCCCGAAATTTCCGCTATAGCAGCGCTTAACAACGGCTCACGCGAGTCGCCGAGCGGATAAAGAATAAGCTCATTATCGGGCCGCAGGATATCAGGAGTAAAGCCGTTGGAGTAGTCGGCCTGTCCGGCGCTATTAAGGACTTTTACCACGATAGGCTGCAGTCCCCACGTGTTCTTCGGATCGTTTTCTTCGTAAATGGAAATGGATCCCATATTTTTTCCGACTGTAGTCTCGCCAATGATAAATACCTCCATGAAGGGTTTCAGTGCATTGATAACGAGCTCACTGGCCGAGGCTGTACGGGAGCCTGTGAGTATATAGACTTTCCCGGACGTCAGCTGATTGCCGATGTTGTTTTCCTTCGTCTCGAAATGACTTACGAGAAAGCTGGGGCCGAGGTCTTTATCATTGAGGATAGCTTGTTCTACCAGAGCGTTGTATTCGCGTTTGAGGAAGACGGTCGAATTGTCAACGCCGCTTCCGATCAGACTGGCCAGGTGGCGCGCAGAAGACTCAGATCCTCCGCTGTTGAAACGTAAATCGAGAATGAGCTCTTCGATTCCTTGCGACTTGAATTCTGCGAAGATCGCGTCTGTTTCCGCGTCATAGGCACCGGGTTGCGTCTGCGTGCCGGACGCGAAGAAATTGTAAATAAAGTATCCGACCTTCTTTCCATTCACGTCGAGCACAGTAGACATGTAATTCGGATTCTCGGCGTATTGAACCGGGGACACCGATAGTGTTTTTGCTTCTTCGAAGTCTTCTCCATTCAATGCCCGGTACATCACCGTGTGGGGTTCGGCAAGGTCTGCAAGCAGCTCCTGGTAATTGTGAGTAGTGATTTGTTGGCTGTTGATGTGGGTGATGACATCGCCACGCTTCAGGCCGACGGTTTCGGCCGGGGAGGCTGGTTTCACATAGAGAATCTGCAGCAGGACGTTGCTGCTGCCGGGCGCTTCCAGGTACAGGACAAACTCATAGCCGGGTTCGTGAGATATCCCCTGGAGGGAGTTTAGCAAGGCAATATAGTCGGCAGCCATGAAAGAGAACCGATCTTCATTGTGCAGGAGGCTCTCGAAAAAATCCGGAGGTTCAACGTTCTTATCCGGCGAAGCAGGGAGTTGATCATTCCAGTAGTACCAGAAATCCATGTTCTCCTTGATCCAGGAGTTTACATAGACGTATTCTTCGTTTGCCTTTTTGTCCGGATCATCGTCCTCCCGGCAACTTGTTATTACCAGAGTCGAGAGTAAAATCAGCGCGAGAAATCGCCGCTGAGCGTAAAAAAGAGGTGTCTTCATAAGCAGAGGTCGGGCAAAAGCTGTACCCTTTGGCAGCAACCGCTTTAGCGCGCGGGACGGGTACACCAGCTTACTGCAATTTGTCTAAAATTAATAAAGCGACCAAAAAAGGAACCGCAGGGATGTGATACTTCGTTTACCTGTTTAAACAACATTGCTTTATGGCCCATGGTAACTTTTCAAGCCTTGTAGCGGGCGAAAAACCCACACTTGTTGATTTTTACGCCGATTGGTGCGGCCCATGCAAGATGATGACACCGATTTTGGAAGAGCTTAAGCGGGAGCTGGGAGAATCAGCCCGAATTATCAAAATTGATGTTGACAAGAATCCGGCCCTTGCCAGTCGCTTTGACGTCCGGGGTGTACCAACGCTCGCGCTGTTTAAGAACGGAGAATTGAAGTGGCGCCAGGCGGGAGTCGTACCTGCGGAGAATCTGAGAAGGATAATCGCAGCGCACCAGTAGTGTCAGAACTCCTCAGTCTACATCAATGTACAGATACCGCCTGAATACCCGGGTAAGCTCGTCATAGAAGAGTGGTTCGTAGCCCCCGGAAATTCCAGCCGATCCGGTTGTCCGGACGTGTTCGATAAGACTTTGGTAATGATGGATATCAACCGGGGAGATAAGCAGGGTCTTTAACTCCTTACGGATAAGCTGAACTTTCACAGGGGAGAGATCCGGGACCTGATATCGGTCTTTCAGCCATGGGACCAGGATTCTTTCATCGAGAAAATCCTTTATCAAATCGTTTCGCAGCTTGCGGACGAGGTCGAGGATGCGCTCGTCGGTCCAGAGGGATTGAAGGGTATCTGAGTTCATGGAGCGAAATTGAGCAATGGCTTTGTCAAGAAGTGTCAAAGCCCGAAAAAAGAACTGGGCGCTTTTTATATACTTGTAAACTGTTTTATTTCCCGTGTTAACGGGTGGGTTAAACCCCCATTGAATGGATAAGTCCTTTATTGATAAACTGTATCAGGCGCATCAGGCCTGTCCGACCTGCCCTTCGCCGGCGGAAGTTGCCTCGTTTTTTAACCGGCTGCTCGGAACACTGTTCCCGGAGTTTACCCGCTTAAATTTGACCTCGACAGATGCCCTGACAGCTCATATGGACGAGCTCAGGAAGGAGTTGGACAGGATTGTAAACTTTAATCCCTACAAAAACGGAGATGTTTCGCAGGTGGCTACCACGTTTTTTGATGTCCTTCCATCGATATACGACCGGTTGAATGAGGATGTTGAAGCGATGTACGCAGGTGATCCCGCGGCTAAGACCCGCAAGGAAGTGATTCAAAGTTACCCCGGTTTTTACGCTGTGGCAGCGTATCGGATAGCGCATCAACTTCACCAATTGGGGGTCAGGGGTATCCCCCGGATGATAACGGAGCACGCTCATAGCAAGACCGGCATCGATATACACCCGTCAGCTGCGATCGGGAGGCATTTCTGTATTGACCACGGTACCGGTGTTGTCATTGGTGAGACGGCTGTTATCGGTGATCACGTGAAAATATACCAAGGAGTGACGCTTGGGGCACTTAGTGTGGATAAGAATGATGCAAGTAAGAAGCGTCATCCGACATTGGAGGACTACGTTGTGGTGTATGCAGGCGCGACGATTCTGGGCGGAGAAACGGTAATCGGTCACCATAGCGTTGTTGGAGGTAACGTCTGGCTTACTCGCAGCCTTCCTGCGCATTCAAAAATCTACTATCAGGCGAAGATGTACAATGGCGAGAACGACGAAACCGACATTGTCATTTTTAAAGCACATCACGACAAATAGACATGAAACTACACGAGCTCATCGGCGGCACGCGACTGGTCGAACTTCAGCATCTAAGTCCCAATCCGCGGGTAACCCTGCTGGCCAAACTTGAAGGCGATAACCCAGGGGGAAGCGTAAAAGACCGTACGGCTTATGGAATGATTCGTGGCGCGCTTGAGCGCGGAGAAATATCCCGTGGCGACAAGCTTGTTGAGGCAACGAGCGGAAACACAGGGATCGCACTGGCTATGATTGCGCGATTGATGGGACTCGACATGACCCTTATCATGCCCGACAACGCGACCCGTGAGCGCGTGCTGGCCATGGAGGCTTATGGGGCTCGCGTGATCCTGACCCCTTCCGAGAAGACGATCGAATATTCCCGATCACTGGCGGAAAAAATGGCGGCCGAGGAGGGTTACTTCATTCTCAACCAGTTCGGCAATAACGACAATGTAAATATTCATTACCGCTCGACAGGCCCCGAAATATGGCGCGATACCGACGGACGTGTTACCCACTTTGTTTCCGCTATGGGTACTACAGGGACGATTATGGGGGTATCGCGATACCTGAAAGAGCAAAATCCCAACATTCAGATTGTGGGAACTCAACCTACCGATGGTTCGTGTATTCCGGGGATTCGACGGTGGTCTCCCGAGTTCTTACCCCGGATTTTTGAGCGTGAACGTGTGGACCGTATCATCGATGTGTCCGAAAACGATGCACGCGCCTTTACCCGCCGACTCGCTCGTGAAGAAGGCATTCTCGCAGGTATGAGCAGTGGAGGTGCAGCAAGCGCTGCGGTACAACTCGCCTCGGAGCTCAGCGAAGGAGTTATCGTGTTCATTGTCTGTGATAGGGGTGACCGTTATCTGAGTTCGGACCTCTTCGGGTAAAATTGTCCAGTATTACTGTGTTTTACCGTTGGTGAGTAGGATTCTCCCCACTACGGTTCGTGATCCGATGCCTTCCTACGGGCAACGGTCGAGGATTACTTTTTGCTCTTTACGCGATGCACTGCTGCCAGCAACTAGCGGACAGTAGTATTTCGCGTGATATCATGAAAGAAATTTTCGAGCGGGCCAATCAGTACCTGTTCTTCATCATCCTGGTTGTGGGGGTCCTCTACTTCGGGAAACCCTTTCTCGCCCCTATCTTCTTCGGAGCTCTGCTCGCCATGCTCATGGCGCCCATGTGCCGAAGGTTTGAGCGATGGGGACTCAACAGGGCTTTGGCAACCCTGGGATGCATCCTGATCCTGGTTCTGGTCATTGCGGGCATAGCTGTCGTAGTCAGCACGCAGCTGGCGACCTTCATGGACAATCTCTCCCAGATTGAAGCAAGAGCAAAAGAACTGCTTGCGGACGTCCAGAGGTTCATCCAAGAGCATAGCGGCGTAAGTCCTGAAGACCAGGAGAAAATTGTCAAAAAGGAAGCACAGCAGACAACGCAGTCGGGGCCAGGAATGGCCACCCTCTTTCTCACGGCAGTGACCGCAACGATTACAGGAGTTGTGCTAACGCTCGTCATCACATTTCTGATGATTTTCAATAAAGAACAGTTCGAGACATTTTTTGTCCGTCTTTATGAAGAGACCGATACCGAAAAAGTTAAGACGATTGTCGGTCAGATTGCGCAGGTATCCCAGAAATATCTGACGGGTCGAGCGATGTCGGTACTGATCATCGCCACACTATATTCGATTGGCCTTCTTATCGTAGGGGTGAAAAATGCCGTTCTTCTGGCCGGTATTGCAGCGCTGCTGACTTTAATTCCTTATCTCGGAACTGTGCTCGGCGGACTTATTCCCGTACTGATGGGGTTGCTCACACAGGATGTCCAGACAGCCTTGTGGGCAGGAGTTGTAATGATAGGAATACAAACCATCGATAACTACTTTATTGAACCCAACGTAGTCGGAGGGGAAGTTAACCTCAATGCGCTGTGGTCGATTCTCAGTATCATCGCCGGAGGAATGATATGGGGAGTCGCAGGGATGATTATCTTCCTTCCGCTGTTCGGAATTCTCAAAATAGTCTTCGATCACGTACAGCCCTTGAAACCCCTGGGTTATCTCCTTGGAGCACCTAACGGACAGGGAGAATCGAGATTAAAGACTTGGATTAAGGCCAGGTTAGGTATCCGCGATCAGGAATAACGCTAATCGTTTTCCATTCCCTTTTTTGCCCGTATGCACCAAAGAAGCTCGTCGATGAAGATCGTTGCCCGGTTGTTCGTTTCAGAGTCGACAGGTTGGCCTTCCTCGGTGAAGGCAGTGTCAGCATGAGGCACAGGGAATTGAGCCGGGATGACCCACGACCTGATTTTCCATAGTGTGAAGAGGAGCGAGGTTATGACCTGGGTCCCCCCGAAAACCCCGTCTGAGACCGTTGAGATTCCGATGGGCTTTCGTCTCCACTCAGTGTATAGCAAATCAATTACGTTCTTAATACTAGCTGGATAGCCACCATTGTATTCGGGGGTAACGATGATCACCCCATCGGCCTTTCGCACACGTTCTGCGAAATCCAGAACGTCTGCCGACGGATTGGTCTGGTATTGAAGGCGCTCGTTAAAGAGTGGAAACTGGTAGGCGTTGAGGTCGAGGATCTCAGCGGTCGCCAGTTGCCTGGAGGTTAGGAAGTGTTGAAAGTAGAGGGCTACCCGATGGCTGTTTCTGCCTGTTCGTACGCTCGAAGAAATAATAGCAATGTGTGGCATATGTTATGATTCTTCGTGAATATGCGACAATATTTATTAAATGTAAACCTTTGTTCAATAATGGGGGTGAGACGTTGACGGAAGTAGGCAGGATCATCAGAATGCAAAACCACCCATGCCAAAGGCGATGGGTGGTGTGCAAACCTAAAACAAAACAAATCATTTCGACAAACCGGATGTGGCTGCAAAAAAGTTCGTGTATCGAACAGCACCCTCAGGTAAAGTGAAAAGTATCCGGTCGTCCTTACAAGACAAACGTATTGTTCAACGACGATGCAATTTGCGTCGAATCCTGAAGATGGGCTGCGAAATAATGGACAACTTCGGGCGTGTGTAAGAAAGACTTGAGTTCGTCTGAATCTGAAGCAGCCGTAAGTGTGAGAAGGAGTTGATACGTTAGGTCCTATCTGACCGTCGATGGTGCCCAGTGCTTTACCAGAGGTCCGTCACTGCCGTATATGGGATCATTGCCCGGAAGTGCTACACGACGGATATTTTCTTCAACTGTCGCTCGGTCGCCTTCTTCGCCGTAGCGTATATCGTAATCGGCTCCGCCAGGATATGCACCAAGACATACAAAGCCGTCGGTCGCCTCAATTTTCTTGTGTGCGACCCCGGCGGGAATGATGACTACGTCACCCGCTTCGAAGGTTAAGCTCAAGCCGTTCGGTCCTCCGAACTGTACCTGTGCAGTGCCCTGTAGTGCTACGAGCACCTCATGGGTAATACTGTGATAGTGGTGTC
This sequence comes from uncultured Roseivirgaceae bacterium, assembly GCA_964532595.1. Classification (GTDB taxonomy): domain Bacteria; phylum Bacteroidota; class Bacteroidia; order Cytophagales; family Cyclobacteriaceae; genus Chryseosolibacter. Next base: position 172,917 of record CAZHIQ010000002.1, read on the forward strand.
GCGCAATGATGTCGCCCACCCAGGAGTTCGACCAACCGTTTGTCTCCAACAAATCCCGAACTGTGTGTTCAACGATTTCCCTGACCGCGCCTGCATAATGGAGCATGGGTAGCAGTCGGTTATTGGGAAAGCCGCTATCTTCCGGGAGAATATCCCGCGTAATGTTTATCTTCTGAATTGCCTCCACGGCATCTGTAAGTGATTTCATCGTGACGTCTGTTTGGTTGGGTAGAGGAGTGGTTGAAGTATAATTCAACAGGTAAAAAAATGTTCCGGTCGCTCAGGTGATCTCTCGTGGGTTGCGGGTGCCGGATTTGCTGTAGAGGTTTACAAAATTCTTAAACATGCACGAAATATGGACGATAGGGCACTCAACTCGTAGTTTCCAGGCGTTTGTACACCTTCTTCAAAGCGCGGGTGTGGTGACTCTTGTCGATGTCAGAGCTCATCCGGGAAGCCGGAAATATCCTCATTTTAACAGTGATAACCTCGCGGTAGCACTTCCCCAATTAGGGATTGAGTATTTGCACCTACCGCAGTTGGGAGGACGTCGACGACCGCAAGCGAACTCGAAGAACGTCGCCTGGCGTAACAGCTCTTTTCGCGGATATGCCGACCATATGCAAACCGCGGAGTTTCGGGAGGGGGTAAGTCAACTTGTACATCGAGCGAGTCAACAGCGTACGGCTTACATGTGCTCGGAAGCGCCTTGGTGGCGATGTCATCGCGCACTCGTTTCCGATTATCTCAAGGCGCGTGGGTGGAAAGTTTGGCATATTATGGAAGGAGGCCGCATAACCGAGCATCCCTTTACTTCTCCGGCCCGTGCTGTTCAGGGAGATCTTTTCTACGACCTCGAGGATCAGGCATGACATACCGACGCTTGAAACCTCTTTGGTCTTAGTGCATAAGTCGGGGAGGGCGGATACCAGGTGAGATGGGTCGCTGTAAAAGTAACGACATCAGCATGGGATCGACGATTCGTTGATTTCGCTCCCTTTACTTTGTCTAATGCTCTTGTTGTGTCAGGCTTGTCGCGCCATGACGCCCACAGATATTTCATAACAAAGGAGTTTCGAAGGGAGGTAAAAAACTATTCCCCTTGGTTTTAGCGTAGGTTAATTAACGAAATCAAATTTTGACAATCCGGATATGGCGTTGTCCCTGCTCGGCGGGATGAATGGCCGTTACACGCCCCTCGATGCCGACATAGTGCGATTGTTTGTCCCTGGGTGTCGGCACGTCTGTTCGACCTGCAATTGAATTATGAAATGCCATCACAAGCGTTCCCTCCCGAACTTCGTCTCTTGACGAAAGCACCGTAGCTTCCACTTCTTTTCCATCGAGGTAGTCTCGATAATTCTCGTCGATAACAACCTTTGGCAAGTTCATAAGAAGGATTTTTATGGATGGTGCTCCAAAATCATTCCGTCAAGAAAAAAAGCCCGCTGGCGTAGCGGGCTTTGATGAAATGGCATTTTCCGTGAAAGACTAGAACTCTGCGGCACCTGCGTCAAGGGATGCTCCTTTGAGTCGAGGGGATTTGTAGAAGTCTTGCTGGATATTGAAGACCGCTTGATCCTTTCCGAAGTCTATCGCCGGTGATGAAGGCTTTAGACGATAGTTGTCAGCACCAGGATTAAGCAGGTGTAGTTCATCAACTGTTTCTGTAAGGAGGTTGTTGCTTTTCGTCAGGCTCACGGCCGAACTGGCGCTGATATGGGATCGTGTACCGGGGTTCGCAATAATATTATTTATTACAACATTCATTTCGACTTCATCCGTGTACAATTTGATTCCATCGCCTTTGGGGCTAAGGATTGTGTTGTTGATGAACATGAATCCCTTACCTGGTGTGTAGCGCTCATCAGCGAATATACCGTTTGATCCCGCATTGACGATGATGTTGTTATAGGTGACGTTGTCGCCAATACCCATCATGATGATTCCGTTTCCAGGTCCGTTTTTGATGAGGTTGTTGTATAACAAACCACCTGTTCCTGAACCGATCTGAATCCCGTTGTTTTGGTATTGTTTATTGGCCGTGCCGTAGTTGTGAATGGTATTGTCAAAGATCTCTGTCCCTTCAATCGCACATCCGACCTGAATTGCCTCCCATCCCGTGTTCTTAAGCACATTGCTGTAGATCTTGAGGTTCTTGATTTCGTGCGGTAGACGTACGCCACAATCACGGGTCATGCCACCCCAGAATGAGTTGCCGATGTAGAATCCTTCTCCACCCACGTCGTGAACGTAATTGTGATGAAGAAAGACGTCGTACATGGTGAAGTTTCCGCGGATAGTTTTGTTGTCACAAGTGGGGTCGGTCTTCGCCATGATTCCCGCGAATCCTGTCTTGAAGACTTCGACGTGATCCACTTCAAAGTTGGTGCTGAGACCGTCGAGCTTGATTCCCATCTCGCCTCCTTGTACGCGGATGCCATAGAAGCCGTCTGCGTTACCTCCGGTAATGCGGAAGTGCTTGCTGTATTCGGTACGTATTGCGTGCCAGCGATTTGTTGCAACGATATTGGCAGTACCGCCGCAGTTCCGGATAATGATAGGATTTCCGGGGCTTCCTTCGAGGTTCTTAAATATGAGACTTCCGTATTTGATTTCGCTGCTGAGGCCAATGACATCTCCTGCCTTCAGCCCAAGAGCTTTCCCATCTATTACTTCAACGCCAGCGGGCACTACATAGGTACAGGATTCACAGGCAAGGGGGATAGTGTCTGCAGGCGAGTTCGCGTCTCCAGGCATACCCAGACTGTCAGCGGGTATCGGCTGAAGATACGCGGGTAGTACTTCTTCATGTGAACATTGAGTGAAAAATGCGCAAGCGACAATTGCGAAGACAAGCGTGCGCAACGCCGTTAGGGTGTTTTTTTTCGTCATCCTTGGTACAGGTTAGGTGGCACAGCCTTCGACGAATGCAGGGCTGTTGCCGGGTTAGATAATCTTATTCGATTAATGCATCCTAGACTTATCTACTTGCTCGCGCTTTCGATGATGCAAAGGAAGGACGTCTCAACGGCAATTTCGAGACAGTGAGCCTGCTTCGGGAAGACATGTAAGAAAGTAGGTGCCTTCAGCGACGATTGGCGCTCTTGGGAGTTGTATTGATTCAGGTTAACGACTACGAGCGTTAGGCTGCGATGAATAGAGACGGACGACGACCATTCGTCGATCTATCAAAACAAATGGGCTTGTTTTTGAGGGGCATTAATGAAAATCGCACGTGTTTAAACAGCTATAGAATTCGACTTGAAAAACGTCAGGTGGGAAGTTCTGCGAACTCCCCACCTGACGTCATAGCTGCTTAGGGGGCGTTTCCTTCAAGTACCCTGACAAGCATGTTGTCTGAAGCGCTTGCGCCATTATCATCAGTGACGGTAAGACGGAGGAAATACCGGCCCGGCTGACTCGCAATGAGTGTGGGGGTCGCCGACGCACTGTTGAGAATTTGTGACGGAGGGCCACTGTACTGTGTCCATTCGTATTTTACGATCTTTCCATCGACGTCGTTGCCGCTTCCCTGGAGGGTCACGGTATTTGCGGGCCAGTAGAGCGTTATGTCTTGACCGGCATTGGCAGTGGGTTCTATGTTGGCTCGCGGAGAAGTGGATGCTGTTACGCGTACTAATACATTATCGAAGGCCGTAGCGCCCTTGTCGTCAGTAACCGTGAGACGGAAGAAATAGCGTCCTTCTTCCGGCAGGGTGATCGCTGTCGCTGGTGAATTCGGACTAGCTATTGTAGCCACTGCTCCACCGTACTGAGACCATTGGTATTTTACGATTTCACCGTCGCTGTCAGTTCCACGACCGGCGAGAATGACAGAGTTCACAGGGAGTTCTATGGTTTGATCCCGTCCGGCAAATGCTTCAGGCGAGGCATTGTCGGGTGCGGTTACTTCGTCGCCATCATCTTCTCCTGGGTCGACCTGGTCTCCCGGATTCGGGGCCGTTTTCTGGAGTTCTACAGCGCCAATATCGGTACGGGTACCGGCAACTCGCGCCTGGTTGTAAAAGTCAACATTGATACGGTGATACTTTGAGACGTCGGCACCCCGGTCGATCACGGGTGAGTTGCTCTTCATGCGGAAGTTTCCGGCTTTTCGGTTCTCGATGAGCAAGGAATCGGTATGATGCGTGAAGAAGTTGTCGCTCATTGTGATTTTTACACTGTTGTTGAGCTTTTTGACGAATACACCGCTGCCCGGCTTTGTGATGATGTTGTTGATAAAAACGTTTTCGGGGACGAGCTCTGCGTAGATGCGTAGACCGTCCGAGTTGGGCTCGATGATCGTATTGTTGAGAAACACAAACCCTCGTCCCGGGGTGTCACGCTCGTCAGCGAAGATTCCGAAGTTCCCGGCGTTTTCAATGATGTTGTTGAAGATGACGTTGTCGCCGATGCCGAACATCATAATACCATTACCCGTTCCTCCCTGAATCAGGTTGTTATAAAGGAGTCCGCCGGTACCCGAGCTTACCTGTATGCCATTGTTCTGTGCTGACTGGTTTCTTACTCCATAGTCGCGAACAATGTTGCTGTGGATACTTGCGCCTTTTGTGGCGCAGCCGAGTTGAATGGCTTCCCATCCCGTGCGTTCGACGATGTTGTGGTGGATTTCAATGTTGTGTATTTCGTGAGGGAGTTTCACGCCGCAATCAGTCTGCATGCCACCCCAAAAGGAGTTCCCGGCATAGATACCCTCGCCTCCTGTTTCGGTGATGTGGTTGTGGTGGATACGCACATTTTTCATTACAAAGTTTTCACGCCAGGTTGCAGGATCGCAGTTCGGATCAGTCTTCGTCATGATTCCAGCGAATCCCGATTTCTCGATCGCGAGGTGGTCTATTTCTACATCAGTAGAGAGGCCGCCGATGGCTACCCCGAGATGTCCCTGGTGTACGCGGATACCGTACACCCCATCGGTGTCTCCGCCCGTAATACGGAAGTGTCGACTGCGACGAGCCGTGATTGCGTATGACCTGCCTGTGGCATCGATGAGAGCAGTTCCTCCGCAGTTGCGTATAATGATAGGGTTGTCAGCGGTACCCTCAAGGTCTTCGAGTATAAGCGCGTGATACGATTTCGACGCGTCAAGGCAGATTACATCCCCGGGTTTGAGACCGAGGACTTTTCCATTAATGATATTTTTCTTGGGCTCAACAACATGTGTACATTCAGCACACGTGATTGTGCCGCTCGTCTGGGCACTATGCATTTCAGCGGCTACCATCCGGTCGGCTGTTTCAAGGAGTAATGAGTCAGAGGAACAACGGATTCCGAGAAGTGCGAGGGTAAAGAGAATGATGGTGTGTTTTGCTCTCCGTTTGAGACTGTGGCTTTTGTTAATCTTCATTTGGGCAATAAGGAATTGATCCGGTGCGTAATGGCCGCCTCCGGAAAGTGGGGTTGAACAGTGAAGATTAAGCAATCACAGACAGCGGGACCCAGGTGTTACGACATCATAGGCAATTGCTGTTTTTGTGGATGTGCAAAATTGTCGCTCAAAGCGACATAAAACATAACAAAGATTGCTGCTTTCTCAGGTGTGTAAGGACGGCAGGTATTTGCATTGCTGGTAGCGCAACCGCGGTTCAGTATTGCACTCTGCAGCGAGAGGTGAGGGAGAAGGGCTGATCAAGCGGTTGATAGATTGAGGAAGATGATTCGTAAAAACACAAAAAAACCGCCGGTGGCGGTTTCTTTATTAACGGGGAATATGTTGTTAGTGATTATTGGAAGGAGGCGCTACCTATGGTGATCGGTTTGGTTTCACTGCCAACAAGATTGACAAACTCAATGTCGCCATACTTACGGGCAGCGTCAAGGCAAATGACAGCGCCGGGTTTCAGACCGAGCTTTTCACCATCGACGATATCAACATCTTCGGGTACGACATAGGAGCAGGTCTTGCAGTCGGCCACATCCTTATAGGAGGTGTACACTCCTGTGATAGTCATGGCACCCTGCAGACTCGTCGCTTCAGTTGCCGCCGGTTGTGCCTCCCGGGGAGTAATTTCTTCTTCAGAACAGCTGGAAACGGAAACGACCAGCGCGGCCGCGCATAGCGCTTGGGGGATGAGTGATGCGATTTTTTTCATAAGAATTAGTTGTCGGTCGGTTATGCGCCTGATAGGCGAGCAAAAAAATGTTTGTGGATTAACCTGCGGCAAAGAAATAAAGAAACGATGGAGATCTTAGTGCATGAAATGATCGTCGGCTGATCAAACAGATGACTTGCGGTTTTGTTCGATGAGCTAATGAACGAATGTTTCTGCCTTTAAAAAGCTGGCGCATTGAAGCGGGTGTTAGCCCTACGTCCTGGAGACAAATATGTAAAAAGGGCTATGGTTATCCATAGCCCCTTTTCGTTTACTTGAACGCCCGCGGACGTATTGTGCTTTGCCGCTTGAGGTAGGAAGGCCCGCTCAAGGTGCGTGTGCGGCTGCCAGAGGCCGGCACCATTATCTCGCTGAAGTCGGTGTACTCACCGTTCACGATTCGGAAGGTTTGTACGATCGCTGGCAGATTTGCCGCTGTCCATTGGAATCTGTTAGCGGCTGTGTAGGTGGCTGTGAAGATGTCGCGATCGCCGATACCTTCAACCTCACCATCTACGAAATCGGCGAAGTGTACTTCGAAATCGAGCGGGTCGGCATTGCCGTCATAATAGTTGTAACTCATGCCAAAGGTAAAGTCTTCCATTGCGTCGGTCAGGATGTAGGGAAGGAAGACAATCTCCACGTCGGTCCCGGCGGTAGCTGACAGGGCCGACAGCGCCAGGTTTTCGGCATCGGGCCCGGACCAAAGGAAGAGATCCATGTCGACCCCCTGTGCAGCCGCTTCGTCTAACCACACCAGTGCAATTACCTTTCCGTTTTGCTGCAGAACAGTGATTTCAATGGAAGCACGCTCGCCGATCGCAATGCCGGGGGATGGCTGCAAGGTAAATTCGATGATTTCATCATCCTCGAAGAGAAGGTCAGTGTACACCCATAACTCGATGGCTGCTGACGTTTCTCCGGCCGGAATTTCCAGTTCTCCCGCTACTCCGTGTATGTGATAGTCGTAGTACATGGGGGGTATGTTGTCATTATGGCCTGTCAGACTATCCAGCGCGTTGCCGTCGATGGTGTAGGATAGCTTCAGGTCGGTCGGAGCGGGTTTGTCCAATTGGACAACGACTTGTATGAGCCCCTCAAAGTCGTCGTCCTCGTTTATCGTCATGGTGGCCGCGGCAAAGGAAGCCGTTAGTTGAGGGTCGTCGCTGGTAATCGTAATGACGAACTCGCTGGCGTCGCCAATCTGAACATCGCCTGTATTCGTATCTATTATCCGAAGAACGATGGTTTCGTTTTCTTCGTAGATATTGTCATTCATGATGGTGATATTGATAGTGCCTTCTGTGCTGCCGGCCGGGATGCTCACCACGCCATGCGTGCCCTCTATCTGGTAGTCTGCTGCCGCGGTACCGACCTTGTCCTGGTCGCTCGCTGTGCCGCTAACGGAATATTCGATATTGAGATCTTTCCCGTAGGCTCGGTTTAATTCGACGCCGACGGAGATGGTTCCATCGTTTTCACTTACTGTCATTGAGGTACCTGAGAACGCTACCGTGATTCGCGGCGCCGGGTCATCTTTGCCACAGGAAATAATGCCGGCAGCTATACAAGTTATCAGGGCGGGGCGTAGGAGTAGTCTGCTGAGCTTCTTCATGGTGTTGGTTTTAGGATTTATGAATTGCCGGGCAAGGTTGTTAGTTAGCATCAATAAAGACAAAGCTCCAACCCGTGCACGGGTTATGGAACTCGAAAATTCCTGTGTTAATTCGGAATACGTAAGTCTGGTCACCCTCAGTAAGCGCGTCGAGATACGTATAGATATTGGCCACATTAGTCGCGCTGGTCGGAGCATTAAAAATGGAAATGTCGGGTTCGAAGTTGAAGATGATCTGATTATCATTCAACACGGGGGTAAACTCGCGCAACGCAAAAGTGATTGTATTATCGGGGTTTCGGATGACAAATCCGATGCCGAACAGCTTGTCTCCTCCACCCAGCTCGAAGTTGTAATACAGATGCATTTCCAAGGCGCCGGTGATGTCGTTCGTGATCCGGTTTACCGCGGAGAATCCACCTTCAAATACGTACTCCAAGGGACTGAAGTAAAAATCCGATTCCTGCGCAAAGGTATTCCCACTAACATCGAGAAGGGTTGATTCCAGTGTTATAGATTCGTTCGAGGAAGTGGTTCCTGTATAGTTGTGTGAGGTAAGGGGTTCAGCGCATGCGCCGAGAGTGCTTTGACCCTCATCGAGTAACCGGATACTTCTGATGGTTGCGGCGTTTCCGAACAGGGTTCGGTTAAACGGCGTTTCGAGAACCAGAGAGTCTCCCTTCAGGTAGTACGTCGTAGAAAAGTTGACGCTCTGTCGCGTGGCTGTATTGCTTTTCAGCGATGCCGCGTTGAACGTTACGGTGCGATGTAACTGGTTCATGGTAAGATACAGTGCCAGGTCTTTATCTGTATAAGAAAGGCGGAAGGATGGAAATACTTTGTTCAGGTCTCCACCCATACGCTCCAGCTGCTGTGCGATGGGGGTACCGAGTAGTGTTTCGGCGGTAGGAGGGGCGGGAACGAAGACAATAATGTCACGAGGTCTG